>DATEGO010000130.1:0-9457 GCA_035280065.1 Candidatus Acidiferrum sp.
AGGAAGAGAGGCCTGAAAGCGAAGGGCCAGCCACCAGGTTCCGCCGACGAGGACCACGGTTGGAATCACCCAGTGCCTCCTCGTCAGCCTCAGGACCAGGCCTAGAGTCGAGAGGCTGGCGATCACCAACGGCCAGAAAAAACCGTGGAGCAGCTGGCGCTGGTTGAAGCGGATGATGTTTAGAGCGAAGCCGACGACGGACAACAGCAAGAACGTGCCAACCAACAGCCGTTTCATCTTCCGCAGAGGAAGGGCACGCCAATAGGGATTTGAGGGGCTCGGGTAGCTCGTCTGAAATCCCTCGCCGATCGCACGGGTCCACTCTCGAGCCCTGCGGCGCCAGCGCGCTGTGGTTGTGAGGCCGGGAGCGGCGGAATCCTGTTCGTTCGGCATGACGATTATTAAGCGAGACTCTTTCGGCGAATCTTGGGAGTATAGCTTCCCGCAAGGTCACAGGCGACCATCACGATGTCATCCAGTCCTTTGGCAAGTCACCAGCCTGGTGGGATAGGAGATAGGAGGGAACGAAACTGCCCTGTTTTGCGGATGTTGGCAGGGTGGTGCAAGCCAACTCCTCAGCGACGGAAATCCCCAAAAACTCAAGAATGCACGCCACGGCACATTCGGCGGCAATCTTACATACTGAATCCTATTTATGCCTAAGTTAGTTCAGTTTACGTCTGTGCCACGATTCACTAAATTCTTAGGGGAAGAACTCAAATCCCGTTCCCGGTGCAACTGTATATAGAAGTGCAGGCGGATTCGATTCTCTCCTTGCAATAGGTCCACCGATCCTACTCCCGCAGCAGCATTTTGCAACCATGACCGTAATCTGACCGGCATTGCGCTCCCCGCAAGCAGCGTGGGATTCAGCCATCCAGTCACGTGCTCCGAGCATTCCTTTTTCATACCAGATCCGCTCGCGCCCCGGCGACGCCTATGCAGCCAGGCATCAACCTCATGTTTGAATGCGCACACCGAACTGGCTTTCGCGTGAAAGTGTCTGTGGACAGGAAGGCCTTCACGCTTCTCCCAGCGCTGAGCTGTGCGTACCTCCCGGCCAAGATAAACAGCAATTTCCTTCCAGGTGTCCAGGCGGTTTCTGTCTGGATCAAGCGGTCGAACAGCTGTCTTCGTTTGTTTGCTGTCTACGGGTGACATTAGATCAAGACCATCCTCCCCCATCGAGCCGATTGTCATTACACACGCTTCTGCGGTGCTTGCTTTCTTGAGGTCTATTTCACCATCTTCTGAATCACTCAGAACATGCGGCGGTGGCTTGGACGACTTATGCGAGTCCAAAAACTTGATGTGTCTGAACGCTTGCTGTTTTTCACGAAAGCGCAAATATGCACGTACCGCTCCCGGGCCCAGAGAGCCGCACCTGAAATCTCGGGCCCGTTGAGCCGCACGTCCTTCCCGAGTCCTAAAGACTGCTCCGTGAAACTCGGTGCTGCGCCGACTTGAGTCACAAGTGCGCACACCGCTTCGACACTTGAAGGTTCGTTTGCCGCAGGGGCCGCATCCAAGGCATCCAGGGCATAGCTCCGGACTAATTTTTGGAAGAACCTGCGCATTGCTTCCGAGTGATCGAAGATTTCCAACCCAAGAGTTCGGCCGCCGATTGCGAACGCTACCCCACACTGACCCTCCTGCCAACTGAAAGCGCGGGCGAACTCCTCGACCGAGCTGGCGTGGCGCTCATAGATGGCGGACATGGCTCCGGTTGGCGACGACGCCTTTAGGCGCGCCGCTTTGGCGGCGATGTTGCTCCAGACCGCTCTCTGGTCAGACCCGCGAGTACCATGCGAACGCATGGACTCCGTGACTTGGGTAACTCGTTCTCCGCGTCCCAGCGAATACATGACGTAATCGGCAGTTTTCAGATCCGCAGACGACATGCTCCAGCGCCCGGCTTCCACACAGGAGACAGGGATCACCGTAGCGTGCTTCGCTGGTGCGAGGATCGTCAGGTTCAGGACGCGGTTCTGTTTTGCGCCGACAAGTTCTTCTCCGTCCACCAGGAGAACCGGAAGGTCCGAGTTGTTTTCAAGACGTAGCTCTGGGACAGATCCGCTTGAGTGAAGCTCAGTCACCCGGACTTGCCCTTGCGCAATCCCATCCTCCAAGAGCAGGTAGTCCAGCTGTTGGACGGGCGTGCTTCGCCGCATAATTGGAAACAGGGTTAGATTCCGGAACTGCGAAGATTGGCCGATGTCAATGCGCGAGAATTCTTCTTGAAGGGTCCACATTTTGTCCGTACCTCTTTTGGATATGTGTTATCCATGTTGAGTAAGGCACGCCGCGGACCAAATTACACTGTAATAGAATCAATCAGTTACCATCATGAACGAAGGGATGGCGACAAACGAGGTTTACCGAGGGTCAACCAACATTGTCGTTTTGTCCTGCCAGGAACTTGCTGACTGCCTGCTTCGAGATGCCCAACAGCTCGGCTGCTTCGACCTGGTTACCGTTGCAAGCCGCCAGCGCGCGGAGGAACAGTTGCTTCCGTACCTGCGTCAGATACTCGTCGACCTTGAACCCTGGAGATGGTTGGGGCAGTGTTGCGAAAGGATCTTTTGCCGGCTGATGGTCGGTAATGAGCAAGTCGTCAGCCCCGATAGACCACCCGCGTGCATAGAGTACTGACCTCTCCAAGACGTTCGATAGCTCGCGGACATTTCCCGGCCAATCGTACGACTCAAGACGCGTAAAGGCATCCGAGCCCATCGGAAGCGGTTTGACCCTCCGCTGATTGATTCTTCTAAGCAAAGCAAGTGCCAGTTCGGGAATTTCGTGTCGGCGCTCGCGCAGCGGGGGAAGCTTGATGTGCACAACTTCAAGCCGGAAATACAGGTCCTCGCGGAAACGTCCGGCAGATATCTCCTTCCTCAGATCACGATTGCTTGCTGCGATGATCCGCACGTCCACTTTGCGAGGCGCTGTGCTTCCGAGCGGCTGGACCACGCCGTCCTGAATGACACGCAGCAACTTAGCCTGAACTTCGAGGGTTAGCTCGGCGATTTCGTCGAGGAAGAGCGTACTCTGGTCCGCACTTTCGAACATTCCTTTCTTGTCGCGATCTGCCCCTGTAAAAGCACCCTTCAAATGGCCGAAGAGATAGCTTTCCGCGATCGATTGCGGGATTGCCGCACAATTGATAGCCACCATCTCGCGGGGAAAGCGCGGGCTCAGTCTATGGATCAGATGAGCAAATCGTTCTTTGCCGGTGCCCGTTTCCCCCAGCAGAAGAACGGGTAAATGACTTCCGCCCGCGATGCTTGCTTGTTCCGCCGCATGCCTCAGAACCGCTGACCCCACATAAATCCCGAGCTCCTGGAGAGCACCGTCAAGGGCGGGAGCGTCCGGCGGCTCACTCTGAATTAGGTCTTTCACCACCGGCGGCACGGAACCTTCTACCTCGCTGCTGAATGACTGAAGCTCTTCTCCCGTGGCTTGGGGCTTCGCGGCAGCATCTTGGGTGGGAAGGGTCTTCTTTGGCACCCGGCGTGGCCAGGTTATGCGTGACCTTGGTGCTCCCTCTGGGACACGCGTCATGCTAAATCCTTCAGCTTCCCCGAACTCAAGCCAATATTGCGCAGGCATTGCAAGTTGTTGGATTGCTGGCCAATCGCTCGTGTCCATTCGCACTTCTTTTACGTTGGCCTCGCCGAAGAGCGGTCGCGCGGGCGATCCGACTTGCAACAATTTCGCGGGCAAGACCCCCAGCGCAGTTAGCAGAAACCACGCTGCCCTCATCTCCGCGGTGCCGCTAGAAACGCACACGTAGGGATCTCCCGTCGTCGGCTGTCTCATCAAAATGCGCACCATGCGCGCCAAGCGGCCCATCAGTGGCGAGTAGTCCTTCGGGTCTGAAACGGGCAGTTCATGTATTCGAATCCGGCAGCCCGGATACCTGTGAGATATCTCCTTTTGAGTCGCCAGCGCATTCTCCCGGGTATGCGGAGTATGAAAGAGGAACAGAGAATTGAACTGCCGGGCACTCAAGATCGAGAGGATGGGGCCGGGTAGATCCTCGCCCGCGATTTCACCAGCCGTAAACGGATCCTTCGGGTCTACGAAGGCAAATAAGGAATTCACCTTTCTCTTGGTCTCGGCATGCTGCTCGGGAGGGGGAGACTCCAGAGGTTTCTCGTTTCGTCCAGTAGCCCTATCACTGGATGGTAACCCTGGTTTAGCGAGGCTCTTGACAGTCTCACTGACGCCCAGGGACAACACATCGCTGCCGCGCTTCTTTCGACCAAATAACCTCTGAAGGAATGAATTGGTCATTATCACATCTGCTTGCCCGCATTATACTCCCGCTATTTGGGAAAGAACTTGACGTCCAGGTACTTCGCGGCAACAACCCCTCGCCCACGGCCGCGTGACCGCAAGCTTGCTGCGAAGCGCACCGGCGACCTGCGAACAAACGCGGGGTCCGCAACGTTCGATGATTAATAGATTTCTGTGAAAATGCGCGTGTTAATCTGGCGGCTCACGTCCGCGTCGCCCTCCCAAGGCGTTTCTCTGACCTAACCGTTCTCGACCCTGTGCGTTGTTCGGCTGGCCGGGCCATCCAGGAAACCGGGCAGATATAAAAAAGAACTCTAAGGTGCACTAGACCGGGAGTCAGCAAGTGCTGGCCAGGCTGCCCATTGCGTTGCCCGCGTAATCGGGCAACGTAGACAGTTCACTCCGGCTTTTCGCTTCCTTCTTTCGGACCTTCTTTGCGGTGCTCTACGAGAAGGTTTACTTTACCGATGCGAACGGGCGACTTCACTTCCGGTCGCGAAGGCTTTCCACTGATCAGGATTCCGATCGGCTCGACCGTTACGGAAATCCGTTCCTCGCCGGGCTTCAACCCGGCCTGCAAAGCGCGATTCAGAGGAAAGACAAATCGGCCTGGCTTGAACTCGTGGTGAGTCTCGCTGCGAATGCCCACGCCAAAAAGCGAAAAGCTGCCTACAAAGGACGGGCTCTTCTCGTCGATTTGCATTCCAGCTGGCCGGTCCACGAACACGGCCCAAACCGCCTCAGGTGGTTTCTCCGCCTCCACGTCATTAAATTCGAGCAACACGGTGTCCATCTTGCTCTCGGCCAGGGCCATGATTCGGGCTCCTATCCCCTTGAGTTCGATAGGAAACGTAACTGGCTCCGCCTGCAGTTCCACAGGGGGAATCGGCACGTGCAGCAACACTTCGATCTCGAACACCCAAGGCGGAGGGAGAATTCGCAGGCAGTACTCCTTCACTTGCGGTGGCTCGCATTCGTACACGTAATTGAGTTGCTCCGCCGCACGCAGAATCTCGCACGCGGTCATTTGCACTTGTGCCCCATTCTCGTCGAAGAAGGTGTACTGGCGATTCTTCCACGTGGCGTCCCACAGTGGATCGGTGCGTCCCCCGCCTTGCGCCAGCCACAAATTCCACTGGCGGTCGACGTTCGCATGGTGCAGATAGAAAATCGGATCCTGGGCTGCCGAGGGCACACAGCACATCCAACCGCCAACCTCCCCGTGCACGTTGCCATGTGGGTACTGGATCATCTGATTGGTCGTAAGGAAATTTGTGTTACTAAACGCGGAACTGATGCTCACAGCCAATGGGTTTAGCGAACCCGTGCCATTGTTTATCGCCGGATTACGATTCGCGTACAGCGGGCTCGTCGTAACGCGAAACGGCGCAGGGAGCTGCAGCTCGCTACCTGGCGCCCAGTCCCAGTAGGGAAGCGCCCAGCAGGGTTCATTGCACACCTTCCGGATAATGCGCTCGAACCAATACAAATACATGCGGTGCCATGACCAGAAGAAGTCCGTTCCATGCTCGCATGTGTTCCACGCCGTTAAAGGCGGCGACAATAAGGTTCCGTGAATGGCAGCCTGGTATGCCCAACTCAGCGGATTGTTGTTCGGCAGGCTTTGCATTTTCTGAATGGCGTTGCCATAGGCCACAAGGATGGGGTCGTTGGCATCCATCTTGCCCACGTCGCGCCGGACCAACGGCACGGCTGCTCGTGCCTGAGCTCCATCAAAGAAAGGCTCGCTCAACAACGTGACCGAGGCTGCCGCGCCTGCCGAAGCTAGAAAACACCTCCGCGTAACGCGCTTTTTCATGATGTCCCTCCATGCATGAAAGCAGAGCCGACCTTTGAGTGAGTGACAGGCCAGTTGCCTGAGTAGTGTCAGAATCACGCGTTGCGTTACACCGTTTCGGAATGTTGGGACATACCTGGCATTGACCAAGCGCCAGACGAGGAGGAGATTCGCGTGATTCTGCAGAAACGGAATCTTGGTGCACTTTAAGCCGCAAATGAGGCCATCTCGGTGCAAATGAGAGCAGCGTAAATTACTGAAAACACGTGAAAATCAGCGAGTGCAAGCAGGGCAGGTAGGTTTAGCAAACCGCCGCATGTAGCCACTCTGCCACCTCTCCGGCGATTGAGCAGCTTGTTTCGGCTTAGCACAGTTCGCTGAATTTGCCTGACAATTTGGTGTCCTTTGAGAATGAACAGGTCCGCCAACCACGCTCTACACACTCGTCCGAGCTGGATTTTGCGCTAGAATGGCAGGAGTCAGGAAGAAAAAACAACATCTGAAAGATGGGTGGCGCGGATGTGACTCGTCCGTGATGCCCTCCCAAACGAAATGCAAATTGCTTCACAAAATGTAAAGAAGACTTTTTTGGTTCTTCTTTTCGGGTCCGTTTCTTTTCTTCTTTCCGCGACCCCACCGAGAGCCGCAAATACCACTCAGTCTTCTGAGCAAACGGACGCGCTTCTCACAGACGCCAAAAGCCTTTTCCGGCAATGCAAGTTCGCCGAAGCCGACCATGTGGTGCGCCAATACCTGGAGGCCCATCCGAACTCTGCTGACGGCCACTTCCTGCTCGGCCATGTCCTTTTCCGCGAAATCCAGGCAGAAGCGATCCTGGACCGCCAGCTTGCCCTTCAAGCGCAAAGCGGCGCGCTCGGGACTCCTGAGCCGGGCCTTCCAAAAGACCGGGAAGAAAAGGCCAAGGCGTCGCTCGAGGAATTTACGGCCGGCGCAAAATACCACAATCCTTCGGCTGCCGATCTGAAAATTGTGGCATTCGACTACATCGTGCTGGGGGACTATCCCGACGCGGACAAGTGGCTGACCAAGATGCTCGAGTGGACTCCAAACGATTCAGACGCTTGGTACAATCTGGGCCGCACGAAATACAACGAGAACCGCTTCGCCGAAGCTGTCAGCGCCTTCCAACAATGCTTGAAGCTCGATCCCAAAAACGTGAAAGCGGAAGACAATCTTGGCTTGTCGTTTGCCGGTATGGGCCATAACGAAGAAGCTGCCGCAGCCTACCAAAAGGCCATCGCTTGGCAAGAGCAATCTCTCGCGAAGAACCCCCGCCCCTACATGGACTTGGGCAGCCTTCTGATTGACGAAAACCACCAGAAGGATGCCGTCACACTTCTTCTTCAAGCAATTGAAATTGACTCGCGCGATTCCAAAACGCACGAACTCCTCGGCAAGGCGTACACTCGACTTGAGGAATTTCCCAAAGCGCAGGCGGAATTAGAAAAGGCGGTCGAGCTTTCTCCGCAAACTCCTAATCTGCATTGCATGCTGGCTCCCGTTTACCGCAAGCAGGGGCTTGCAGAAAAAGCCAGAGCCGAATACGACCGCTGCGCCACTCTTACCGGCAGCCGGTCCACTCCGCAAACGCGCTGAGGTCAGGCTGACCAAAGGGCTCCTTCTCGCGTCCAATAGAAGTGGGTCGGATTGCCCGGACCGCTTAAGCAGGCGCCCTTTTCATGCAGCATTAATGACGGTAGGATAGGATATTGGGCGTAAGCCTCTGCCGCTCCAGGCGAGGATCTCCGAACGAACGGGCAATCCTAGGGTTTGTCGTGCATCCGAGTGCCAATGCGGGGCTGAATATCCCGCGAAACATTTCCGTGGGGACGGGCGTATCTACAAGTAGAAGCGAGCGGATCAATTCAGGCATTGGCCATCGCGCAGCATCGCAAACCCAAGATTTCATGGAACTTCGCGGGATGGCAGCAACTTGGAGTGGTGGCCGCAGCGTGGTGGAGCGAAAGGGAAGCGAATGAAGACGTGGCATAAAGTGGCGATTGGCGCGGGTGTCGTGGTTGTTCTCGGCGGAATTGTTCTTTTCAGCGTGAATCAGGCGAACAAAGGTGTTGTTACCGTGCAAACGGCCAAAGTGGCCAAGCAGGACAGCTTGGTGTCTCTGGTAACCGCCTCGGGCGAAGTCAAGCCGACTACCTATACCAATGTGACGGCCCAGGGATTTGGAAGAATCACTGCGATCTTGGTGAAAGAAGGGGACAAGGTAAGGAAAGGGGACAAACTGCTCCTTCAGGAGAACATTCAGGCGAACGCAGACGTGCAGGCACAATCGGCGGCGACCACGTCGGCAGAGTCCGCCGCACAGGCTGCGGAGGGCAGCTATAAAGCGGCGCAGGCGGATCTCATTTCCCAGCAGGCGAATCTGGAAAAAGCCAAGCTGGACTATGACCGCGGGCAAGGCCTCTATAAAGATGGCCTGATTCCGAAGCAGGATTTTGACCAGCGCAAGACGACCTATGATGCGTCGGTAGCTTCCGTAGAGTCCGCAAGGGCGCGCGTGCAAGCCTTGAAGGCGCAAACGGATCAGACGCGAGCGCAGGTGAATCAAAGCCGGGCCGTCCTCGTACACACGGAAGACGTTTTGCACAAGACGGTCTACACCTCTCCGATCAATGGCATCGTTAGCTATCTGCCGGAACGCGTGGGCGACTACGTTGTTCCAGGCATCCAGAATTCTAATGGCAGCTTCTTGATGACGCTCTCCGATATGTCGGTGGTCACTGCTGAAGTCAAAGTGGACGAAACGGACATCGTCAATGTGAAGATGGGCCAGGAAGCCGACGTCACGATCGATGCGGTTCCTGGCAAAGTGTTTAAGGGCAAAGTGACCGAAATCGGCTCGCAAGCGGTATTGCGCAGTTCTGGATTGACCACTACGCAAACTACAACAAGTACGCAAGAAGCGAAGGATTTTAAAGTCGTCGTAACGCTTGACAATCCACCCGAGAACTTGCGCCCCGGTCTTTCGGCTACCGCGAAGATCAAGACGGCCGAGCGCAAAAATGTTGTGGCGATTCCCATCCAGGCCCTGGCAATGCGTACTCGCAAGGAACTGGAAGAAGCCGCCAAGAACGCCAAGGGCCAAGGGTCAAGTGTGACCCTTGCAGCGCCACCTCCGGCGGCGCCTGGCGACCCGAAGAAGGATGAGATCCAGGGCGTATTTGTCGTGAACGGCAAAAAGGCTTTGTTCCGCTCAGTGGACACCGGAATATCAGGCGTCACCGACATCGAGGTTACCAAGGGCTTACAACCCGGCGATGAGATCGTCATCGGCAGCTACAAGGCGCTGCGCACGTTGAAGCCGGAAGCTCAGATCAAGGT
>DATEGO010000131.1:0-101920 GCA_035280065.1 Candidatus Acidiferrum sp.
ACGCACGAGCCGTGGTCGTCGATGCAGAGGTCAACGAAACGAACAAGACCACTCCGGGGAGTGAACGGAAGAGTCTGTTCAAAAAAGGAGTTGACAGGGTCGGCATTGTTAGAGATGCCGGTTTATCCCGGCGCTCTCCGAATTGCCGACAAACCCGGAGTTGACCGCTCCGAATAGTCAATTTGCGATGTCTAATATCTGTATGACGAGGCCAATCCTCTCGTTTATGACTTCAACGGTAGCGGCAATCCAAACGACGCCGCCAGTTTCGCTTGCACCGCCGAAAAAAGATGACTCGGAATTTTATAGAACTGTTTTAGGATTGAACCTGACGATGGAGATTGCGCCGTGGAACTGAATAACATCCGCCAACTCTATGACTACAACCGTTGGGCTGGCCATCGAACTCTGACAGTCGCCAGGGCATTGGCCAACGATGATTTTCTCGGCCCTATGGGCAATAGCTTTTCGTCGGTCCGTGATACGCTCGCTCACATTCTGGGCGCAGAGTGGATCTACCTGGAACGCTGGCAGGGACGCTCACCGAAAGCATTGCTCGACCCCGCGACCTTTCCCACAGTCCAGTCGCTGGAATCAAGATGGGAGACACTAGAGCGTGACCAGATGCAGTTTATCGAGGCGCTCACCCCTCAGCTCTTGGGCGAGGAACTGGCTTACATAAACCTGAAAGGCCAGCGCTATTCCTATCCGCTCTGGCAGCAACTGGTCCACGTAGTCAACCATTCCAGTTACCATCGCGGCCAGGTAACAACTCTGCTGCGTCAGCTCGGTGCTGGAGCCGTGAGCACCGATTTCCTGGTGTATTTCGACGAGAAGCCTCGGAGACTTATTTCCGCGTAGCCAACTGCTTGGCAGTTATTTCACGATCATGAGCGAAAGCGTCAGTCAGCCTGTGAAACGTGTAACGGTCCCCTAACCCGTTACTGCTTGCCCTCGTGAAACCTCGACACCAGAATGAGCGCACTAGGATTTAAGTTCCCGCGTGGTGATGACTATGTCCGAAGCGCAAGCGACTCTAGCCGCAGAGTTTCTCTTTACGGATGAGGTCCTCAGAGACCCCTATCCGACTTATCGAAGATTCCTAGAGGACAACCGAATCCTTCGTCCTGTGCCTTACCTCGGCGGCGGTTGGGCAGTATTCAGGCACGCTGCCTGCTCGTCTCTCATTCGAGACTCTAGGCTCTCCGCTAAGCGCGCCGGAAGATCCCTTTTTGCACTTCCCCCCGAGAGACGGGCTGAGTTTGGCGAGCTTGCGCGAACGCTAAATCTGGGGCTGCTCTTCATGGATGCGCCCGAGCATCGTCGGTTACGCAAGCTGATGAATAAGGGCTTTTCGCCCGCAGTTGCGGAGGGCTTGCGGCCTCAGATTGAGGCAATTGTGGATCGAATGCTGGAAACTATGCGACACACCTCAGAGCCGGACGTCCTACGGGAGATCGCCTACCCTTTGCCAGTGCGCGTTATTGCGGGAATGTTTGGCGTGCCGGAGACGCTGCAGGACCGCTTTATACGGTGGTCGGACGCTATCGCAGTGTTCTTTGGAAATCCGCAGAGGACCGTGCAGCAGACCCAGGCTGCACAGGACGCGGCGCTGCCACCAACTGCCTATTCGACGGCGACTGGCTGCGCACGGGTGACCTGGCCTCGCGCGACAACGCCGGCTACTACTGGTTCAAAGGCCGCCTCAAGCAGATCATTATTCGGGGTGGCTCCAACATTTCACCGCAGGAGGTGGAAGAGGCGCTTTACCAGCATCCCGCAGTACAAGAAGCCGGTGTCATCGGCGCACCCCACCCCAAATATGGCGAGGTTCCCATCGCCGGGATAACTCTGCGCGCAGGCCAAACGGTAACCGAAGAGAAGCTGCGCGCCCATGCGGGTGAACTTCTGGCGGATTACAAGATACCAGAGCGAATCTTCTTCCTGGCCGAGCTGCCCAAGGGCCTAACCGGCAAGGTCGACCGCCGCAGCCTGCGCGACTTGCTGATCGCTCAGCCCGACCTGCTCGAGCAGCGCGTCGTACCGCGGGTCTGAGGCGAAACGCGTGAAACGGCGCATGACGCGCAGGTTTCGCGCCCCAGCATCGCGCTCTTCGATTGCCTTCTCCATTAGCTGGAAGAAAGCTTCCTCGCCTCCCGGTTCGTCGTGCGCATAGGCAAGCGGCGCGTACCGCACATAACGGACCTGCGAAAGGGATTCAAGCTTTCCCCGTAATTCGGCTGCACGGCGGGCATTGCCGAATCCCGCATAAGCAGCGGCAGCGAAACATAGAGTCACCGGATCCTCCGGCAGGTGGCGCAAGCGCGCGCTCCGCGGCTTCTACCGCTCCCAGCCAGTTCCCGCGAGCGCCGCGGGTTTTCATGTGAAACCACTACAGCTTGCCCATTGCTGGATCCATTTCAAGGACTCGTGCCGCCTCCTGCTCGAAACGCTCATCGAAACCACGCAACCCAGAGTTGATTGCCAGGTCGGCGTGGACGTTTGGCGAGAGCGGATCCAAGAGGAGAGCCAGGCCTAACCAATCGCTGGCTTCTTCATAGCGATCCAGAGAGCTCAAGTAAGAGGTAGCGTACTTAGCGATCGCGGTCGCGTAGTTGGGATTCAACTCCAGGCACTGGCGTAGTAGCCTCCCACACTCCCGGCTGTTCCGAAAAGATGTCCAAGCTACAGAAAAAGACCCTTGAGGCCGTTGGTTGGCTTGGCAGCTCGACTTCAGAACCGCCCACGCGGCGAACACTCTCACATACTTTGTGCGAAAAGGTTGGGGACGCAGCTCGCTTAAGCACGCGAAGTCGCTCTTGAGCGGCGTCTTTACCTACGCGAAAAATCTTGGAGTGCTCGACGGAGTTAACCCCTTACAAGGAACCATAATCCCTCGGAAAGCAACCGCGCCGGCTGAAACGCACGCCTGCACTCCAGATGAGGTGGTGGCAACCCTCGACGTGCTAAAACGAGCCAAGGACGTTGAGGAACGCTCGAAGCTCCAAGCACAGACTGCCATCGGGTTGATGTTCTTTGCCGGTTTGCGTCCGGGTGAAGCAAGAGGCGCAAGATGGGATGATTACGATGGCCAGCGCCTCAGCGTAAAACAAAGCGTGTGGCGAAAGCACACTACCGATCCGAAAACAGCGAGCGCCGCAAAGCCCGTTCTGGTGATTGAGCCGTTGAGAGACCTTCTCGCGGAGTTGCGAGAAGTCGAGCGCAATCCTCGGAATGGCCCGATCCTTCGAGGCGTGAAGGGCAAGCCGCTTGACCTAAACATGCTGGCGAAGCGAGTCATCCGCCCAGCACTCCGCAATCGCGAAAACTACCGCGACGGCAAGGCGAAAGGTTGGAAGCCAATTGAGTGGCAAGGCTTTTATTCGCTCCGTCGAGGTATCGCAACACAGCTAACTGCGATGACCCACGACCCGATGGCGGCGAAAGGGCTGTTGCGGCACTCCAGCGTGAATACAACACTCGCGCACTACATCAAAGACGTTCCAGAAGTCACAGCAAACGGTATGGCGAAAGTCGAACACCTGTTTAGCGAGCTGGCAGTAGGGCAAGTCCAGTAAGTGAGTGTGATAAGACAGTCATAAAGAGCCGCGCAATCACCCGCCTCAATCGAAAGGGCAATCCTTCTAACTCCAACGCTGCATTGTTTTTAGTGGCGGAGGAGGGGGGATTCGAACCCCCGAGACCCTTTCGGGCCTAACGGTTTTCAAGACCGCCGGTTTCAACCGCTCACCCACTCCTCCGCTTGCGATCTTAACGCACTTGCCGGCGAGTGTGCATTTTGGTGGTACCCAGTAGTTGCTCGCTTTGTTCTTGATCGTAGTCCCGGCTCAAACGAACCTTGTTCAGGGGATGATGGTGGGTCGTACTCGTCCGTGAAGACGGTAGACACCAAAATCCCCGCGGTCTACGGTGAAGATTTTTCGGATTCCTTCACGCTCAGCAACCCTAACGAGTGCCGCATCAGCAAGGTCCATCGGACGGCCGGCGTACTTGCTCATCAGCTCGCGCATTCGATGAACGTCAGCGAGATCGAGCGAAAGGAGTTGCAACACTCCTCGAGCGAGCATTTCCCAAAGAGCTTCCTGGGCTTTGGGCAAGTCTGCTAGCAAGTACATCGCTTCCACCATTGGAGGCCAAACCGTGACCAAGGGCTCTCGCAACACCTTCAAAGCGGCAACGCACTTCTTGTGATACTGATCATCCGCATCGACCAATGCAACGAGCGGCCCGGCATCCACGAGAATCACGGGCGTTTCCGTCGACTCTTCAACAGTTCTCTAAAGCGACGACCAGTTTCTGCCGAACGCCCTGCCTTCCCGCCGTTAACAACTCCGATCAAATCAACCATTGCTTCATAGGGCGCCCCGATGGGCTCCTGCCGTTCCACCCAGGCCTCGATCGCTTGCCGAATCACTTCCGAAGTGGAAATTCGCTTTCGGCTGGCGATGCGAGCGATGCGCTGCCGAGTTTTCCTTTCAAGTCTCAATGTCAAAGGAGACGACATTAGAATTTCCCCTAACCTAACTCTAGCGTATTACACCATGTAATACAAGATATATACGATCCTATCCACTCCACGGCGGTCGTGGGCTTCTGTACCAAACGCGCGGGCTTCGATCCTGTTCTCCGCGGCGAACCGCTGCAGATCGGTCATGCCGAAGCGCGCGGCGCGCCCGACTTTGACGAAGGAAATCCTCCTTTGCCACCGTAGAAAGTTGAAGGCGATACAGCGAGAAACCGCGCGGCTTCGTTCACGTTGACGAGTTCTGTGGGGCGTGGCGGTCCGGAGTTTTCCGGTGGAAGTTTTTACTCATCCTGTTCTCATCCGCGTATCCGGTTCCAGCCTTGGACTGTTAGCACTGGAATTCATTCTTTGGCGCGAGCCAGTCAGTTCTCCTTGGGCCTTGGTCACCGTTAGCCGGGCGTAGTAGAGGGGATCGCCTTTCTCGCTGCTGCGGAAGTCGGCAATCCTACGGATGATTTCTTCGGGGTCGTCGCCGCGGGCCAGCGCACGTTTCGCGTACATCCAGTCGTGCTCGGATTGGCTCAAAGGCCGGTGTGCGTCGCGTCTTTGTGAAGGGAGTCTCGATTGTGGCCGGAAGTAGTTGTCAATCGATTCGGTTCGCAGGCGAAAATCGGAAAGATGGTAGACACAGTCGGTATGCTTCTCGGCGCGCACGAGAAAATCGGCGGCGTACTTCTTATTCAGGAATCCCGGAAGCCGGAGAACGCGCGTGGAGTCGGTGGCCGCTGGATCGCCTCCGAATTTGCGCGCCATGGCCCGCAGCAGGGCCTCGGCTTCTTCTCGCTGGCTGCCTTCAACCCGCCATACCAACTGAAATTTGTCCGGCGAGGTGTTGACCGTGTAATTGGGAGTGGGGACTAGATTTGATTGCCGAATCTCTTCGAGGGCTGCGGGGCCGTCCTGATCGATATCCAAATAGAGATGCCGGATCGTCTGGATGTCTTCTTTCGTTCGGGTGCGGGCCTCGGGTTTCAGAGCGTTCATGCCGATATAGATATCGCACGCCTCTTTTTCATTCTTGTGCCGTAGCCATTCCTGTGCGGAAGTTCCTACAACGCGCTCCGCTGTTGCGATGCGCTGGATGGTTTCGCCCGTTCCGCTATTGCGGACCAGGAGGGCAATGCGGTCCGAGGGATGAAAGTTGGTTCGGACATATTCGCTGGCAGAGATGCTTTTGTGATCTGATTTTCGTGGCGCCGTCATTGGGGTGCCTCCTGTCGCTGGTAGATGGCGCAGTAGTCGAAGAGATCGGCGTCGGGATCGTAGCTGTTGAGTTCAAGCACTTCGGAGATGTAGCGGCGCCCGGGCCTGCGCTCGATCTGAATCACGACATGGAGCGAGTCGGCGATGTTGCTCTTGATCGCGCGGTAAGGCAGCTCGACGCCGCTTTGCAGAACGCAACTGGTGAAGCGAGCGAGCCCTTGCTTTGCGGAGTTGGCGTGGATGGTAGAAAGCGTTCCGGCATGGCCTGTGTTCAGGAGCTGCAAGAGATCGAACGCTTCTCCACCTCGAATCTCACCGAGCAGGATGCGATCGGGCCGGTGGCGAAGAGCAGCCTTGAGAAGATCGCGGATCGCGATGCCGGGAACACCGTTTTGAGGATGCCTGGCTTCAAAACGAACGAGATTCGCGTGGCCTAATTGAATTTCGGCCGTGTCTTCGATCAGGAGAATGCGCTCGTCCTCGGGGATAAATCTGCCGAGGATATTGAGTGTCGTCGTTTTCCCTGAACCGGTACCGCCCGAGATCAACAAATTCTTTCGGGAGAGAACGTAATCCTCCAAGCGGTTCGCGAGCGCCTGGTCGAGCGTTCCGGCCGCAATCAGATCGTGCATTTCAAAATAGCGCGTGTTGAACTTTCGAATTGTCAGTGTGACGCCGCCGAGGCTGCACGGTGGAATAACCGCGGCGACGCGGCTGCCGTCGGGAAGCCGTGAATCGAGAATGGGGTGCGATTCCGAAATGTCGCCGCCGAGCCGCCGGGCTATGTTCTTTACGGCAACAAGTAGGGCTTTTTCGCCCAGGGAGACACCGGTCACCGGCTGAATATAACCGGCTCTCTCGATGAATACGTGGTCAGGGCCGTTCACCATCACTTCGCTGATGGAGTCATCGAGGATGAGATGCTCGATGGGTTTGAGAAACGGAAGTATGGTTTCAAAGCCGTTCATCAGAGTTGCCCTCGCGTGAGCTGCTCGAAATAAGAAAGATTCGGGTCGTTGTAATAGGGCTTGAGATAGCAAAAGATCGGCGGCAGAGGATTCAAACCGTCGTAGGCGATCACGATGGACTGCGCGTTCTTGAGTTCGGTGAACGTTTTCATGTCGAAGCGATAGTCGGAATGGGGGCTGTAGGTCTTCGAAGCCGTGAGGTTCGCGCGCTGGGAAACGGCCTTCCCTGTCAACAGGCTGATGTGGGCATCGTGGCCGCTTTCGGAGAAGTTGCAACTGGCCTTGAGGCGATCCTCGCGGCCACAGAGTGAACTCGCCGTCTTTGCGGAGAAATCGTCGGAGAGCGACAGGAACACTCGGGTTCGGAAGGTTTGCAGGAGGGTCCGCCAGGTCTCTCCGGGCAGGGTTGATTTCAGTGAACTCAGGCTCTGCGTGGCGACGATGGGTATGCACTTGGGCTGGCGGGATAGACTGAAGAATTTTTCGTCACCGGTTGGTTCGCTCTCGCCAACCGTCGCGAAATGGTGGTATTCGTCGCAGAGGAAGAGCACCTGGCGGAAGTATTGTTCCGGGTGTGATTCGATCTCCGGGATGCGGTTGAGAACCGCCCGCTGGAAGTCGAGCTTCATCATCACGCCCAGGGCTTTCGCGAGGCCGGGATTCATGCCGACAGGAAAGTTCAGGGCGCAAACGGCGCCGGTTTCAATGAGCCAACTGAACGACGGCAGGGGCACGCCATAGCGGAAATCGGCGTTCGCTACCGGGTCGTAGCATTCCGGTGGCGGGCAAAACGCTCGTTTGACAGCGGGATTGTCGTCAAAGAGGGAGAGGAAAACTGAGATACCTTCGACGATGGAGGTGCGAAGCTTCGGCTCGATTCTTATCCAGTCGTTGTAGAACCAGCGCTTGACGGCCTGGAGCTTCTCGTAACGGTCCGCATCGATCTCGTTGATACGGCTCTCGCTGACGCATTCGCATTCGAGGGCACTTCTTTTGACAAAAGAGCGAAGCCCAGGCGTTTCCTTCGCGCGAAACATTCCTAGGCTTTCGTCGTAGGCGAAGCCGAAGGGCTTTAGGTCTTTGAGTCGCGCACGGTAATCTTCGGGCGGAATGAGAAGAAAGTAGCGCCCTTCGAGGCGCAGCTCGGCGTCGTGGATCTTGCGTTCCAGAAGTTCGGGAGAGATTGTGCATTCGTAGACGTCGAACAGCGTGACGTAGTCGTAGGCGACCTTGTGGAGGAGAATGATGAACTTCACAAGGTTCGTGTAAGCCTGCTGCCAGAACGGTTCCTTGCCACGACCGAAGAGGTTGTTGATGAGCGACGCGATGCTGTAGGCCAGCGCATACGCGTCGAGGCCGCTGTGGAGCGGGTTGTAGCGGTACGTCGACTCGAGGCTGATTTCGACGTAGTCCCTCTCGCGGCCATAGCGTTTCAGAATGTCGTGGACTTTTTGACAGAAATCACCCTTTACTTCCAGCACGAGACCGCCGATGCGTTTTTCGAGACTTCCTGCCTGGTAGGCCAGAATCTGTTCCGCATAGGGGTAGAGGCAGGCGCTTGTCTTGCCGCTGCCTACCGCGCCGAAGACGGCGATGCCTGTGAACAGGCCCCGTTCGGGAATGGTAAGCCAGTAGGGTGCTTCCGAAGGCCCAGGTGCGCGCGGATTGTGGACCTCGCCGAGCACGAGAAATAGGTCGCTGCGATTCGAGGTGGGCGGATATGCCGGAAGCTTGCCCGCCTTGGGCCGGGGAGGGCCCTTTAGCGTGAAGATGTAGAGCCCCGACAAAACGAAGGAATAAATAATGTAGGGGGTCGTGTACAGAAACAGCGTGTAGCAATACTTCAGTCCCTGGAAGACGGGGCGCGCCCAAAGAAAGATCAATTCCAGGAAGAAATTGTCGTCGGGAAACGGGTAGCGGAAATAGAGGATCATCCCCGTTATCGCCGCGAGCAAGCACGCGAGGAAATTCTTCTCGCTGAGGATGCGGCGGATCACGCTCATTTTACCGGTTGCGGAGAGCCAGTGCGCTTGCCGCCCGTGGCTCCGTTCTGACTGAGCTTCCACTTCTTGTAGTCGGGATCGCGCGCCAGGGTTTTGCGCAGTGCGAAATTCGCCACGTCGTCAAGCGTGCCGTCAACGAATTTTGCGTACTCGTCGAGCAGATCGCTTACGGGCTGTTCAAGCTGCAACGAGCGGTTGATGCTTTGGGGTGGTTTCCTAATGATTGCCATCGTGCTCTCCTCCTGCTTTCGACTTGCAAACGGGGACTTTTCGACGCGGCCCAAACCATCTCCAATTCCCTTGCTTCACCCTCCCTATGCGCGAACAAGATATGTCCGAAACTCGATCCTTCGTCCCGTCCCTGCGTCCGGAAATTCTTTCTGAAGATCGCGCTCCCGGATTTCGCCCGCCTGCCAAGCCACATACAGACTCTCGGTCTGCGCTCCGGAATAGAGTTGGCTCGCTTGATCGAGCCACTCGAGTTCGTCAGCCGACAGGGTTCCGTACTCCTTCCGATCCCACGCCGAACGCAGCCGAAAGTAGCGCAGGACCTCCCTCGAAAGACTCGCCCGTAGGGCGGCACTTACGAGCGAAGAAAAACACTTTTCGGCGGGAATGAAATGAATCGAAGAACCAGCGATGTAGACGAAGCGAAAAGAACCTAGGGAGCGAAAGAGCGGAACGTATGCGTTCAGGTGATTGGCGAAGCCGGTGACTCGCGCCTGCCCCGCGTCCACATAGGACATCGTGACCACAGGGGAGGAAGAACCATCCGAGGAATCGAGGAACAACGGGAATTTATCGACGAAATAGCGCAACGTGGGTTCGGGCGTCGACGCTCCTTCGTAGGCCTTCGCCGGCAGCGCGTTCTTCGGGATACTCAGTTCGTCACAGAAAAAGCGGAGCTTATCGTGCTCGGTTTCCAGGTATTCGTGCGCTTGATTGGCAATGACGAAATCGAGGAGAAGGAGGCGAGTGCGGATGAACTCGGTCGAGTGAGGCCGGCAATTGCGCAGGTTCTCCCGATCGATGACGCGGTACAGCCTCTTCGAAAAGAGCTGATACACGCCGCCAATTCCCGGGTACTCCCGCCAGGTCGCGTGTCCGCGTTTTTCGATCTTCTCGGCAAGGACGTGTGACCACTTGCCCCGGCTCGCCCCGCTGAAGGCAATGAACTGACGGGGGAGGAAGTAGCCCGAGTGCGATGCCACGACATAGAGAAAGCGGGCTTCGTCCGGGGTATAGCCAAGCGCCTGAATGGCGGCTATTTGCTCGTCGGCGATCTTCATAAACAAAGAATCTCCGCTGTGAGCTCGCGCTGATCGAGGACGCGACGGAGACGATCAGCTTGCCTGCGCGGCGTGTACCAAGAGAATCCGGCGCGCACCTTTTCAGCGATGTAGCGTCCGCGGTAGAAATCGCGTGACATTTCAGTCGGGCTCCTCGGTGTCGCTCGGGGAAGGCAAAGCAAAGTGTCCGGCGAGTGCCTGATTGTCTAGGTGAGAGAGCTTGCGGCCTGTGTCCTTCAGAAAGAACTTGCGCTGGATCGCGTAGACGGTTGCGAAGAGATTGGCGAACAATACAGCGAGCCACAGGAGAAGAGTGGCTCCGTACTGATGCAGCAGGGAATACCGGTACGGGATGAGAAACTTCAGCTCGCCCATGAGCCAGAATCCGAGCGCCAGCAGAAGGGCGATGGTCAAGACAAGGGCGTTTGCGATCATGGGCTTTTCCTAACTCGTGTAACCGGCTTCTTCGAAGTGTTTCGGGAGAAAAACTGATTCGGCAGGGAGCGGGCGGAGGAAAGCCGTAAAGCACCGGAGGCCCTTCAGAAGCGCGTCTGGGCTATCGAGGAAGGAAGTCGATGGGAAGGGCTGTGGCCCATGTTGGGATGGAGGGCGATGGGTGAAAGGAACCATGGAGCGCGGAGGTTGGGCCGGGGATGCGAGGCGTCCGCCCGCGACCGCCTTGGTTCGTGCTGCGCTGCGGTGTTTCATTTGAACGCCTGGTCTTCGCGGAAATAGGAGATCGTCAATCCCAGGGGATTGATGGGGATCAGTTCGTTCGGAACGCGGGTCTGAAACAGGAAAACGAAGTTCGCCGTGTAAAGGTCGCGTTTCAGTTCGCTGTGATCCGCCGGCGAGTAGTAAACGAGGTAGAAATCCACGCGAGCTCGATACGGCGGGTTTTGCAGCTCTTCGAGGGCGACTTTCTTGAGGTCGACATCAATCTCCGGCGCCGCCGTATTGGTGAGGAATTTGCGGATGATGTCGTCTTTGCGGTAGGCGTCGAGAATGCCGTTGGCGAGTTTCCCGTCCAGGAAGTATAGGGACTGGGCGAAGTCATCCTGAATCGTATAGCGGTTCCTGCGGTAGTAGAGCTTGGTGAACTGCGAGAGGAAGTATTTGGCTTCGGCGTCTCGCGGCTTGTATTCGAAGTTGTGATAGTTGATCGCTTCCGCGCGGCCGAGGTCGTCGATGCGAATTACGAGGGGCCGGAAGTTCTCGAAGGTTCGAATGGTTCGCAGATCCAACAAGGCGAGAGCTACGGCAATGAGAGAGACGAGCACCAAAGCGATCTTGAGGTACGTGTTGGTCACCATGGGATCACCGTAGGATTCGAGGTAGAGGCGCTTCGCGTCATGGAAGGAAGCATCGCGGTCCATCACATCACCCGATGGAGGACGGCGCTGGGCGCTTCGAGGAGGCCCGCGGTGGACCCTCCGGCAGTGCCGCTGAAGATGTGGTTGGTCAACGCCGGCACCTTCAAGAGGACGTAGATCGAAGCGAGAAACGTAATAAAGACGATAGGGAACCATCCGATGAGCTGCAGGGTGGAGATGGTGCCGGTTCCTTGCAAGGTGAGCACACCGATGATGAGATTTCCGATGATATACACGACGGCGGCGGCGATGACTTCATAGAACGCGTATTGAATGAAACAGCGTAGCCAGCCCCAGAACAGCCATTCGAGCTTCGGAACGATGAAAAACGGGACAAAGACGGGACCAACGAGCACGCACACGGCGGTCGCGATAAATCCGTAGGCGATCACGACGATGGACGTGGCCTGCGCTGTGGCGAGCAGAATGATGACGACGGCGTAGATGACCGTGCCGAGCAAGTCTGTGACGCCCGGCGCATCCAGGCGTGCCTGAAAATCGCTGACTCGGTCGACGATGGTTTGTAGCTCAGTCTGGTTGATGCGGTTCGCGAGAAACTGCGCTTCGTCGGTGATGAGATTGTGGAAGCTGCTTCCGATACCGGGGATCGGGGTGCTGTAGTAGTTGATCATGGCAAAGCCGAAGGCGATGGTGAGAAGAAGGCTTGCGAAGTTGTCGAAGTGGAAGTAATGCTTTCCGCCTGCGGCCGCCAGCGCCGATTTCACCCCGTACCAGGCCACGAGGATCGTGGCGAACATGCGAAACAGATTCTGGCCCATGGCATCGAAGAAGCCGAGGTTCTGTGTCAGAAGATTGTTGATCGCCTGATACATGAACTGGAGGAAATCGGTGTGCATTGGCTCGGCTCCTTCGAAGCTGGGATTAATAAGTGGAACTACGGCATGCGGAAGTTCTGCAATGATTCAGTCAGAGTGCCGGTCATCTGGTTCATGTTTCCGGCCAGACTGGCGCGTCGGCTGATATCGGCGTTGATGGCGTTGGCGGTCATTTCCCGCTGTTGTTTGGCGGCAATGGTCTGTTGTTCGAGGAGAGAGGCGAGAAGCTTGTTCGAGTCTTGAATCGAACGCAGCGTGAGAACGTTTGTCGCGTTGATCTTGTTCAAGACCTGCACTTCGCTGTTCAGGCTGGAGTCGTCAGAGAGGGAATCTTGCTCGAGGTTGTTGATGCGCCCTTCGAGTGTCTGGGCATTTCCACGGATGGAACCGATCGTAGCAAGAGCGGTTGTATTCGCGCCGTCTGCAAGCTCAACCGAGGCATATTGCGATTTCACTCGGGCGAGCTCATCGGAAGTCATGCCGGAGAGGGCGCTGGGATCGTAGGTGCCAAGCTGCGTCGTTGCCTGGTGGTATCCGGCTAGAACGGCTGGGAGCAGCCCGGAATTGACACCGTTGATCCACCCCGTCGTGTTGGAGTACGTGTCCGTCGCCATACCATTTCGCCACTGGGAAAATTGGGCACGGTAACGGGCCGACATGTTCTGAAGGTTCCTCGCCATCTGCAGGGCGAGGTTGTACTGGGAAACGAGTTCCGCGTAGCTGTTGCGGAGTTGAATGAGTTGCTGCTGCAGCTGGATGTACCGCAACACGGCGTTGTGATAATTGGTCGGATCGTAGACCATGCCACCAAAACCAAACTGCGCGGAGGCCGTCCCGACAGAGAGTCCGGCGGCGAGCAAGCAAATCAGGATTTTCTTTCGCACGTAACTTCTTCCTTTCTTCCCTCATAGATTTGAAGGCATGGTGTGATTGGCATAGTCGGGCAGCGCGAGGTCGCCCGACAGATAAACTTTGACCCGGTGCCCCTCGCGGATCGTGATGGTCGGCAGAATATTGAGAAAGCGGTCGAGGATCTGCGCCGAGGATTGCGCCATACTCTGCGCGAATCCCTGGCGCATTAGGTCTCCGCCCGAAGCAATCAGAGGGCCGGAGGTACCCCCTTGGGCCACGCCACCGATCGCGCCGATGGCAAGCGAGGTGCCGAAGATGCGGAGATAGTGGTTGTTAACCTGATCGCGCAGTCCGGCGTCGCCGATCTGATTCAATCCCTGAAAATGATCGAGACTGACCGAATAGCCGTCCGGCATGATCAGACGACGGAAAGAGACGGCAAGGCGCGTCTGTCCCAGGCTCTCGACCTTCCGAGTTTCGCCGAGAAGTTTCGACCCCGCGGGAACGAGTAGATGCTGGCGGTCATGGGAGTAAACATCGCTGGAAAGCAGGCATTCGATGGGCCCTGGCAGTTGTCCGTCGAGGCGGTTGATCAAGACGGTTTCGAGTATCGTTCCTTCAAACAGGACGTAGGTCTTGCCTGTCGCCGCGGCCGGTGCGCCGACCGGCGCGGCGGCAAGGCTCTTGGTTTCCTCCTTTCGTTGCGTTTCCGCGGCGGAATTCTGGCGGGATGCGGGATTGGGAGTCGAGGCAGGGACTTGCGCTTGCGGCTGCAAAGGTTTTAGGAGCTCAGCTAGTTGAGCGGCGCTCGAGTCCGGGGAGCCCGCGTTGAATGGTGCGCCCACTTCGTTTTCGCGAGGCTGCCCTGACTGGGGGGATTTGCGGTTGGTGAGCGCTACATTCGAGGCAAACAACGAAAGGTATGCGCGCTTCTTGCGCTCGGCCTGAATCGAGTCTTCCGCTCGCTCCGGTGTGGAACCATTCGTGCCACCGGGAGCACCAGCGGACTGTTGCTCCTGGACGCCTGCGGCGAGGAGGCGATTCTGTTGCGCGAGGGCGTTCTGGGCGACAACCTGTTCGCGCTGCAGCTCCTGGATGCGATTCTGCAGTTCGACAATCTTTGTTTCATTCACTTCGAGTGGCGCCTGGACCTGTGGCAGCGGAAGGGTTGCATGAGCGCTTGTGGAAGGCTTCTTTCCCCCGGTGAGCCACATGATGGCGACCATGAGAACCGCCAGTCCGGCCAGAAGCCAGGACTGCACGTTTTTCGGCAGCAAGCCGGGAGGTTTCGCTGCTTTGTCCTGGATCGGCGACGGCGTAGTCATATGTCCTCCGTCACTTCGCCCGGAACTGGCGGGTGAAACTCAGCTTCCTTTTGCCCACGGCGAGATAGCCCGAATCCATGATCTTGGGCACGATGTAGACTCCGTTCTCGACCTGAAACGGAACGAGATTCGGTTTGCCGTCCCTGACTTCGTAGAGAGAGGGCCTTTCGCGCGCAGCGCAGAGGATGTAGGTGAAGGCGTCGTCGTGGTAGATCGCGGAAACGAGAAACGGTTCCCGCGCGGACTTGGGGTCGAGGCTGTAGTCAAACTGGAGCTTGGTTGGGTACGAGGAACGAAACTGGTTGAGTTCCGCGGCCGCGCGCAGTTGGGCCGCGCGAATCTGCTCCGCGGCCTGGTTGCGTGCCGCGTCGAGTTCCTTCTTGTAGGCTTCGGCGTCGGCGGCGCGGACGTAGCCTCGGAGTGTCGCATTTGATGCCGATCCGTCCTTCGGCTCAATGAAGAGCTTCAAGTCGGGTTGCGCATTGGGGTCGGCACTGATTTCCGTCAGAAGAAACGAATAGACATGGCCGCTGGCGGTGATGAGATTGAGGTTGCTGCGAATGCCGGCCTGAGCCGGATGAACGTAGCAGAGATTGTGCGAGCCATTGATGATCCAAAACTCCCGATCGCCAGTGGTGAAGTCCAGGATCTCCTCGTCGTCAGGCAAGACGATGAGCGTGGAAAAACGGAGTTTGGCGTGAACGGGAACAATGTCCTCCCTGCCGTATTTCACGATTCGAGCGGCGTCGCTGGTCGCGAACGCTGGCGATAAGACCACAGATGCGAGCACGGCGATGAGGGCGCAACTTCCGAGCAGTCGGCCTCGTGGCATGTTTGAAGAAAAATTCATAGGCATTTCTCCTTGTTAGGGATTGGTCTCTCCTACGGATTCCGCTCATCGAACCACTGGGAAATCGATTGAAAGACAAGCACCATTCCGGTCAACAATCCAGCAAGCATGAGGGGAACGATCACGGGATTGACTTCAAGGCGATCCACCAACTCCGGCAAGGTCGGGATCACGGCCGGCCTCCGGCTAAGACGTCCAAACCCTTTTCAAATCCATAGGCGTCGAACGCCTCTTTCCGTTTCTGGTTGTCGTAGGGATCGTTCGTGTACAGCCAGTAGCTCCGGCGATCCACGTTGAGGTTGGCAACTTTGGCGAGCTCCGGGGTCTTGATCAGGAATTGCCGTTTCGGGATGAGAGTTGCGATCCACTCGACTTCGGTGTCGTTCAAGTGGAACTGCTTGCGGTACAGATCCTGGTCCATATCGGGATTGGCGAGAAAGATCTTGGTGGCGCAACTCTCCACGATGATGTCGAGCAGGTCGGAGCGTTTCAGCTCGTCGAGGGACTGGGTGGAAAGGATCATGGCGGCGTTGTGTTTGCGCCATGTCTTGAGGGCCTCGGTTACGTACCGCTGGATGACCGGGTTTCGGAGAAACACCCAGGCTTCGTCGATGAAAAACGCCTTAAACGTTGCTGCAATCTCCGGGTCGGTGATGACCTCGTTCGCACGGTGAAGGATGTAAAACAGCAGCGGTTCGAGAAGTTCCGGATACCGGCTCATCTGCTGGAAGTCGAAACACTGGAAGCGCGAAAACGAGACCGTGTCTTGCGGGTTATCGAAGAGAAAGCCGAACTGTCCGCCGCGAATCCACTTAGCAAGCACGTGGGACAAATCCCGAGGGAGGGTGTTCGCCAGAACATCCACGGTGCGGAGCTCCGGGTCGAGCGAGTAGAGACTCTCGATCTGTTCGTACAGGGCGCGATCTGCGTAAGGGGCCAGCGCGGCGGCCTTGTTGCCGAGAAGCACCTTGAGGAAGAGCACCAAGAAATCAATATTGCTTTTGGTCGGCGGAAGGCAAAAAGGGTTGATGGTGAATCCGGGGGATTCCAAGCCGACGCGAAGATATGAGCCGCCGAAGAGGCGCGTGAGGCTCTCGAAGCTGCCGCCAAGGTCGAAGATGAAGGTGAAGGGGTCGTATTTCTGCAGATTCGTGATCAGAAAATTCAGAAGAAACGACTTGCCGCTGCCCGTGCGGCCCAGAATCATCGTATGCGCAGTATCGCGATAATGGAGATTCAGGAAGTACGGCGTGCCGTGATTGGTTTCGAGGACGGCGAGATATTCTTGCCGGAGATGAGCGTTGCGCGTTTCCCCCGAGTGCAAGGTGAAGAGAAAGGACAGATCGGCGTAATTCGTGTTCAAAAGGTACAGGTACCGGAGATTGAAGGTGTAGTTTCCGGGAACGGCGGCGAGGAAGGCGTTGAGCAGATTATACCGCTCTTCGTAGAGCTGGGCGTCGTGGACGCTGAAAATCTTATAGAAGTCAGCGGCTGCGCGTTCGACTGCGGCGAGTTCTCGCTCATAGATGACGACCGTCAGTGAAAAAAGGCCGAAGTAGTTGCCCCGCAGCTCGATCTCCTCGATTCCCTTCCCTAATTCCCGGACCTGCGATTCTTTCGCATCGTCAAGGAGCGCATCTTGGGCATCATTCAGATTGACCTGGCTGAAAAAGGACCGCTTCGTGTTGTGGAAGTGCCGGCGCTTCGCCTGAATCTCGCGGCGCGTCTTGCCGGACTCTTCCTTTTTCCATTCCGTGACCACGTGATAGTTGGCCCGGACACCCAAAAGGCCTTTGAGCAGCAGCGGAAAGGTGTGAGCGGAAGGCTCCTTGAGCGTGAGGACCTTCACATAGGCATCTCCAACGCGGAGATACCCGCGATGGCATTCGAGATGCGATTCAACGAGGTAGTAATCGAGGAACGTGTCGTGCTTCAGCTTCGCGGCTTCGAGCGCGGGTGGATCAAAATTCAGGGTTCGCTTCAGCACGGCGAATGCTTCTTGCTTGTCGAGAATGCGTACCCAAACGAAGTCGCTCACGTGCGAGCAGAAGTTCGCGACTTTCTGGCAGAGGACGGATTCTGCGCGAGTGATCTCTTGCCCATGGAGGCGCACGCTGGTCGCAGATGAAAAGCGAGCATGAAGGTCGGCAAGTGACTTGCGGGGGTGTTCAGGGAACTCAAAGAGTCTGGCGGCTAGGGAACGCCGAGTGGAAAGAGCCGGGCACAGCACAACGAAATAGATGGAAAGGGAGAACAATTCATCCGCCTTTTCGGCGAAGTAAGCGAGGCGATCGCGGATTGCGGAATCAACAAGCGCTTTCCCGCAGAAACTGTGCGGGATAGCTTGCCGGTTGCGCTTGAACAATAGCTGGTAAACGCGGTAATTCTCGTCAAAGAGCCGAAGGGCGGACTCCAAACGCTTGGTGAGACCGTCAACCGTGGCACCGTCGAGACATTCATAGTCCACGCCGTGCACTTCGAGGACAATCCCGACTTCGCCGGATTTGGTGAGGAAGACTTGCGGACCGAGGAATCCAAAGAGGTTGATCATCGCGTTGAGCGATCCGGCTTCTTCGTAGTTCTTGAAGACACGCTTCAGATTCAGCATCAGGTGTCCCTCGTGACCGCAACGGGAAGGAACTTCATCGGGTCGTACTGCGTGCGGAACTTGGCGGCGCGGAGGAGCAAGCGCAAAATCTGCGGATCCGTGGCGGTCGCCCACCGAGCCACACAGTAGAGAAGCAGGAACATGAGAATTCCGCCGAGAAGGCTGCCGAGGAGGTTGAAGGTCCCGGCGCCGAGGCACATGGCGAAGAAGAAGAGTTTTCGTTCCGCGCCGAGGATGGTCAACGGCCGCGAGAGCGATCGCTGAACCGGATTGATGCGTCGTTGGTAGGCCATGTCAGGTTCTCCTGGTCGGGCGATACATCACGGAAAGAGCCAGGCCAGGAAGTTGACGGCGGCAATGGCCATGCCAACGCCAAAAAGCACGCCTGCGAGGACGCGCTTCGAGCCGCCTTCGCCGAAAGCAAAGGTGAGACCCGAAACCACGATGGCAACGAGAGAGAGCCCGCGGGCGATCGTGCTCGTGAACGCCTGCTGGAGCACGTTGACTGCATTTTCCCAAGGGGAACTGCCGGTGGTTTGCGCAAAGACAGGCATCGCCAGGATGAGGCTGACAATACTCGCCGCAAGACTTCGCAAGGAATGCAGGCAGAGGTGAACTTTCGTCTTTGGTCCTTTCATAAGACCTCACAGATATGGGAGTGCTATGAGACGGGGAGTTCGCACCATCCACGACCGTACTTTTGGCCGCGGCGGACGCACGAGGACGACGAGCGAAACACGTTTCCTTTTCTCTCACCGTACACTCGATGTCGCACGGCCCATTCGGCGTGAACTCCCCTCTATCTATCGATTCAGCGAAAGCGGCCAAAAATGTGTCGCGTCCGATTCGGCGTTTCGAAATGGCGGACGAACCGAGTTATTGGGGAGCTAGTCCGTCTCCGGCGAGCCGGCGAAGTTTTGCGAGAAGACGCTTCATCCTTTGCCGCACGGCATTGGATGTGATGGCATTCGACTCTGCGACCTCTTTACCAGTCGTGCCATCCAGTTTGAGTTGAATGAGCAGGTCTAACTCGGTGTTGTTGAGCAATCGTTTTGCGAGACATCGATGCAGGAAATGTCTCAGGGTCGCGTGGCGCTGCATAATTTCATCGTCGTCCCCAGCCCCGAAGTAAGGTTGGGCATCTTTTCGCGCCCCCGGTTCGAGGACCGCTCCTTCCCGGGCAGCCCACTCAAAGAGTTGCCGTTTGACGGCTCGGGAAATGGCAAAAGCAAGATGTGATTGACGTTTCTGCATCTGCTCGGAGCGCAACACTTGAAGAAACACGCTCACCGCCTCCTGAACAATGTCCGCGCGGGCGAGCCGGCACTGCTGTTTTGCGATGCGCCGAACCGTGCCGTGAAGCACTGGAACAAAGGCGACGATCATCAATGATTCCACTAACTCCGGCTGGACTGCGCGAGCGGCGAGCAATTCCCGGAACAAATCATCGGAGCCAGGACCCGCTTGAGTGGCCCTCAAGTGCGATAAGAGATGAAACGGCGAAGTAAAGGTTCTTAGACCGTTGGCCGCACAACAGCGGAACGCCTCCTGGAAGGCAATCGACGAACGGAGTTCTGCGGTAAGTTGGGATTCACTCCTACATAGCAAGCAACGGCAGGTTGGTCCCGAGGGCATGGGCGTCCCCCTCTCTTCAGGCCGCCCGCACACATTGCGTGCGGGAGAGCGGGGACAAGCCCTCAGCCGTGAAGGACATCAAGATTTCTGACGCCGGCAGCAGGGACGGAACCGACGGTCCGCGCGACACAAGTGTCCGCGCAGGACGCGTATGGTGAGCAATCTCGAGAACGAAGTGTTGAGATTTGTTCCATGTGGCAGGGATGCAGGACAAATGAAAAAGACCCTCTCGCCTAAGCCAGAGGGCCTTAGTGCTTCGCGATCAAAATGGCGCATCTGGTCATCCGCGGCAGTTTAAGCAAGCCCCTGAAAGTCTCGATCATGCTCCCTGCCAAAAACAGCGGAGAAAGGTGCGCCACCGGGAACGCCGCAGCAAAAACCAGGCCGTGTACCCCGTACGCAAAGGCGGCAATGATTCTCAGCGAGAGTTCGCTTTCACTGTTTCAAGTAACGAAGCGCAACACATCCTGATTTAAAAGGCTTTGACTCAACCAGTCTCAATGGCAATTTCTCGGGCAGGCTGACGCCCTCCATCAACCTTCTCCCTTCTCCTGCAATGATTGGCTGAACGACAATACGATATTCATCCACCAGGCCAAGCTCGATCAGTTGTGAGGGGATATCCACGCCGCCGACTAAAATATTCTTGCCTCGCTCTTGCTTCAATCTAAGTATTTCGTCGCGAAGGTTTGTACGGACAATTCTCGTATTTTTCCCTTCAGCGATCTCCAGGGATCGTGAGAAAACAACTTTGTTGACGGAGTCAAATATTTGAGCAAATTCAATGTCTGCTTTTGTCGAAGACTGGTCTTTTAGGACATCCGGCCAATAAGGAACCATCAATTGATAGGTTTTACGCCCATAAACGAACAGGTCGGCATCTCGAATGAGCTGCATATGGTATTCAAAGTCTTTTTCATCAGGGGCCATTGTTTTGGTATGGTCGCAGCAGCCATCCAGGGTAACGTTGATTGCGTAGATTAGCTTTCTCATTTGATTTTCCTCACCCCTTTTATGTACCAACGCTAATTCGAAATTGACTCAGGATGCCCAAAAAGTAGGTCGACCAGTGGTTCATAGAAGGCTCACTTGGATCAGCCACAGGCGGCGTACCGCAGAACGACTGACCGCCTTTGCCTCGCTGAGCATCGCGACTCAAAGCGTCGAATACACCATCTGCACAAAAACATCGCCGGTAAAAAAGCCCTTGCCCCATGTGGCCTCCAGGTCCGCAAACGGTTTGCTCGCTGCTATTTCGTCGGCCGATTTGCCGGCGGTCTTGAGTTTTTGCACACGATCGCGCGCCACAACCAGCGTGTCCCGAAACTTGGTCAGATCGGCTTTGTTACCCAGCGGGCCATGCCCCGGCACGATCTTGGTGTTGTTGTCGGCCAGGGGCAGAACTCTGTCGGCGGCGACAATCATTCCGTCGATTTTTCCGCCGGTGCTGGCGTCGATGACCGGGTAAAAGCCGTTAAAAAAGTATCGCCCATGTGAATCACGTTGGCCTTCTGGAAGTGAATGTAAATGTCCGTGTCGGTATGCGCCGGCTGGAAATATTGCAGCATCACGGTTTCACCGTTGGCCTGCCGTTTTTGGCTGCTGCAGAATGCCTGCTGCGGCAAAGCATCCGCAGGCGATGCCGGAATGTGCAAACCCAAAAGCGCACTGTCGTGTGGCTCTGCCATGCGCGTCTTGGTGTTTTCGTGGGCCAGCACCGTGGCGCCCGCGGCGTGCAGATTGGCGTTATTGCCCGTGTGGTCGAAATGCCAGTGCGTGTCGATCGCCGTCTTCAGCGGCGCCTTGCCCAGCCCATCGAGCGTTTCTTTCAATTTCGGCCAGGCCGGTAGTAAAAATGTGTCGACCACGATTTTGCCATCGGGCCCGTTCAACACCACAACGTTTCCTCCAGGCCCGGAAAGTAACGTGAGATTTTCCGCCAGCGATTGCGATTGGATAGGTGCACTGCCCATCTGCGCGCGCATCGCCGCCAGATGGTCAGTTGAAGCCGTTGCCGCCTGCTGCCGAAGATCAGGAACGCCGGCGCTTAAGAAGACGTGCTGGAAATAGTTGAGCCAGCAGGGCGCCTCCCGCAAACGCCGCAGAATTGCGCAACATTTCGCGCCGTTTACTTTGCCTCTCCAAAAACTTCGGAGTGATTTTTGTTCCGCCTTTCGAATGTGAACTACCTCCCTTGTTGTCTTTCGTTGTTCTGCCGCGTACTTTAGCTATGTTTTGGTTGTTCCGCTAACGGGAAAGTGGCGAACTATGTCGGAAAAGGGTCAACCTCGTAAATCCATGTTCTCAGTCCCGAATATGGAAGAACTGCGCCGTCTCTACGACAGCGATACGCCAGTACTGGCATATGCCTTCAAGAGGCGGACGGTCGAGGGCTGGACGCCAGAGCACAGCCACCCGCGCGGGCAACTCGTCGCACTGACCCACGGGTTGCTCATCGTGGAAACAGCCGGCGAACGATGGATGTTTCCCTCCCAGCGTTGCGCATGGACCCCACCAAATTGTAAGCACGCGGCGCGTTCGGTCGGGGGCGCTGCCGGGGCCATGGTGGACTTGTCTCCGGAGATGTGTCGCGGGCTGCCCAAGACGCCCTGCGTGTTCAACTCGTCGGAGCTATTGTTCGCCATAGTTCATCGTATGGTCGATTGGGAACTCCGCCAACCGCTCAACCCCGCGAAGATGCACTTAATCGCAACGCTTCGTGATGAGATTCGGCAGCCTGACCAGCAGCCCTTGCGTTTGACCATACCAAGAGAAGAAAGACTGGCCAGAGTTGCAGAGGCTCTGCTGGATGATGTTGCGGATGACCGCACGCTGGATGCTTGGGCGCATGTTGCCAGCATGGCCCGCCGTACTTTCATGCGTGCGTTTTCGGCTCAGGCAGGCATGTCCTTTGGCCGTTGGCGACAGCAGGCGCGGTTGTTTGCTGCCCTGGAGATGCTGGCACAAAAGAAATCTGTCACAGAGGTCGCTATCGCAGTCGGTTACGACAGTGTAAGTGCCTTCATTGAAATGTTTCGCACCATGCTGGGAACCACACCGCAGACATACTTTCGAGGCAGGCTTTCGTAGCCACGCGGTAGCGCCCATGGACGCAACGGCGCGCCTTCCTTGACGCTGTCGCGATACCGCCAGGCGCGAAGCAACGTCTCCCGCACCGCGTTTGGTCAGAAACGATCGCGAAGCTTGCGCTTCTCACCGGTTGTTGTACGAGTCGAACGGCAGTCGCGCACGCCCTTTGCCTTTAAGTTCGGCAATTCACCTCGACTCGTTCGCGCGGTATCCTGTGTTGCTCGACGAAATGAAGAAACGAGGATTTCAGAACCTCTCGGCTGACTCAGGCAAATCCCAAATCGGGCCGCTAAGTCCAATTTTTCTAAAGATCTGTCGCGCTTCTGCCATCGTCCACTTCCGCCAGTCTGGATTGAGATGGTGGCCGTACCAGACCGCCCCTAAATCGTAGACGCGTTGAATTGGCTGCACATCGCCACGTGCAATGTTGTGGCGTTTCGCCCACACATCGATCTCTGCATATGATTCAAACATGAGCACAGTGGAGTCGGTGTAGATCACATTGTCCCATGCGCGTGTCATGGGCACCGGAAAATGCACCAACAGATCTTCCCGCACACGTCCGTCTTGGACATGCACGGTCACCGGACCGCCATCTGCACCAAGCGTACTATCAATAGAAATGTCGTTTCCGCCGAGGAGAGCGGCAATACCGAGCGAGCACCAAGCACAATTACCCCACCAGAGCCGGTCGCCATGCCGCACCACAAAACAGGTCGGGGCGGTTGAAAACGGATGAATGACCCACACTTCCGGACGATGTGGATGCAGGACAACCCCATGGTAGTCGTGCAACGCAGAGAGCGTTTGAGCAACTTCCTCCGGCTTGACGTCAAAAGTAGCTGAAAGCGCTTCAGTTGTAGGTGCGAAACCGTGATCCATGAAATTACGCATGATCACATAATGAAGAGAGAATTTGTTGAGCGGCAAAGCGGACACGATTTGAGGCCTCCCTTGTTTCATTCACAACAGCAGCGCCCACTCTAGGTGGCACGGTTCGCAATTTAGCAGTAGAAACGCGGGGAGGTCTTGCGTAATCTTGCGGCCGAACTCAACCGGGACGGCAGTTAGCGTCCAGCCGCCCTGTACTGGCCGGGCGTAACGCCGGTGAACCGCCGAAAACGGTGAGTGAAATGACTTTGGTCTGGGTACCCGATCTCCAGAGCCGTCCCGACCACACTCATTCCTGACTTCAACAGATCCCTTGCACGCTGAATCCTAACGCTCTCCAGATACGCATGAGGAGGCAAACCGACCACTTTCGAGAATGCGCGGGCAAGGTGGAAAGGGCTGCGGGAGGTCAGCGCGCCAAGTTGCGCTAGCGAAATGTCCTCTGCGTAATGGCCGTCCAGGTATTCTCTGACTTGGGTTATGACAGAACGCTCTTCGCCGACAGAGGGGACCTGCTTACGATTTTCGGAGTACATTTCAATCAAGTGTCGAGCCGCTGAGAGCAATAATGACTCGCACCGCATGGTTGATGCATTCCCGGCTACTGCCTGATGGAGCCCTCGAAGTCGATTGAAGAGTTCGTTGTCTGCAACCACGGTCCCCTTTAGATACGGTACGTCATCTCTATCCGTAACCTGGAACGCAAGTTGGCGGAAGGCTTCAGGACCGAGGCATAGCGTGCAGTAGATGTACCCACTCGCTGTCGCTGCTTCTCCAGTATGCGGTTCGTCTCCATTGACGAAAAACACTTGCCCAGGAGGAGTTGTATGCCTGGCACCTCGATACGTGTACTGCTGGACGCCCTGCTCCACAAGGCCCACCACGAAATGCTCGTGCGCATGACGCACGAATCGGTGTTCCACGTAATGTGCATGAACGATTTCCACGCGATACAAGCGGCAGGGGCGATAAACGCGAACCCATTGCTTCGATCCCGCCATAATGCAGAAATTATCCACGAACCTTTTGTAAACCGCTACACTCACTGTTCTAAGCTCCATTCTCATTGTGCGCGTTACTGTTTTGAACGAATCGGACATGTGGCTGGCAACCCGCCCTCGGCGCCGATGACAATCAAAACGAACTCTCCGATCGTGACCGCCGCCTTAACGCCGCACTCTCAGCACTGTACGACAGTGGCACGGAGAAGCGCAGGGTGGACTCGGCGCGTCCTCCCGGGGTGTCGCAAAACGGCTCGGGGATATTCGGGAGATCAACAGCTTTGTCCAGCGAGCGAAGTGCTTCGTCCTTTTCTCCAAGCCCGGCGTACACGAGGGGGGCACAGAATCCTCCACGTGGCATTCTTCACTTGGCGAAGAACTCCAGTGCCTCTTGTCGTTTACAGTCAACAGAAAGAAAGCCTACGGGGAGAGATCAGTCGCATTTAGTCAACCCGTCAGTTGTCCATCCAGAAGTTCCAAAGCGTCGTCGATGCGGACTGCGGGCCGACGCTGTAGATGGACTGGCCGAGGTCACGCGCGTCGACCATTGTCGAGGCGCGGTCGTAGTGGACCTCTGGAGGCCCGATGAGATGCTGGCTGCAGTAAGTACCGTCGTCACCGTCGTTGGCGGCGACTTCCTGGAACCACGCAGCGTTGAGGTCGCCGCCAAACGAGGCGTCCTCGCCGAAGCCGAACTGCAGGTTGTCATCGGGGTAGAACATAATGGTCCGAAATCCGATGACGTTATGCAGACCCTGGAACACGGGCCACCAGGCGTCAAACGCGGTGTAAGGATTGCCTGTACCACCGCTTTCGTTCTGGCGATCGTACATCGAGGGAATCACCTCGCAAGACATGATGATCCACGTCGCCAGTACGCCGCCGGCAGCCGCGCCAAAGCCGGGATTGCCTCCCGTTCCGATGTTGGGCACGTACCAGGCATCGCCGTAGTTGGACAGGGTGGTGTTGACCAGCCAGTCGCCGTGCGGCACAGTGTAGGCGACGTTAACGGCATTCAGGAAGTATTTGGACGACGGCCCCACCACTTCCCACGGATAAGCGACGTACCATTGCGTTCGCGTCACCGGCGGCGTCAAACCCGGAAAAATGCTGTCCAGATAAGTAAGCCCGGACAGGAACGAGTTCGACATGCTCACGTAGCCGCCATCGTTGGGCCAATCCTGGTTGGGATATTCTCCGAGAGAGATGTCCGCCGGATCTCCAGCGATTATGTTAGTCGGGGGGGATGCCAACGACGTCTGCTTGGGTTTTTCCGGAGGTGGCCCGGACGGGGGCGCGGCCAGATCAGGAACGGGTTCGAGCGTCTTGCCGATAGGAATGTAGCCGGCGACCTTGATGTTCGAGGCACGCCCGGCGCCGGGCTTGATAGTGGCTTCGAAATAATAGACCGGTTGCAGGTATTTCGCGTTGCCATCGTAGTAGGCGACTGCGATTTTATCCACGATGGCGTGGGTGCCGCGCGCCGCAATCGCGGGGCGGAGTTGGCGCTCGATGCGCTCCCGGACTTCTTCGGCGGGCAGGCTGGTGCGGATGCGCTCGCCCGCTGACGCGGTGCGCCACCGCCGCAAGGCGCCAACCATCGTACCGTCATTGGCGATAGAAACGATGGCGTGCGACCCGCGCCCGTAGATGCGGAACCCGCCGGCGTAACGGATCGCCGGAACGATGGTCATCACCACTCGGGGCTCCCCGCGCGTCCCCGTGTTCTCGAACATTTTTCCCGGCGCTTCGTGCGAGGTGATCCCGCCCCTAACGGTGATCGGTTCGCCGTATGCCAGCTGCGTCGCATCCTTTGGAATGAAGCGTTCGTCGGCGAACGCGGTGCGCGCCACGCTTTGCGCGCGCTTGAGCAGCATCGGCTCTTCGCGCTTCTCGATCTTCTCGGCGCGGACCAGTTCGGCAAAGCTCGGTATGAAATGTAGGTCGCCGTTTACGGGGTCGGCAAACGCGCGCACGCGATCGCGGTCGTCCTGGCCCGATTCGCTTCGGGCGACATAGAATTTCTGTTCGAGTCTCAAGGCCGGCAATTTGTTGCCGCGGAGTTTCTCGTTGAGGAATTCGAGCGCGGGGCGTGTAGGTTCCAGTTTGTAGATTTGCATTTCCTCCGGCGCCGCCGGGATCGAGACTACAAATTGAATGGGCGGGGTTTGCTCGCTTGCTGACTCTCTTTGCTCCTGCGCACGAGCGGGAAACGAACTTGCAGAGTAGCCCATAGCCAGCAAGACCAACAAAGCTCGACTCATCGCTGGTTTATTCCAGTATTGTGTCAAAGCGCTCTCATGCATGGTTCGCCCCTTTCTAAATAAACCCCCTGGTGCACTTGAAGGGTAGTGATGTCATGACGGAGATCGTTACACTTGGGAAACTGCGGAGCGGCCGGCCCGACTCCAAGCGATCTCCCGGCCTATCAGGGGTGCCGCTGTTCTGGCTTTCGGGGAGTTCCGCTAAATGAGCGCGGAGCCTCGAACGTTTTAAGTGGGAATGATTGTCTCGAATTCGGATTCTGTTTTGCGGTCAGCAGAGGCTGTATAGGCCTCCCCGACGTGCGGTGAACTACTTATAAGGGCAAAAAAACCGCCAAATTCTTTCCGTTGTCAGCGGCTTACTGGGACTCAGGCGGTTACTTCCCAATTGCCGACCATTCACTAACGATGGAAACTGTCGATCATCTTCGGGAGAAACCGATCTGGCCAGTTCGCAAGAACCCTAGACTAGCAGCTCGTGGTGAAAGTTGCGCAGCAAACTGCTATTTCGGGGTTACAGGCCCCATGACAAGCGCCAGCTAAGGGGCGTTTCGAATCCGGCCAGCGAGGCATACACGCTCCACTGACCGTGATGGATGGCCTCGTGTTGAACGAACTCCCACGTAAAGTCGGCGAAACTGAAGGCTGTCCCGCCCCAATCGATTGGCGCCTCAATATCGACGGTCTCCAGCGCGGCGAGCAATTGTCGTTGCTTGTCGATCAGGGCTGTGAGTAGCGAGGCACGAGTCAGTGGGCCTGTGTAGTGAGTGTGCTTTTGAGCCCAGTCCACTCTTTTCGTGACTAGCGCGGCGTTGTAGACACCGCGCACGCAGACGACGTGGCGGAGCTGCTTACAGAACGGCGCAAGACCATCGCCAATCCGATGCAAGATCGGTGCGTCGCCAGACTTTCCAGGAGGGTCGGGCGAAAAGTCCCACTTGTCCTGTGGAACGATCGCCACAAAGTCGACGGTCATCCGATATAAGTGTTCGCAGTAGCGTCTAAATTCGTCGATAAGCATCTTCACGCTGCCTTTGCTCCGCCGCGGAACAGCAGGTTGGAACGTCACCCCGGCAGGCTCGGCCATTGTGCCCGAGTCACGCGCTAATCGTCGAAGTTCATCCTATCCGTTGACTTTACGGGTTTCGCGACTTGGGGAGCAAGGCAAGTCGCAAACATCAAGAACGGCCACTTCTTTGCTCATCCTTCAGAGCGCGCCCTAAAAATCTTGACACCCAAAATGTGGTTGCAAAGTGTAAGCAGCTGCGGAAACGATTTTCGATTTTGAAGATTTTTCCCATGAAAAATGAGGGATCACGGTTAAGAATCACCATTAACGTCTACTGGGCGAGCTACGAGAAGGGCCAACTTGGAACTCGCGCTCTCGGATTGGAGCGAAGTGGAATTGCACTTTGACTACGAGAAGCAGAGCTTCATCATCTCCAAAGTCAAACTTGGCGGTATCTGAGATTCTCAGGAAGTGGCCCTTGCGTCGGGTACTCCGACAGATCGCCGTTACGCGAACAACTCAGGACTCTGCATTCGACCCACAACCTGATTTTGGTACGCGGTCTGGACTATTTTTCTTCTCGCATCATTGGAGTGAAAGTGATACCGACCAGTAGTCCTTCGGGTGAGATGAAACGACTGACAGTTTGGCCCCACGGTTCTTTCTTGTTCTTGATAAGCATTCGATATCCTCGGGACTCAAGATCCGTCGTTGCCTTTTCGACGCTGTCAACGTCAAACTCAAGCCACGCTTGTGGGACAGGAATGTTGTCAGGCCAGGAATCTTTCCCAAAACAGGACTGCGCCGCCTGAGAAAGCGGCCACAGAGCAAAACTCTTTGCGCCCTTAAGAGCTTCCGTATGAAGATACCCATCATTCTCTTCTTTGAAGGGAATGCCGAGGAACTCGCTGTAGAGCTTGCGACTTTTGACTGTCTCGCGAACGATAGGACCAAAACCTGCGATGAATAGAATTTTCATATTTCCGGTACCTTGCATGGCATCCCCTCTTCCTGGAATGAAAGCAGCAATGCTCGCCGCCTGCATCCACGCCAACAGTTCTCTTCGGGTCAGGGCGTTCGGCCTCACCGACTGAAAGCTAGCGTGGAATAGGGTCGTTGGTCTTGAATAAATCGGACATGCGCAAGGTGCACTCGGCGGACTGAAGCAAAGTGGTCGGCGTGCAATTGGCAAAACGCCGCACTTCACGTGTCATGTGGGCTTGATCGGCATAGCCCGCAACTGCGGCCAGGTCCGCGAAAGATTGCTGGGCGCGCTCTCCAGTTGCGACATTCAGAAGACGCTGAAAACGCAGCACAGATTGAAATGTCTTCGGACCATAGCCAACCGCAGCCGAGAATCGCCGCTGAAGCTGCCGATGGCTCATTCCGATGCACTGACTGAGCTGTTCAATCCGGCCATGCGGATGGAGAGCAAGCCATCGGATGCTCGCCGAGACCACCTGGTCAGGCTGCACAGCCAACGACGCGGCGCCAACGAGCGTTTCACCAAGCAATGACCTTCGCGAAGCTGACCTTGCGATATCCAGAACAGGCCCAAATCGCGCCCTGTTCTGGCCCCACACGTCACTCAGGAGCGCGGACCGGTTGAGCAGTTCCGCTGCCGGCACGCCGAGTAGGCTGGCCGCGCATCCAGGATGCAACCGCGCACCCACAATCCTCGTGCCGACAGCGAGCCGAGCGATGAAGGATTCCGTCCACGGGCCAACAACGAACGGCGGATCGTCGTTGATAAACACCATATCGACGCAAGCGTCCGGCAGCACGCGATGCGCATACTCCTGGGAGCCGACTATGACCTGGTTCCAAAAGCATAAAAAATAGTCTGCGAGGTGTGCGGGAACTGGGAATTCCCGATAGTCCGAAAGCGTATGCTGATGTGCGTCAAGATTCATAGCAGCCTCAACGGTTGGCCGTCAGTTTAACTGATGTCTTATAGCAAATCCTTTCGGTAAAACGCTTAGTTGAGCGAATCAGGCCCCCGCAACCAAAATTGTTTTTCTTAAATGTTCCCGGCCCGGCAACTTGTCGAAATACTCTCATAGCAGTACGGTCTGTTGCTCCTCGGACGGTATTTTAGTAAGTTAGGATTCGTCGAGCAAAAGTAAGAAAGTAGCAGTGTCAGAGAGACGATGAATTAATGACCGCGATTGACAGGCGAGGGTTCGCCCAGGAATGGATACAGGCGTGGAACTCGCACGACCTGGAGGCCATCTTGTCTCATTACGCCAGCGATGTGACGCTGACATCACCGGTGGCAGCAAGCCTTCTGAACGACCCATCCGGAACGGTCAGAGGTAAAGAGGCTCTGCGACAGTATTTCCGGCGAGGGTTGGAGGCGTATCCAAATCTCACGTTCGAACTGCTCGACGTCCTGAGCGGGCTTTCCAGCGTGGTTCTGTTCTACCAGAATCACAAGAAGACGAAGACCGCGGAGTTCATGGAATTTGATAAGTCCGAGAAAGTGATTAAGGTGGTTGCGAATTACAGCGGTTAGCTCTGACGAAGGAGCCCGGGATACTTGCCATCCGGGCGAGACCTCGTTCTCGCATAATGGAGGGTGGCTTGGGCCTCGTGAAGTTCCTGGAGTCGGGCCTCGAGTTCGGCGGCATAAATCTCGGCACGCTCATGAACCCTCGCGTTCTGGATTGCCACGGCTGCTGAGACGGCAAGATTCCTGGCGATGCGGAGATGTTCGGCTGTAAAGGCGCCTGGTCCACGCGCGCTGAGCGAGAGGATACCAATAACATTTCCAGCGGCAGTTAGAGGGATGCCCATCCAAGAGCGCGTGCGGTCAAAAGGAGCAGAATCTTTCCAGTCCGGTTCCTTTGCTGTATCTAAGAGCAGGACGGGTTTGTGCTCAAATAGGATTCTTTGAATAAAGGGATTCTCCAAGCCATTTAACACAAGACCTGCTCTGTTGGGTTCGCTGCGTGTTGCCTCGCGGGCGACCATCAAATGTGAGGCATCCTCGACGAATACTACGCATCCTTTATCAAACGGAACGAGTTCGCCTATGCACTGCAGTAGCGTATCCAAAACGGCGTCCATCGCGAGATTTTGACTCAACGCCAACGTAGCCTTTCGTAGGGCCTCAGCCTCGGCGCGAGCAGCTTCTGTTGCGTCCAGGTGCTCGGCGATTTGCTTCTCGGCTTCCTTGCGCGAGGTAATGTCTTGAGCAGTACCGACCAACCAGCGCGTCCGGTCTTTTTCCTTCACGGGATGGGCTTTTACCCAAATCCACCGAACAGCACCGCTGGCGTGTATGAATTGAAATTCCTCATCAAAGGAGCCGGAGGCGACAACTTCCTGAAGTTTGGAAAGAACGCGAATGCGATCCTGAGGATGTATCAATTCACGGTATGAGGATGGGTTCTTGTAAAGGGCCTCGATAGTGTGTCCGGTGATGTTGGCATAGGCTCGATTTACGTAAACGACCTCTTTCGTCTGGGCGTTCATCGTCCAGATAATTTCGAGGATGTTCTCGGCCATGTATTGGAACCGTTCTTCACTTTGACGCAAAGCGTTCTCTGCGCGCGTTCGTTCCGTTACGTCGCAGAGAATAAAGATGTGACGGCCCGGTACATAATTCGTGGAAGCGGTAAAGTCGACAGTGACTGCGGTTCCGTCGCCTGCCACGAGTTCGGCACGGCCGCGCTGACCGTTGCGCTGAAGGAAAGTTTGCCATTCCTGGGCAAAGTCGTCGCAGTTCTGTAAGAAACTACGGATGTTTTTCCCGATCAGCTCGTTTCGAGGGACTCGAAGAATAGAGGCTGCGGCAGGATTTCCATCCAGGCAGTTGGCGTCGTTGTCCAGAATGAGAATCCCATCGAGGACGTTCTGAAAGATAGAGGAGAATTCGCAATGTGTATCGTGAAAGGCTCGGTCAGTTACTTCTTGCTCTCGACGCAATTGCCAGAGGGAATACGTCCCGAGGACCACTACAAAACTCAATGCTCCTAGGAGAATTGGCATGAGGAATAGGATGAGCCGGGGAGCGTAGTTGGTGACGCACAGCGACAGAAGGAGGAAACCAACCGAGGCGATAAGGGAGGGCAGTGAGCCTGAACGGACGAGGACTGACAGGCTGTCCTGGAACGCCGCGGAAGGGTGCCGAGAGAAGGTCCGGACATTCATGGGCAATAAACCATGCGTTCTTGGGGACCGGTATTGCTTGATCCTCGAATCTTAAACTGTCACTTTTCGTGGAAGGAAAAGTATCTACTACAAAATGTCCTGAATCAGAGACAAGCCCGACCAAAACATGCCACTAACGTGCCTGGCGGCGCTTTTGGTGACCCGGAGCTAGTTCCTCAAAGTTAAATAGATAAGCAACCGGTTTGTTTAAGCCTCGTGCCATTCTCTCTAACTTTGAGAAAGAGGGGGAATTTCTGCCCCGTTCGATCAAACTAAGAAAGTCAACGGACATTCCGAGAGTCTCAGCAAAGTCCTCTTGGCTCTTGCGCATCTCGCCACGAATTTGGCGTAGGCGCTGCCCGAATTGCTTTCTCAGCGACGTCAATTCTTCCGTTGCACCGAGGAAAAGTCTGACGTAATCTCATTACGACCACCACCGAATCAGATTACGGGTGGCCTCGGGGTGTTGATTCATGTCCAAGAACGAACAAAAGGTTGGTGTCTACCTCGAAGAAGCATTGCGTTCAACTGCGTCGAACGTAAATAGCTCCGCAACTTCCATTCCGAGCTGCGCCGAGAAGGCGTCCAGATTTTCAAACGACGGCGCGTTAATACCCCGTTCTATGAGACTGAGGAAGTCAACGGAAATGCCCAGTAGTTCTGCGAATTGCTCTTGGCTCATGTTTCTCGCCAAGCGAATTCCCTTTAGGCGCTGGCCAAATCTTTCTCGCAAACTCGGCACTTAGTTCTCCAAGCCGTCGCCGAGTGTTGCGTACGGGTCTTTTCAAGACCACCGAATGAGATTACGGGTTAAAGAACGTCACCTAGGCCAGGTTCCAAAGGGAGAGGGACGGTCGACAAGAAGCTGAGGTATTCGTGGGCACAATTGCTACAGCCCGCCTTCGACATCTGACGGCTGCTCAGACGCAAGAAGTGAGGCCGACGGCAGGTGTGTCGCTGCCCACCCAGGGTTGTGACGAGACGTTGGTTACTCGCGTTCAGACGGGCGATCAAGAGGCACTATCCTCGTTGTTTCGCCGTTATGCGGTTGCGGTTCGAAACGTCGGTCGGAGAATTCTCCGGGATGACAGTGAGGCCGATGATCTTGTCCAAGAGGTGTTTCTGTATATTCATAGACGGAGCGTGCTATTTGACGCCGAAAAGGGGTCGGCCCGGTCCTGGATCTTCCAGGTCGCGTATACGCAGGCGTTCCTCCGCAGACGACAACTAAAATCTCAGGGGTTCTACACGTCCGTAATTGCGGACAATTTGCGCGAAATTGAGCCGCCGACAAGTTCGGGAGCAGACTACGATCAAACCGTCGAAGGGCTCTTCGGCAGAAACGGCTGGCGGAAGATCCTGGAATCGCTTACCGAGGAGCAGCGGGAGACGTTGAGGTTGCACTTCTTTGAGGGATGTACATTCGCTGAAATCGCCGAGCAACTCGGCCAGTCCTACGCAAACGTCAGAAACCACTACTACCGAGGACTCGAAAGGGTCCGTAAGCATCTAGCCGAAACTGTTTTGAACTGGCGATGAGCTGTGTGTTACAAGCTGAATGGAATACGAAGTAGAGGCACTTTGTGAAGGCTACGCATGACGAATTTCTTGAATTGTGCGCAGCGGCGACTGCCGGCGAGCTGACTCCCGCTGAGCAAGCGAAGCTGGACGCACACCTAGCAGCCTGCGCAGACTGCCGCCGGGCGATGAGGGAATACGAAGTTGCTTCACAGCACGGCGCCGCAGCCCTGGCGTCTGAACTCGCGCGGGAGGGTCAGGAAGTGGACGATTCCTGGTCCGTTGAGGAAGCGGAAAAGACGTTCTTTAGAAACCTGGAGACAAAAGAAACTTGTCCTAGCGGTGTGGAAAATAATCGCGATGTGACGAAACAGGGGCAACGTTTCACCTATCGTCCTACGCAAATTCGGTGGCGGGAAGTGTGGATGCCATTCGCAGCGGCAGTGCTCCTCGCTCTGGCACTAGGTATTGCGGCTTATCGAGGCGGGGTGAAGCGGGGAACGGATGCAGCCCGAACGATACCCGCTCCGGCCAAGGACTCTCAGGCTTCGCTCGAAGAACAAATGAGTGATGCCGGACATGAAAGAGCTCAGCTCCTGGCGAAGCTGGCGGAAGAAGATCGAGTCATCGCAGACCTGCAGCGAAAATTGTCGGAACAACAAAAGATGGTGAGCACTTTGAAAGCAACAGAAAGTGCTGCCCATGTATCGAGCGGGCCTCCGCCGACAGTGGGCTCCAGTGAAGCAGCCGTGCGTCGCGACCAAGAATTGGTAGCGGCGCAGTCGAAGTTAGGGGAATTACAGAAGACGATCGACACGGTGACTGAGCAGCGCGATGAGGTCACTTTGCGCGCCGCAACCTTGGAGGCAAAAGTCGGCGACTTGACACAGCAAGTGCGCGACCGCGAACAGGAGCTCGATCAGAAGCAAGACGAGGTCGCGAAGCAACAGGACTTGCTTGAGCACGACCGCGATATTCGGGAGCTCATGGGAGCTCGCGACCTGTACATAGCCGAAGTACACGATGTCGCGGGTACCGGACAAACCGACAAAACATACGGGCGCGTTTTTTATACAAGAGGCAAACGGCTGATCTTTTACGCATACGACCTGGATGCTCACCCAGGGGTTCGGAACGCAAGTACATTTCAGGCGTGGGGCCGGCGAGGCCCGGACAAGCAACAGGCCCGGAATCTCGGCATCTTCTACGAAGACAACGTGAACAAGAAGCGCTGGGTGCTAAAAGCTAACGATCCGAAGTCGTTGGAAGACATCGACGCCGTCTTTGTAACGGTTGAGCCAAACGGTGGAAGCCCGCATCCGAGCGGCAAGCAACTGTTGTTTGCGTATCTGCGCATAAGTCCCAACCATCCTTGAGCGGGCAAAAACTTGGGGTGGGCAAGGCCGAGCAGCGCTGAATTACACTAGGGAGCGGTACACTTTTTCCCGTCCCGCCACTTTGGACAGCCAGAGCCTTTGGGGCAACAGAAGCTTTCGGTCTTTCCTTCACCAACGTTCACTTCTGCAGTGCAGTTTACGTTGCCTTTGTCCTTATGGACTGTTACTTGGTGCTTCGTGATTTCGTCTCCAACGAAACTGAGCGGGTCGACGTAGTAATGTTGAAATACAAGAAGTCCGACCAGGGCAACGAGCACGCAAACGGACCAAATGACGAGCCTAGGACCTGTTCTCCAAGAGCCGAGATGCTAAACCGTTAGGTGTTCCAGCAGCAAGAAGAAAACGGTGTTTTAGTTCTCTTGAGGCAAGAGATTGCCTTGACCGAGTGAGTTGTCTGGGTTTAAGGACAATCTAGGGCTGACACAAAAACGCAGGCCATTCGCATAGACCTTTTTAGTGAGGAGAAATCCTCACTTCGGGAGGATCCTTTGCGACTGCGCACGCTTATCTTTTGCACGTTCGTATTCTTTTTCTTTTTGCTGGCTCGTTCGTCCGCTGCGCAGTCGCCGACCGGGACGATCAGCGGGATCGTGACAGACCCTTCGGGAGCCGCGATCGCTGGTGCCGAAATACTCGTGGAGAACGATGCAACGCGAGTGCAGGTTTCAGGAAAAACGAACGAGGAAGGAATCTACGTAATTCCGAACCTCCCGCCGGGCAGTTATCGAGTCCAGGTATCCAAGGTCGGGTTCAAGACCATCATCAAGCCGGACATCGTGCTGAACGTGCAGGATGCGCTGGCCATCAACTTCGCGCTACCGCTGGGAGCGGTCTCCGAAATTGTGACCATTCAAGGTGGTGCTCCGCTCGTAAACACGGAATCAGCCGCCGTGAGCACGGTAATCGATCGGCAGTTCGTCGAGAACTTGCCGCTGAACGGGCGGAGCTTCAATACTCTGCTTCAGCTGACCCCGGGCGTGGTGATCGCCCCAACAACAGGGGCGGTTGCAACAGGCCAGTTCAGTATCGCGGGGCAACGGACGGACGCAAACAATTTCAGCGTCGACGGCGTCTCCGCCAACTTTGGGGTGACGGCGGGACTGGTTCCCGGCCAATCGGGAACGGGCACCTCGCAGGCTTTCAGTGCGCTGGGCGGGACAAGCAGTTTAGTGTCGGTGGAAGCCCTGCAAGAGTTCCGGATTGTGACGTCGTCGTTTGCGCCGGAGTTCGGAAGGTCTCCGGGAGGGCAAGTTGTTCTGACAACGCGCTCAGGAACGAATGACCTGCACGGTGGAACATATGAGTATTTCCGGAACGATGTGCTTGATGCGAACGATTGGTTCGCGAACGCGGCCGGGCAGAGCCGCGCACCCGAACGCCACAATGATTTCGGAGCGTTTCTTGGAGGGCCGATTTGGAAGGACCGGACATTCTTCTTCATGTCTTACGAAGGAGCGCGGCTGCGGCTCCCGCAAACGTCCGTTTTCGCGGTACCTTCGAACTCGATCCGGCAATCGGCTCCGAGTTCGCTCGCTCCTTTTCTCGATTCCTATCCCGTGCCCAATGGGCCCGCTTCGGCGGACGGATACACGGCCCAATTCACCGGCGTGTATTCAAACAGTGCCACCCTGAATGCAGGGAGCTTTCGGATCGATCACAAGTTCAATGACCGCTTTTCCGTTTTTGGACGGTACAACGAGGCACCTTCCGAGACGGGCAGCCGGGTCTTCGGGTTGAGCACACTTGAAACGATAAGCGCCGACACGAGGACGGTCACGGGTGGGGTGAACATGGTGTTCAGCTCAGCCGTCGGCAATTTTGTTCGCGCGAATTATTCAAGGCAGCACTCCGCCGTGACCGACCGCCTGACCCCCTTCGACGGGTCCATACCCATTAATCCGAGCTTTTTCATAGGGAGTCTGCCGAGTTCCGAGAGCCTCGTGCAGTTTCAGACCGGCGATACGAACTTCCTCTCGAACGGGGCACTGGCGTCCGGCCTGACGCAACAATTCAATGTTGCCGACGACGTGAACGTTATCAAAGGGAGTCACGCGATCAAGACCGGAGCTGACTATCGGATGATTTTTTTGAACCTAGCTCCATCGGCACAAACTTTCTTCTTTACGGCGGACACCATCCAGAGTCTGGTCTCGACCGGTACGGGAGATCTCTCGGTTATGACGCGCAATACGTCCAGGTTATTGACGCAGACATTCTCGCTTTACGCGCAGGATACCTGGAAGGCGACCGCACGTCTCACATTGACGTACGGCGTGCGCTGGGAGTTAAGCCCGGCACCGACCGGTCGTGGAGCCACTCAGCTGGCATCCTGGACCAACACGAACAACCCATCTCAATTCGCGCTTGCACCTCTTGGGACTCCGCTCTGGCAGACAACCTACGGCAACGTTGCTCCACGCCTTGGTGTGGCCTATGCGCTGACCGAGGCCCGAGATTTTGTCATTCGAGCTTCTGTCGGCACGTTTTACGATCTCGGCGTCGGCCAGGCGGCGACTCTCGGAACGCAATTCCCGAACGCGGCTTCCTTATTCTCAGCCTCCGTGCCCGTTCCGATATCCGACGCGACTCCCTATCTCCCAACGAACTCGCTCCAACCACCCTACCCAGGAGCGTACGGTTTCTCTCCGAATCTCGAACTACCGCGCTCCTATCAATGGAACGTTGCATTGGAGAAGTCGCTTCAGTCGAATCAGGTCGTGACGGCAACCTATGTTGGCCAGGCAGGGAGGAAACTGCAGCGCAACGCCGGGTACTTTCAGCCGAACCCGAGCTTTTCGTCGTTTTTCTATCTGACGACGAACGGCGCATTTTCGAACTATCACGCATTGCAGTTGCAGTACAAAAAGCTGGTCTCCTCGCGGCTGCAAGCAATCGCGAACTATACTTTTTCGCATTCTCTTGATAATTCCTCGAACGACGTGATCAGCGGAGCGAACGCAATTTCGGCCGCAGGCGATTATGCATCCTCTGACTTCGACGTTCGGCAAAGTTTTTCGACGGCGGTTCATTACGAACTGCCCGCTATCGGAAAATCCGGAGCCCCCACCGTCCTCAGCCGAAACTGGTCCCTCGACCTCGTGGGGGTAGCGAGAAGCGGCTTTCCGTTCAATGGGCGCATGTTTGTGGTCTCGCCCGTTCTCGGATTCGCGTACATGCGACCGGACCTAGTGGCAGGCCAGCCGATCTGGATCGCGGGTCCGAGTGCTCCAGGAGGGAAGAGCCTCAATCCGCTAGCGTTTGCGATGCCTCCAGCCGGGACCCAAGGCACGGAGGGCCGGAACGATATTCGCGGATTCGGCTTGACGCAGTTTGACCTTTCGATCGCCAGAAAATTCGCGCTCACTGATCGCGTGCACCTGCAATTTCGCGCCGATGCTTTCAATGTGTTGAATCATCCCAACTTCACAAATCCCCAGGGATTCGTCTTTTTTGGCGGAACACAACTCAGGTCCAACCGAATGCTGAACCAGGCACTGGGAGGGCTGAACCCTCTCTTCCAGGAGGGCGGTCCCCGCTCCTTCCAATTGTCGTTACGCCTGACCTTCTGACTAACCAAGCCCGATAAGAGAGAAGAGAACCAATGGTTTCCGAGCTCAAGGTGTGTTCATGGGAAGTTTGGCGGCGGGCTGCTTTCGCCGCGGTATCGCTCTGCGTCATGAACCTGTCGAGTCACCTGCAAACCATTGCAACGCAAGGAGGCAGTGGGGCGGACGAAGGGGTAAGAACGGAAGGTGCCGGGGCACCCGGAACAAAACGTTTCGTTAGCCAGGAGGATGCGGTGCGAATGGTTCGCATCGGCGGCCACGACGCAATCAACAGCTATGGTGGGACGCTGACGCGCGACTTTGCTTATTTCTCTCCGGACGGCAAACAGTTCGCGGTCATCCTTAAGAGGGGAGATTTGGAAACGAACGCGAACGAATACTCCCTCGTGGTGTTCGAAGCGGACAAAGTATTCCATAACGCAAAGCCGAGAACGGTTGTCCGCATGTCTTCCTCGTCAAATCGGGAAGGAATCAATGACGTAGTGTGGCTTTCGGACAATGACACCATGTTGTTTCTCGGCCAGCGGCCCGGCGAAGATACGCAACTTTATTCGGTCAGCTGCAGGTCGGGTGGGGTTCGGAAGCTGACCAATCATCCGACGAACCTGATTGCATTTTCATCGGATGTGGTGGGCGAGCGCATTGTCTACGCGGCGGAAAAGCCTCGTTTTCCTGTGGTGAACGCGAAATCGCTCCGCGAAGGCATAACGATTACGAACGAGGCGATGTCCGAAATTCTGGGCGGCTCGGTTCTTGACGAGGAACGGGAACTCGTATCTTTCGATTCGAAGTCCGGTGCTTCCCGGCGCCTTGCGCTCGGAGCGGACTTGCACGGCGAAGTGTGGGGCGACATTGTCGACTTCTCGCTTTCTCCAGACGGCTGGTGGCTCGCCGTGAAGACAAACCTTACGGAGGTGCCGGCAGATTGGTGGCAATATCGGGAGCCCCTGCTGAAGCGATTTCTCCGCAGGGAACTTCCACCCGGGTCCCTCTCCTGGATTTTTCGGTACGCATTGATCGAAACCAAGACGGGAAGAAGCCGAGTGCTCCTGGATTCACCGGTGAGTTACTCCGGCTCGGAAGTGGCATGGTCGCCCGATGGACGGTCCGTCGTGCTGACGGGAGTGTCGTTGCCGATTCACGACCCGCAGTTGTCTCCCGAGTTGCGGGGAAGCCCCGCGGTCGTGGAGGTCGCGCTCGGAGACTTGAGTTACAGGATGGTGACCTCGGAAGACCTTCGGTACCTTTGGTGGAACGGCGAGAAGAACGTCGTCGCTTTTGAGAAGCGGCAAAGCGGTTCCGAGGAAAAGCCACGCGAACGGCAGTGCTTCCGAAAGGAAGGCGAGCAGTGGGTAGCAGACGGTTCGCCGGCCGGTGAACAGCCGTCCTTGCGCGTGACCGAGGAGGAGGATTTGAACGCTCCTCCGAAGATCGTAGTGTTCGATCCAAGCACTCGACAGAAAGCCACGGTCCTTGATTTGAACCCGCAGTTCGGGGAGTTGGAGTTCGGAAAGGTCCAGGAAATCAGATTCTTTGGGGCGGGTCACGGTGAGGTTCGGGCGGGACTCTACTTCCCGCCGGATTACGCATCGGGCAGGAAGTATCCTCTCGTGGTGCAAACGCATGGGTTCGACGCACATGGCTTCTGGATTGACGGGCCTTTTACGACAGCGTTTGCCGCAGAGGCCCTCGCCGCGCGCGGGATGCTGGTGCTCCAAGTGCCGGACCGTCACGACGAAAGTACGGAGACTCCGAACGAGGCGCCGGGGATGATGGAGACGATCGAGAATGCGATTGCCTATGTTGACGGCTTGGGCATTTTGGACCGCGAACGGATCGGAATCGTCGGATTCAGCAGAACGGGGCTCTATGTGTTCTACATGTTGACGCACTCCAAGATTCATTTTCGCGCTGCGGTCGTTGCCGATGGCTCAGATGGAGGCTATTCACAATACCTCCAATTCCTGGACGCCCACCCGTATACGGCCTCCGATTCCGAGTCGATCAACGGGGGATTGCCTTTTGGGAGCGGACTGCTCTACTGGCTGCGGCGGTCTCCGGAATTTCTTCTCGACACCGTCGATACACCGCTGATGATCCAGGCTGCGTCTCACGAATCGCTCAGTATGCTCTGGGCGGATTTTAAGGGACTTCGCCGGCTCGGAAAACCGGTCGAACTGATTTATCTTCCGACGGGAACGCATATTCTGCAGAAGCCCTGGGACCGCATGGTCTCCGGGCAAGGTACGGTGGACTGGTGCGCCTTCTGGTTGAAGGGAGAGGAAGACGGGCGTCTGGAAAAAGTCGGAAAGTATGCGCGATGGCGGCGGATGCGGGATTCGCAAACCGCAAGCCAGAGCCGACTGGAATAGGCGAAAGGGAGGCACTCGGCGCCGAGAGTGCCTCAGCTCTTAACGTTCGTCGCACTCATACGCAGCCACGGTGGTCATGCCGCTGAGGTCCGTCGGAGGGGCCTGCTTCAGCATCGCGCCTTGCACGGCGTCGACTGCATTGCCAAGTTCGAGGACAACCGGTTTTTCATAGGTCACGGGAATCACCTCCTTCTTTGCTGATTTCGAAACTGCGCCGGTGAGCTGCCGGTGTGTTTAGTTGTGTATTCTTTTGCCGAAGAAAGATGGGGACACTCGGCGCCCAAGTGCCCCCACGTGTTTACTGCTCATCGGACTGGTACGCGTTGACGGTCTGGCCGCTGAGGTCGATTGGGGGAGAGTGCTTCTGCAAGCTCCCTTGCACGGCATCAATGGCATCCGCAACTTCGACGATTGCTGGCTTTTCGTACGTCATGGAAAGTCACCTCCTTTCTTTCGGAATCGTTGCTTTCAGCCGGCTGAAACTTTTTCGTCGACGCAATTTGACGAGGCTTGCGTCCGAGCAGCCCTGCCGATCCCCACGTCCTTCAGTTCCGTCGGACGCAAGACGGCTTTACCAGCAAGATTTCGGAGCCACCGTTCCAGGGTCAACGTCCGAATCAGCGGTACGAGCGGAATTTCCCGCCCCAGCCGCACGTCCTCCAGCGATTGTAGGAAGCGTCTGGAGGATGCAATGCCGAGAGATTCCGCGATCATGTTGTCTGCAAACGGAAGCAACTCTGTCCATCGGTTTGCGATCGCTACGCGCGGGCCCCGGTTCACGTAGGCTTTTCGCTTCCTGGTGAGAATTTCATCGGGCACGATTCCGGCCAACGACCGGCGCATCAGGACGCGTCTCCGGCCGGGCTCGACGAGTTGCTCGCGCGGAACGGCAAAAATAAACTCCAGCAGGTCCCGGTCGAGATACGGATAGCGTCTCTCGCAGCCACGGCTTGAAGACTCCGTGAAGCAAGCGATTTGGCGCTGTAGCGCCTTGAGGGTTGAGAGATTCTCCTGGAAGCTCGGCCTTGGGCCAAAAAACGTAAGTCGTCGGTCGTAACCTGCCAAAGCCGCACGATGCAGACGCGTGAAGCGAGGCATAAGCCAAGGCGCCGGACGGTATGCTGGTGCAGGCCCGAATAAAAACTGTGGCGCAAAGCTGCGCAGCGTCTCCCCGAGCAATTGCATCCAGGGCAGCCTTTGGCTGAGGGCCCACAACTTCAACTGGCGGCAGAGAGCGGGAAGCCGAAGCGCGGCGATCAAATTGGCGAGTTCTGGGATAGGTGTGGGAACACCACCCATGAATTCATCCCCTCCGGTACCGGAAAGAATCTCTGCGTACCCGCATGCCTTGACCAGCTCTTCGACTTGTTGGTTCCGCGAGGAGTTCTTACCGCACTGTGCGGGCGTCAACGCGGGCGCATCGTCCTCAAGGAGCGCAATGAGGTCGTTTTCGGATTCAATCTTGATGTGGCGGCCGGTGCGGCCACGTTTCTCTTCGACCTTGGCAAAATAGGGCTGCTCGTTCCAGTTCGGCTCGGCGTCGTCGTAAAAGGACAACGTATCGAGCCGTGGAGCAAGGTCCATTTCATGCCTCATCAGTGCGTCGCTCACACAAACAATCGAGGAAGAGTCCATGCCCCCGCTCAGTTCCGCGAGCAACGGTTTGGCGGAGCGAAGGCGGCGTCTCACGGCATTCGTGAAGATCGCCCGAAAATGCTCCTCGTAGTCGAAGGCATCGGCGTAGCGAATCTGCTTGCCGGGGTCAAATTGCCAGTGTTGCCGCACGCGTGAGCGACCACCTTCAAAGCAAAGGAACGACGACGGCGGAACGGCAAGAATGCCGCGGTAAGGAGTCAAGTGGGGGGCTGGGAAAAATGACAGCCATCCGGCAAGATATTCAAAATCCAGGTTCAGAGAGCTACTCGAGTTCTCGACCAGTGGCTCTAAAGCACTGCTCCATTTCAGCTCGGATGGTGTAACCGTATAAAAGAGAGGTCGCAAGCCGACCAGGTCCTTGGCAAGGATGAGCGATTGCGCCGCCGGATTCCAAACGGTGAGCGACCAATCGCCGATCAGTTTCGGAAAGGCGCGGGTTTGCCATCGCCCGTAACAGGCCGCCACGATCTCCTCGTCGGGGGTCTGCGAAGAAGTTTTTCCTCCCAGTTGTCTCAGAAGATCCGGTCCATTATCGAGACGGCCATTCCAGAGAAGCAGAACATCGCCGTATGGTTCCTGGGTGCTCTTTACTTGGATGGGAGCGAGACCCTCATAAACGAGAGAGACGTTGCAACTCGATAGTACTTTGGCGCACGGCGGCACATTCTCTGGCTGCTGGCCCACGTTCGTAAGCCGTCCATTCACCTGGAGTGTCCCAAAAATCCAATGCCCGAATTGCATGCCCACAAGAACCTCTCGTTTCGTCTTTACTGCGGACTCAGCAACGGTCCAGGACCGCGTAGATTTCGTTCGTGTACGAGTTGTCGTTGACGACTCGGCCCTCGACTTCAACCATGCGTGGGCTTTGAATGGCATCTGCTGCGCTCCAATGACCATTTCGGCGGAGACTCCGTAGCGTTTCAGCAGACAGGCGGTCACCGCCGACCTTTGCAGGCAGAGCACATGCTTCCAGTACCAGATCGAGGCGAGGTCGACCGCGGAGCAGATTTGTTCCGTCGTGCGGGCGTCGCAAGGGCGGTCGAGGCGCGGCGTGCTGCGAACCTTGTCATACAGCAAGGTGAAATTTCGGCGAACCAGCAACATGTCGAAACGAACAAGCAGGACATACGCGCGAATCACGAGAAACATCATGGAAGCCTCCAGTTCAGGCGAACAGTTCTGAAACGAGAGAAATCCCGTTCGCGTATGGGGTCGGCGTAGGCCTTCATCCGTCGGGCGAGACTGCGGTAGTAGCCGGCGACGCTGGGGTCCTGCAACTCTGCGGTGTTGCGCCACCCCTCGGTCGAGACGGCGTGGGCAAGAACAGCCAGTAACAGAGCCAGGCAGAGGAGTTTTTCCGGATTCTTGAAGAGCCCTTGGACGTTCCAGCGATTCAGGTAGGCGCGCACCAAGGGTGTCGTGCAATCGGACCGAGCATCAAACGATTGGCGGCAGTGCTCGATGAGGTACGCGAGGCTGAGGAAGGGGTGACCCACCGCGGCTTCCGCCCAGTCGAGAAATACGGTGCGGTCGGGCAGCGCGATGATGTTTTCGGGGTTCAAGTCCAAATGACCGAGTGAAATGGGTACATCCGCCTCATGCAAAACGTGAATCGCTGTATGGATGTCCCTTTGGAGCTCCACCAGTTCTTCTGGCGAAAGCTTGCGGGGCACAGGGCAAGTTTGGCGGTCCATCAATTCCCCGAGGCTCTCGAAGAATGGCCCTATGAGCTCGCGCAACGCCTGTGGCCGCAGGTCGCGCCCGCCACATTGCAGAACGCAGTCCGTCGCGCCCACCGAGGAGATTTGAAAGGCGGCGAGGTCGCGTGCTGCATTGCTCCAAGGCGTTATGTCGCGACACTGCGAGAGGCGCGGGCCGGCAGCCTCCCGTGTGAGCCAGGCGTTCCAACGTGGGCGCGTCGCCAGAAGTTCCGGTGTATGCGCTGGAAGTCGTTGGCAAAGAGCTACCGTCAGCGGAAATTCCCGTTGATTCGGCGGTGCCACCGCTTTGAACCAGACGGCTTCATTGTCCGTCTCGAATCGAATCAGACCGAAAGTTTTGCCGGCATTGAACTGGGAAAACCGCCCTGTCAACCTGAGCCGATAGGCTAGAAGCGAGTCTTGCACCCATTCGCGGATGCGAGTGAGAGAGCCGGGAGTTCCAAAAGCCGATTGATTGCCGTTGGATTTGGAATGGACCACATCCTCACGCCACTGCCGAATTGCGGTGAGGTCGGCGATATCGTCGAAATGTACTTCCTCGGAAGAGCACATATCCAGCCAACGTCCTGATCGGATGGTATCCGCATCGTGCGCGACGGATTCCACGGCGTAGTAGCGCGGGTTTAAGCGATCGGAAGCGACTGGTTTTGTTTGCAGAGCATAGAGCGAAAAAGATTCGAGGTCCCAAACAGCTTTCAAGTGTGCATTGAGCTCCAAGGCCACGCGAGTCCCTCGGGGAATCTCAATGTTCGGGAGCCTGAAGCCAGCTTCGTCCTCCAGAACCAGGAATTCCGATCCACTGCGACGAACGACGATTGGCCGCCAGATTTCCGTACCGGGATCGGTGTGCTTGTCCATCGGTTAGTCCCGCTCAGAGTGAAGGTTGGCCGTAAGAAGCGCGCGGTCTCTGAGCAACTCGCAAAACGCGGCGAGATCTGCTCTGGCAGTTTGAGCGGGAATGCCGAACCGCCGGACGAGTTGGTCCACAATGCGGTCCTCGGAGAAGCCCTGCTCCAAAAGCTGGAAGATGGCGGAACCTGAGACATTGAGCGAAAACATCTTGCCGTTTCTGACATCGAGGATGATTCCGCCGTCGGCGGTGTGCACGCTGCGGAGACGCTCGGAACCTGGGGGCATCAGCCCTCCCACGGCGCGGTGTTGATTTCCCGCGTCGGATCGAGTGCAGCGTGCCAAACAAAAAGGCAAGATTCCAGAAGATCAGACAAATGTTCGCAAACGCGAAGTCCCCGATGGCGAACCATGTAAGCAGGCGGTCATCGGAGCGGCTCCCGCGGGCAGCGGCACGCGTCCCCGTTCGCTCCTGCGACTTTTAGTTCTACCCGGGAACCGGCCGGGATTTCACCCGTGCTCCTACGCGACGCGCAATAGCGATAACCTTGCCGAGAACTTCGGCGTCGAGCTGGTTGCGGAATCGGAGTATGTCTCTTGCCCGGCTCGTACATGGCCGAACGATCAAAGTCCCATTCTGCAGGCTGCACGCCGCACACAAGCGGTTCCCGTCCCTTAGTTCCAGAACATAAAGCGGCTGAGCCCACACGGGAGCAGTGAGGGACGGTGCGGGAGTCTTGCTCTTGCGGTTTATAGCCAGGAACGCGGAGTCCCGAAGATAGGGATGAAACACGTTGCTTGTTGAGCCGGCCCAAAACAGATCGCGCACCGACAAGTTCGGAAGGCCAATAAGTTCGGGCAGCACGTTTCTGAGAAAGAGCGGAATCTCGCCAAGTTGGTCCTCCACCGCTCGCAGGAAGGCGGAGGAATGCTCGGCGGGCCTGTTCGGCACGCGCCCGACCGAAAAGGCTTTCCAATCCGAAGGCATCGGTTCCTTTCCTGCGTCTGCGAGGGGCAGACCTGCCACTTGCATAAGCTCTTCAATCGAAATGCAATAAATGGCACTCAGAGAAATGAGTTTATGGACGTGGCGCGGAAAAAGATTCCGCGCCTCCAAATCCGAGAGAGCACCGGGCGAACAGAAATACGCTGGATGCCGGAGGATTCTGGCAACGTGCTCCGTGCGATGGGAGGCTTCGCGGAACGACATCCCGGACCGGATTCGAGCCTGGCGGAGGCGATCCCCGACAGGCGCCTGCGCCGGACTAGGTTTGAGCGGCTCGGGCTTCCACACGCGACCGTCCGCTTTCGTAACGGCCGGTGCTTCGAGAGAGTCGATGCGGCGGATCTCCAGGTCGACCACTCCCAGGATCTTCGCTTCGGTTCCCAATTCCAATTCGATGGGCGCGTAAGGAAGTTGTCTTGGACACAGGACGATTCGAGAGGAACCCACGGCCTGGAACGTGCTGCACAGCACACCGCGGCTTTGCTCGATAGCCAGAATCGATCCGGCATATTCTCTCCCGAGGAGTTGTTGCGCGGGAACGCGGCTATCGATGCGGACAATGCTGCCCGGCAACAGGTCTGGAAAGGCATACGCATCCCGGGAACCGATCTGCAAGTAGCGGAAAGAAGGATCGATTTTGCTGGAAAGAGAATCGATCGGTTCGAAGGCTCGTCCGGACAACCAGTGGCTCAGCGATGTCAGCCCTGTACCCAAAACGACTGGATATCTCTCTTCAAACCACGGGACAACGGCCTGACGGTCAGAGATTCGGGCGTCCAGCTCCACAGTCCGGTAGTGGCGCCAGCAGGCCTGAAACCGTGCGGGATCGTCCAAAGAAAATCCGAACAACTGCAGCCAGTCCTCCAGGCGGTAGGCGGTGAGGACGCTCAGCGCATAAAGCTGATGGAGGCTGGGGCTGAATGAGGCATGACGCAGCGCATCGTAGAAGTTGGGCGCAATGTGGAAAAGCGGTCTTCCCGCGAAGCGGATTCGCGACTCGCGTGACACCTGGGCCAGCGAAAGGCCGCGTGTTGTCAGGATCGCCCGAATGGTCTCAGACGAAGTCAAGCGGGGACGCGAAGGGGAGCCGGGCATCGTTCGGTTAGTGCAAATCGAAACAGCAGCACCCGGAGGAAAAAGAAAAAGTTGGCTTTGTTTGAGGACAAGTCAAGTGTCTGGAATCCGAGACGCGACGAAAAATTGCTGGAGAATCGGCAACGTCGCTGTGCTAAGTTAGCAGCACGTCCAGATGTAGTAACGGGGTATTTACGGTCTAGTCATATCAACGCAAGGAAATGGACGGAACCGGGCCAATCGAACGGGCGGGTGCCAAACTCAAGCAGTTACGGGAGTGCGCAGGGCTGACCTTGCGCGAAGTCGAAGCGGAAAGCCGCCGCCTGGCGGATCAGAAAAAGAATCAGGACTTCTTCATCTCGCGAGGCTGGCTGAACAACATCGAAAACGGGACCTACAAGCCAAGCCTTTTCAAGTTATACACAATCTGTGCCATCTATCACGTTCATTGGTCGACGATCTTCTCGTTCTTTGGCTGCGACCTGGGTGACTTCGGCAGGGACCAGGCGATGTTCGCCCCTCCGAAGACGCAACTCGCATCCGACGTGCCGAAAGAGGGCGACACGATCGTGGTTCCGCTGCGCTCCCGCGAAGACCTTCGACTCGACAAGACCAGCCTGTTGTCGCGACTCGCAGAAATCTGGGGAGAAATTCCGATCCGGCTTATCCAGCATCTTGATCTCCGCAACGGCGTTTACGGGTTCGTGGGCATGTCGGACCGAACCATGTACCCGATCATCCGGCCGGGGTCCATCGTACAGATCGACCAGAACCAACGGAAGATCATCCCGAAGTGGCAAAACGAACATGAACGGCCGATCTATTTCATCGAGCTCCGGGGCGAATACATTTGCAGCTGGTGCGAAATGCGCGACGGCTATCTTTCCGCGGTTCCGCACCCGAATTCCGAATGCGTAGTGCGACGTTTTTCCTATCCTCGGGAAGCGGACATCGTCGGGCGGGTGATTGGAGTTACCATGCGCATCGCCGAAGCCGCGTAGGTGGCCTGCCGGTCGCTGCGCGGATAAAGTGTTCGTTCGCATAAGAAAAGTACGCGAAGTTTTGAGGAGAGAGGTTGCTATGGTTATCGCCGATCGGCTCAAGGAACTGCGGGAAGAGAAAAAACTGTCTCAGGGAGAAATCGAAAAGAGAACAGGGCTCCTGCGATGCTACATTTCGCGTGTCGAGAACGGTCATACGGTGCCCGCTGTGGAGACCCTGGAGAAGCTGGCGAGGGCACTCGAAGTGCCGCTGTACCAGCTTTTCTACGACGGACAGAAACATCCCGAACTGCCGAACCTCCTCAAAGGGAAAACAGCTGACGACATCGTCTGGGCGGTTCGGACAGAACCAGCAGCCTAACTAACGCGTTTACTGGAGCAGCCGGGCCCGCTGCTGCATCGCCATCAGTTCCCGCTGATAACTCTCAGAGTTCTCGGCTAGAGCGATCTTCGGAATAAACTGGGTCAGCGCTCTGTCCCAATCTTCTTCCATGACATCCCGGTAGGGAAACCAGTACACGATGATGTTCCAGAAGCGGTAGAGCGCCTCACTTCCCTTGCGTTCACTGTTGTTGCGGCCGTGATGATGTTCTTCTCCTCTCTTTTTCGTTTTCGTGAATCAATACTCATCGGGAAGCAAAAGGGTGGTGTGGGAGCGGTCGGCCTCGGTGATGACCCAGATTTTGTCTCCCGCCGAGGTGCGGTAGCTGCTGAGGAGCCGGAAACCCTTTTGCAGGCTCAATTGGTTTTCGGTTTTGTCCTCCTCGGGCAGTTCGCCCCAATCGCCCCGTACGTGGCGCGACAGGAACTCCATCGCGTTCTGTCGGGTTTTTTCGAGGGCGGCGAGTGCGCCGGGTGTGGCGACGAGCTGCCCCAGGTCAAACAACGCTTTTCGTTCGGTTTGTTGCATGGGGTTTTCCTTTCCGTGGATCGACGGAGAGCCTTGCCAAGTTGAGGTAAAAAAGGTTGAGGGCCGTTCCTCCTTTGAGGATGAGCTTTCCGCGAAGAAAGGGCTGCTTGTGAAATTCGGTGAGCAGCTCGCGCAAGCGGAGAACCTTCTCAAGATTCTCGGCGGGAAACTTCGTGCTGACGGCGAGCTGCCCGATTTGCGCGGCGGCAGAGTTCACGTGGGCACCGAATTCGCGCGGGAAGGAGATAAAGTTTCGGGCACCATGAGTCTCCAGGTAGGAACCCAATACTGGCCGGGACGTTTGTTCGCGAGATAGACCACACCGCGGAGAAGCTTTTGGAGGAAGCGATCCCGGACTTTGCCCGCAAAAAACAGCTTGCCGGCCTGACGATCGAGGAGAAAACCCAGCCGTGGGTAGAGCCACGGGCGGCGAAGGAGTTTCAGATAGGCGAGGGCGGCATCGAAATCGAAGGAAGGAAACATGGCGAGGGAATGGTCGAGTTCTTCGACGCCTCCACTGTAGTCAGGAAAGAGAAGACAGTCGACGAGGGATCGTTCGCGTCCGGTGAGCAGGACATTGTCGGTGCGATGAGGAGAGGAGCGTGCGAGGCGGAGCGACGCGATGGTAAGTTAGGCCATCGAAGATGACATCTTTGCGCGCGCGCGGAAAGATAGTAAACGGTTTGGAAGATCTGGTTGGCCAGGCCGTGCAGTTCGAGCGCGGAATCCTCCGGCGATACCGTTCAATTCAGTTTCCAGCAATTCATTCCAACCAAGCACAAAGGGTCGCTGCTGGAGACGAAGCGAGCCTTCCCGGGAAGAGTTGCTGCACCGCAAACATAGCTCCGTGAGCAACGTGAGGCGAAGATGCGATTCTGTGGAAGTACTGCAGAGAAGTTATTTCTTTTGCTCCTTGTCATTTCTTGTTCGGGCACAGCGTCTGCCTAGGACGCGGTTCTTTCCGGGACCGTTGTCACAGCAAAGGGAGTGGTGGCCAAGGCCTGGGTCGTCGTGGAACCCCAACGTGAAATTCAGGAACCGGTATGAGCGGCGGAGTCTGGCGGAATACATCTCGACGCATCTTGGCAAGGGGAGCAGCAGTTCACCACGCGCCTTCAGTCCTGGGATCCCTCGAACAAGTTCTTGACTGATGAGAAGAATTAACGTGCTCGAATTTGTCTCGCTTGATGGTGTCATACAAGCCCCAGGTGGGCCTGAGGAAGATGGGTGGCCATTCTTTCACGATGAACGCAAGGCTGTGCTGCTGGCTCGCACCAAGTCGGAGTAAAAACCGGTTCGGAAAGTTTGAGCATTTTCATGATCAACGCGGATGTGAAATCAATTGCTCGAGACAATCACGATGTCGCCGTTTCGCCGTTGACTCGCGATTACGCCAATTCGGGACTAAACTCTAAACGACATTCTCGACTAGGAGAGTCGAAAGACAGGCGCTATCCGATTCTTGGCGGAAGTGCACTCGAGGACACCATGACCGCAGAGCATTTCGGTTCCGTTGCCAGAGTAACGATTAATTCGATTCGAGAGAAAAAAGCTCAGCGTAGACCGATCACTTTTATCACTGCGTACGACTACCCTACTGCAAGATTGGTGGACGAGGCGGGCATCGACATGATCCTCGTAGGAGACACACTATCTGAAGTTGTGCTCGGCTACGAAAATACTATTCCCGTCACGTTTGAAGCGATGCTTCATCATACCAGTGCGGTTCGTAGGGCCACGAAGTGCGCGTTGCTGGTTGCAGACATGCCTTACGGTTCCTACCACGTTGGCGAGGACGAAGCGCTGCGCTTTGCCCTGCGCTTTGTCAAAGAGGGAGGCGCCCAAGCAGTCAAAATCGAGGGTGGGCAAAAAAGAGTCCGGCTCATTCGCCGGATGCTAGACGCAGAGATCCCTGTAATGGGGCATCTCGGATTAACCCCACAGTCCGTGCACCGCATGGGAGGCTATAAGGTGCAAGGCAAGCTAGCGGGGGAGATCGAGTTGCTCCTTGAAGATGCACTCGCCCTAGACAATGTGGGCGTCTTCGCGATTGTGTTGGAGGGAATACCGCGAGAGGTCGCAAAACTGATTTCCACCGAAGTATCAGCGGCAACTCTGGGTATCGGCGCCGGTCCCGACTGCGACGGTCAAGTAATCGTCTTGAACGATATTCTTGGTCTTACGTTCAAGCGTCCCCCTAAGTTTGTTCGCCAGTATGTGGATGGGGCGTCTGCGATTCGAACTGGGATCGTGAGATTCAAGACTGACGTGGAATCTAATTCGTATCCGTCAGACCGGGAATCATATCATCTGCCCCCTGACCTTCTAATAGTTCTTCCTGAGATCTTGAGACGGATCAAGGAATCGGGCAACAATGCAACCACTCCCTAACTTGGACGATGACGGAATAGCGATGTGTTGTTCTCTTGGGTTCGAAGCCTTCGGTGGCGCATTTGCTTTGCCGGTTGCCGTGAACGTCGGCGACAACTGCGATCCTCATCCCAGGCCTCTCCTATGCTCGCGTTGGGCCGACGTACCGAGCTCGTGGCCTGATGAGCTGATTATCCGCGTATTGCTCAATAGCGTGGGCGATCCAGCCGACAGTCCGTCCCAGAGCAAAAATGGCGATAGGTGCTTCGAGCGGCAGCCTTAGTGCTCGCGCAAACATAACCAATCCAAAATCCAAATTTGGATAGCCGCCCGTGAGGGCGTGCGATGCTTGAATTAGCCGTTTCGCCAACTCGACTTCCGTCGGTCGACCATGGGTTTTGGCAATGCCAATTAGCTTCTGAGCTCTTGGATCACCGGCTGGATAGAGCTGGTGGCCGAAGCCGGGCACAAAACCAAATGACCGGAGCCGGGCAGCAAGAAGCTGACGGCTGTCCGGTGTTTTCTGGGCATCCCGAAAGAGCATTTGCACCTCCTCAGAGGCGCCTCCGTGCCGGCGACCACGAAATGCCGCAAGGGCGCCGAGGATCGCTTCATAAGGTGTCGCTCGCGCTGAGGCGACACATCGAGCAGTGAACGCGGAAACATTGAGTTCGTGATCGGCACACAGAATCAGCGCGGCGCGAAGAGCTGGAGCGACTGTTTGTTGGTTCAGAGCCCAAGCACGCGCTAGGGCCCGTTCCATTGGAGGCGCTGCCGGAAAGCCGACCACAGCGGAAAGAAGCAATCGAAGAATGCGCGCTCCGGTCTTGGCAACTGCTGCTGGCCGAAGGTCGTGAGCCGCCAGGTCTGAACAAGCGGTGAATGGCAAGATCAACTGGCACCGCTCGACAGGTTCAAGGCGGCGAATCATTTTGAATAGGCTCGTGGCTATCGGCGGTGGTTTTGCGGCGTCATCAGCGAACAGAGCGGGGGCCTGTTTCGTGTCTCCAGTCCAAAGCAGGGCTGCGACTTGCTCCAGCGTCGAACGATCGGCTAGGTCGATCACGTCGTGGCCCCGGTAAAAGAGCCGGCCACCGTCAATGAGAGTTAGAGACGACTGAAGCACAGGACTTCCCCAATGCAGGCTTTTTTCGGCAACTCTCGCCGGGTTGCTGCGAAGCTCCTTTCGCTCGACGAGTCGGAGTACGTCATCCCGTAGATAGCGCCTGAGTCGGGGCTTGCCTGTCACCGGTTCTGACTGAAGCATGCCACGGCTCACGTAGGAGTAGAGCGTCGGAAGAGAGATGCCTAAAATCGAAGCAGCTTGCCGTGCCGTCATGTAGCGGTCGCTGGATGGCACGATCGTGTTTTGGGCACACACATTGATTGTCCAATCAAGATTGACAGCCTATCGTATGAGTGTGGACAATCTTTGTAAAGGGGCGAAGATCATGCCTTTGGAAAAGCAGGATGGGCTCGAAGGAGTTGTAGGGGCCACAACGCGGCTGAGCCGCGTGGACGGCGGGGCGGGAAAGCTCATCTTGGCGGGGTATTCCGTCGAGGAAATTGCGCCGCGAGCCACCTTTGAAGAAATGGCCCACCTTCTTTGGTATGGGAGGGTTCCAAACGACCGTGAGTTGAAAGATTTCACGGTAGATCTCGCGTCACGAAGAGATTTGCCACCTGCCACGCTGTCGCTAATACAAGAGGCCGCCGCACAATCAGTTCCCCCTATGGACGCGTTGCGGATGGCCGCCGGAACGCTGAGCTTGGGAAAAGCCCAATCTCCTGACGAGCAGGCTCGGACGCTGGTGGCTTCCTTGCCGACCATTGTTGGAACCTACCAGAGACTTAGCAGCGGCCAAGAACCGCTTACACCTCGCACTGATCTACCACATGCTGAGTACTACCTTCATCAGATGTTTGGCGGCGAAGTTGGCAAAGAGCGCGCAAGAGGACTAGAGACGTATCTGAATACGGTGTGTGATCACGGTCTGAATGCTTCAACGTTTGCCGCGCGGGTGATTGTTTCGACGCATTCCGACTTGATCTCGGCAGTAACCGGAGCTGTGGGTGCACTCAAGGGGCCCCTGCACGGAGGAGCGCCTGGGCCGGCCCTCGATATGGTTTTCGAAATCCGAACATCGGATCGCGCGGAACAGGTAATTCTTTCAAAGCTTGCGAGCGGAGAACGGTTGATGGGATTTGGCCATCGCGTTTATCGAGTCAGAGATCCTCGCGCCGACGTGCTAGCTACGGCAGCAGAGCGATTCTACGCAACTGAGGGTAACCGCGAGTTCTACGCGTTGGCGCGAGCTGTCGAAACAGTTGCGCTTCGCCTTCTCGCCGAAAAGAAACCTGGACGCCGCCTGGCTACAAATGTTGAGTTCTATACGGCTTTGTTGCTGCATGGGTTGGGCATACCGAAGAAATTATTCACCCCCACATTTGCTGTGGGCCGCGTGCTCGGCTGGACGGCTCATTGCCTTGAGCAGCTTCGAGATGGGCGACTGATCCGACCAGAATCGGAATATGTCGGTCCCCACGGCTTGCGCTTCGAGCGCTCCCCTGCATAACCGTGTTGATGTTTGTTTTGAGGGAGGTTAATGCAAATCCCGATCTTTTATCCTGACACATTCTCTTGTGCCTCGTTTTAGCGCAATGAGCCTTGAGAAGATCACGTTTTGCGAGACCAGACTTGGTACACTCGGGCGACTATCAAGAGAATAGAGTCGTTTCGGGCTATATTCCCCAGCTGCTCGCAGAGAGAACTTATTTCTTCCGCAGTGGCAATTCGGCTGCCGAGGATTGTGGGCGCCGCTTCTTCCAGGGTGATCCTCCAGAAGTGTTTCAGTTCACCTCGGAGGAATGCCGGTTCATAAACACTGACTTCCGGATTTCCGCAGCCGTTATCAATAAACAGAGTATGCAGCTTTGCGCCAATATCGGAATCAACCGCGTCTCGCTCATCAAGTGCGCGGCTGACGCGAAGCAGCTGATCGTAGGAAGGAGTAGGCGGTCTCGTGCTAACCGCGCTCATCTCGAAGTCCTCGCATACCAGAACCCCCCCATCGCTCAACAAAGCCCACATCTCACGCAATGCGGAGTCCGGGTGGAGCAGGTGGCACATTAGGAAGCGTGAATAAACAACGTCGAAGGAGCCCCTCGGTAATCCGGTGGCGTCTGCTGGGGCTTCACGAAAATAAATGTTACGTGAAGAGACTGAGCTGGCATTCTCGGACGCGATTGCGAGTTGTGCGTCGCTGATATCAATACCGTAGACAGATCCTTCGGGGCCAACTTGCTGTGCGATCCAGCGCGTCATTAGGCCTGTGCCGCATCCAATTTCTGCGACGCGCTGTCCAGAGCGCAAACCTACTTGGGTGAGAAGTTCCTGGCTGGCACTGCCGAAGATTTCATTAAGCAAAGACAATCTCGGCGCAGCGCGCACACCGGACGCGAGTGAATAGCTTTGCTTCTCAAGACTCAAATATTCCTGTTGATCCATTGGCCTTACTCCGATGGCAGCAGCCGGTGCCTCGGCACGCTGATGCCACCCCCGCGGAACTGCGGCTACGCTTGCTCTGGCGTCCACCGCCAGTTCGCTAAATCCGCAGCATCCGATCAGCATACCATCAGACTTGCGGCGGACTTGAACGAACGGAATCTCGCTCAGTTGGAGATACCGAATCGAGACGGTTTCATTCCTGACCCGCAGCATCTGGTATAGGCAGCCCCCTCGACGAAACCGGTGAAGATTGGACGATAGAAGTTGTGGTTTGTCCGTGTGCGAGGAATTTGTCGAGCACGCTGTCGAGACTTACGATCTCTTTCAAGTACAATTTTAAGATGAAGCAGTCCTCTCCGGTGATGCGATGGCATTCCGTAATCTCTGGGATTGCTTGCGCGAGTTCCCTGATCTTGTGGAGATGGCCCGGCAGTGGCCGCACTCGCACAAAGGCCGTCAATTCGTAGCCCAAGTCTTTGGCACTTAGCTCCAGGCGGTAGCCCTTCACAATGCCACTCTCCTCGAGCCGAAGGACTCTCTCTTTCACAGCGGGATTCGACATTCCAACCCTCCGTGCCAGATCTGAAATGGAAGCGCGGGGATTCTTCTGAAGAAGCCGGAGCAGTTCGATGTTTTTCGGATCTCCCAAAATTCCTCTATTATTCATGCGCAAGCCACCCCAATCCTAAATTTTGAAGCTTCTTCGAGGTCTAGGCCTAAAATCTACCATGGAATCGCCCCATCTGCAGTGCGACGATACTGACGTTGCCTCAGATCGGCTGAGCGGATAGAAGTCAGGAACCAGGAGAGCCATGACCCAAGGGTTAACAGCTGTCACCAACAGAATCGAGAAGGCCAAAGATCTATTCGAAATCCCGGAGGGTGTTACCTATCTGAATTGCGCCAACATGGCGCCCCAGTTGCGATCGATTACGAAGGCTGGAATCAACGCGGTTCGGACAAAGGCAACCCCATGGAAATTGTCGGCGCCAGAATGGTTTTCTGGGGCGGAAGAGTTGCGAGATCTTGCCGCGAGACTGCTGGGGAGCGACATTGAAGGCATCGCCTTGGTTCCCGGTGCGAGCTATGGAATCGCAACTGCAGCTGCGAACGTGCCGCTCTCACGAGGACAGACTATCGTTTTGCTCCATCAAGAATTCCCATCGAATGTTTATGCCTGGCGCGAACTAGCCAAGAAGAAGGGCGGTCGCATCGTAACCGTGCAGCGCACTAACGGAATGGGCTATACCGAAGCTGTGCAGCAAGCGATTAACAGAGACACGGCGATTGTCGCTCTGCCTCAAAGTCATTGGACAGACGGAAGCAGGATCGACCTTGAACGCATAGGTGCGCTAGCACGATCGGTGGGTGCCACTCTCGTGGTTGATGCCAGCCAGTCACTTGGAGCTTGTTCGCTAAACCTCAGCCGTGTGCAGCCGGATTTCCTGGTAACCGTGGGCTACAAGTGGCTGCTCGGGCCGTATGGGCTTGGTTACCTCTATGCAGCACCGAAATGGCGACATTCGGGAACACCGCTCGAACAATCATGGCTGACGCGAGCAGGAAGTGAAGACTTCACTCGGCTCGTCGAATACAGAGACGAGTATCGGCAAGGCGCTCGCCGCTTCGACGCAGGTGAGTTTCCGCAATTCGTGCTAGTCCCCATGGCTATTGCTGCCCTCCAGCAAATACTCTCCTGGGATGTCCCACGGGTTGAGCAAGCCCTTTCTACCTTGACGGAAAGAGTTGCTGAACTGGCTGCGGAGAATGGTTACTCCGTTCTGCCTCGGTCCGAAAGGTGCGGGCATATGATCGGGATGCGTCACGCGGCAGGGATTCCCGCAAAACTGGCAACAAGCCTTTAAGGAGGCCAACGTTTTCGTGAGCATTCGGGGAGACTCCATTCGAGTTGCTCCCCACTTGTACAACGATCTGAACGACATCGAGCGGTTGTTTGAAGTTGTACGAGCGAGCCGCAATTAGATCATGCAGCGCACTAGGGGATTCTCGACAGCTACCGAGGCGGACCTCGCTGCGATTCGGGCTTCCGCACAACGTTCGGACTACTTCTACGAGCGAGTGCGATTTCTGTGTAATGCGATCGGGCCCCGGATGAGTGGGTCCCCACAGGCCGCCGCTGCCGCCGAATACGTTCGCCAGCAAATGCTCGGTCTCGGACTAGAGGTGCGGCTCGAGCCGATCACAGTCAGGCATTGGGTGCGAGGAAGAGAGGAGGCTCGACTGGTGCGCTATCCAGGGCAGTTAATCGATACCAACCAAAGACTCGTCATCACGGCACTCGGAAATAGCGTACCGACCCCGCCCGGAGGAGTGATGGCTCCGCTAATCATTGTCGAGACGTTCGAGCAGTTGGACCGGATTCCATCAGACGGGGTCAACGGCAAAGTTGTGCTTTTTAACCACCCGTTTGATGAATTCGCGGCGCAAGCTGGGCGATGGGCGGACGCTTATGACTTGTCCGTTCCCTACCGAAGCGAAGGTCCCTCCCGTGCCGCTCGCAAGGGAGCCATCGCGGCGCTGGTTCGATCCACCGGAGCGACGGGGTCACGCCTCGCTCATACGGGCGTTACTAAGTACGCGGACGGCGTGCGGCGGATTCCAGCCGGCGCTGTAGCGGGAGAGGACGCGGACCTGATTGCCGACCTAGCTTCACGCGGCGAAGTGACGATTCATGTTGTTCTAGAACCACTCGATTTGCCACCCATAACGAGTCACAACGTTATTGCAGATTTGAAGGGCTCCGAATTCTCTGAGCAGATCGTCATCGTTTCCGGACATTTGGATTCCTGGGATTTGGGAACAGGTGCACTCGACGATGCATCGGGCCTAGGAGTCGCGATGGACGTGCTTCGAATCATTAAAGAGATAAATGCAAAACCGAAACGGACAATTCGGTTTGTCGCTTGGATGGATGAGGAAAACGGTGGCGCCGGGGGCCGGACGTACGCCGAAGACCACCGGACCGACCTGCCCAACCACATTGCCGCAATTGAACTCGACTACGGAGACGGGCGCCCACTGGGTCTCAACGTATGTGCAAGTGACGAGAGATTTGGACCACTCTCCGCGGTCCTCCAGGCGATAGTTGAGCCGATAGGCGGAGTCGTGCGTGTGAGCGAGAGTCCTGGCGTCGATCTAACCGCTATGAGCAGGGAAGGAGTTCCCGCGATTTCGCCCCTGCAGGACGCACGGCGTTACTTCCAATACCATCACACGGCGGCTGACACGTTCGACAAAGTGCGGCCCGATGAGTTGCAGCGAAACCTCGAACTGATCGCCCCTCTCGTTTATGCGCTCGCGCAACACTAGGGTCGCGGTCGCCCCCGGCACGTGAGGCGCGCTCTCTATTTAATCCATACATCGATTTCGCAATCAAGATTGACAGGCTACTGATGGCAAACGATATTGGCGCAGGCACATAATCCTGGTTTAGAAGGAGTAGAGGTTCGGGTATTGGCGCACCTGAGTCGCGAACGGAGGCGACAGCGAGAGAGCACGTCAGGCCTGTGCGTCTCGGCTACGGTCAGACAGGCAGGCAGAAGGAGGGTACATGGCACGCATACAGGGGGCAGAACCAAAAGGTCCATTCAGGCGCCTCGTCTATTCATTTGTCAAGCGTAAGTTGGGGCGGGTTGTGATGCCCGTAAAAATCACAGCGCACCACTCGAAAATACTTTGGGGTTACGTGCAAATGGAACGATCGCTCGCCTTCAGCCATCTGACCGACAGCGCTCTTAAGAATTTAGCTGAGCTCCGTGTGGCCACGCTGATCGGGTGCCCATTTTGAATTGATATCGGCTCTGCGGTCAGCAGAAAGAACGGCATATCACGGGAGAAAATCGAAGCCTTACCGCACTACCTCGACAATTCACTGTTCTCGGACACAGAGAAACTTGTGCTTCAGTATGCTGATGGTATGACGCAGACGCCCGTCGAGGTCTCCGACGGGCTGTTTGCCAAGCTTCGTCAGAATTTCACAGAGCCACAGTTGGTGGAACTTACGGCGACTATCGCCTGGGAAAATTATCGGTCGCGCTTCGATCATGCGTTCGGAATCGAAGCCGAAGGCTTCAATAAGGGAGACTTCTGTGCCTTGCTGTGAGAAGCCTCACTAAAGAAAGTAGCCGTGGAGCAGCTTGAGAAACTTTGGTGGACACATTGCTACGCTTTCGTTGAAGTCGTTACCAGGGCAGTAACGCTATGGCCTTTAAACAGGCCGCCGTATGTCACCGCCGATACTCAATATTCGCTCGGCGCCCCTGCGTGATTGAATGAGGAACCCATTGGGAGTGTCGTTATGACCGATAAACCTGCGCGAGATCCAGCACGTGACCCTCAGGACTTGGAACGGCTTTTAGTTTCCCGAGAGCGGATGGGGGATGTGGACGGAATGGCCGCCCTTTATGAGCAGGAAGCCGTCTTGGACCGCGGTGGAGGGCAGTTGGTGCGAGGCAGAGAAGCAATTCGGACGTTCTTCGCTGGAATGGTAGCGACAGGCAGAAAATTTGAATTTGGAAGCCAACGACCAGCCGTCATCAGTGCCGACTTAGCGCTTACTTCAACTCGCTCACCCGATGGCAGCATGACGGCTGAGGTCGCCCGGCGGCAAGACAACGGAGACTGGCTATGGGTCATCGACGTGTTCTCTATCACCTAAACTGCTGATCGGGGCTTTGCCCGTTTGTGTAGTCGTGGTGGCTACGAGAAAATGGAATGGCCGGCCAAATGAAGCGGAGCAGATCACGCTTTTGTCAGAAGACGTTCGAGAAGTTCCTTTATCGCCTTTTTTCCTGTACTTGCTGCGGTCCGTGATTCCGGAGAACGGGCCGCCATAAATGCAACCTCGAGAAGACTCGCAAGCAATATATGAGCGAAGACATCGACCATCTCATCGCGCATTTGACCGGCGGCGGCAATCAATTTCAGAGCCTGTTTCAGGCGGCCAAGCCCATGACGATCTTCGATCTCTCGCCACTTCTGCCAGCCCACCACTGAATGGGCATCGGTTAGTAGGATCTGCCGCACCTCACTCTCCGATGCCATGTCCAGGAAACAACCGAATGCCGCCTTGAGTGCTTCCACCGGATCCGTCGTGTCCGCCCGGGCGCGACCGGTGGCCGCTGTGATGTCTATCTCAACCGCCTCCAATACCTCTGCGAAGAGTGCTTCCTTGGTTTCGAAATGGTGATAGAGAGCGCCGCGACTCAGCTGGGATTTCTCGAGAATAGCTTCTGTGGAAGTTCCGTAATAGCCGCGAGTCGCAAACAGTCCTCGCGCAACGGCAATGATGTTCGCCTTGGTGGAGGCAGCTTTGTCGGTCTTGTTGGCCACTCTCTATTTGACAGACCGACAGTCGGTTTGTATTATGGAGAAGTTCGCATACCGACTGACGGTCTCATCATCAAGCGGTGGGCGGACAATGTCAAGAAATCAAGGAGATACGGTGATGAGGAACCGGTTTCTGAGAATGATTTTGGTTGGCTCACTTCCCGCCTGTATTCCGTTTGTTGCGAGCGGCAATTCTACAGATGATGCAAAGACAGTCGCCGCCCTGGATACGAAGTATCAAGCAGCCGTCAAGAATAATGACGCTGCGACGATGGATCGGATTCTCGCCGACGATTTTGTGGTCGTAACTGGCTCGGGCAAAGTTTACACAAAAGCCGATCTGATGGAAATGGCGCGGACTCGTCGTGTTCAATATGAGCACCAAGAGGATTCGGAGCAAATCGTCCGAGTTTGGCGTGATACCGCCGTGGTCACAGCAAAGCTGTGGATGAAAGGAATTGACCAGGGGAAGCCATTCGACTGGCATATATGGTTCAGCGATACGTATGTTCGAACTCCTGCCGGATGGCGATACCTTCACGGCCAGGCGTCTCTGCCTCTGCCAAACGCAACGAAGTGAATGAAGTCTTCGAGCCATCTGATCGCCTCCAAGAGGTTTTGCACTAGCAGAAGCGGACTTGATTAAGGAACCGAGCGAGATCTGGCTTGGGATACGCGTATATGAGGCAAATCTTTATGCAGTTTTGAACCTCCGCGGTCCTGTCCCCCAGAGAATAGCCTTAAGTGCTTTATTTTCACTGGCGTGTCGCGGCTATTTGGATGGTTCGCTGGTGGTTCTACAACGATGATTTATTCGTAACGGAGGGCGACCATAGGGTCCACGCGCATGGCGCGGCGTGCGGGGATGTATCCGGCGAGAGCTGCCACGGAGGCAAGGGCAAATGCAACAACTGCGAGTGTGGCAGGGTCATTTGCCGAGACCTCAAAAAGCATGTGGCTCACGAGGTGCGAAGCCGCGAGCGCGCAGGGGAGTCCAACGGCAAGGCCGACGAACGTCAGTAAGAGAGTTTCGCGCAAGATCATGATCAGAACTGCGTTGCGTGACGCGCCGAGCGCTACACGGATGCCGATCTCGTTGGTCCGGCGCGAGACCGAATACGAAATCACGCCAAAGATTCCGGTGGCGGCAAGCACCAAGGCCATCGCCGCAAACAGGCCCAGCAAAAACGTACGAAATCTCGGTTGTGCGACGGAATCGTTGATAAGGTCAGGCATCTTCGCGATATCCGTGACCGGCAGATCTTTATCGATTTTTTGCACTTCCTGGCGAATGGCGCCAGCTACGCTGGCCGTGCTCAAACTGCTCTTTACCACCAGATTCGCGCCCCAAAAAGGAGCTTGCGGGTAAGGCACGTACATCATCGGCCCGGGATCCTTACCTAAGGCAACGTTGCGCACATTACCCACGATCCCGACGATTTCGCGCGTGGCAACGCCACCGCTTGGACCAAAGCCAAAGCTAATCTGCTTTCCGAGGGGATCTTGATTTGCGAAATAGAGTCGCGCCATGGCTTCGCTGATGATCGAAACGCGGGGCGCGGATGGGATATCGTGCTGATTGAAGAAGCGTCCTGCCAGCAGCGGAATCTCCATCACGCGAAAGTATTCCGGACTAACCGAGACATAGTTCGCCGTACGCGATGCGCCCGCAGACGAAGGCGGATTACCTACGATATCGAAGGGCAGAGTCGCGCTGCGGTCTACGATCGGCCTGGGAACGACCACGGCCGTATCCTGCAATCCTGGGTGTGATTGGATTCGCGCAAGCAATTCCTCGGAGAAAGCGGCCCACTGTTGCGGCGTGGAATACTGAAATTGTGGCAGCGAGATGTCCGCCTTTATGATGTGCTGGGCGTCGAACCCCGGACTGACCGAGGTGAGCTTGGTAAAGCTGCGTAACAGCAAACCCGCCGTCACCAGCAAGACCATGGCCAGCGAAACTTCGGCAACAGCCAGGAAGCTGCGCGCACGGCGGCGGTTGCGGCTTTCGCCCGAACGGCCACCTTCGCGAAGCGTGTTCTGTATATCGGTCTTGGCCGCGAACATGGCGGGAACCAATCCAAAAGCGCCGCCTGCGATGGCGGAAAGGAACAGGGCAAAACCCAGGACAATATAGTCCACGCGAATGGGGTTCAGCTGCGGCAAGGTTGACGGCAGCAGGACGCTCAACGCTTGAACGCCCCAGTAAGCGAGAGCGATCCCTACGACTCCACCAAGCAGACCGAGCACGGCGGTTTCACTGAGCAGTTGGCGCATAATTCGAGCGCGACCGGCGCCCAGCGCAGTCCGAACAGCGATTTCTTTCGAACGGGAAGTTGCGCGCGTAAGGAGTAAGTTGGCGACATTGGCGCAAACGATCAGGAGCACCAGGCCGACGGCACCCAGGAGCACCAGCAGCGCGGTTCTTGCGTCTCCCACAATTTCTTTCTGCAACGGCACAAGATGAACCATCCAGCCTGTGTTCTCCGCCGGAAATTCACGGGCGAGCCTCGCGCTGATGGCGTCCATTTCTGCCTGGGCTTGCGCTACGGAAACGCCCGGCTTCAGCCGCACAATGACTGGCAGCCCATGCGTTCCGCGCTGAGGCATGAACGTGCTAAAAAGAGGATCTTGGACGAGCGGAATCCAGACTTCTTGCCTGGGGAAAAAAGGACTGCGAAAGGCCTTAGGGATGATTCCAATGACGGTGAACGGTCGCTTGTCCAGATCAATCGAAGTTCCCACGATGTTCGGATCTGCTCCGAAGCGGTCCCGCCACAGCTCTTCGCTCACGAGCGCTACCGGCGGCGCACCCTTCTCGCCGTCGGCGGGGAAAAAGATGCGCCCTGCCAGTGGCTTCACATCCAGAAGCGCAAAAAGCTGCGGCGTCACGACGCACGTGTTCACAACAGAAGGCTCGCCGCGTCCCGTCAGTGTGAGTTGGTGCGCTAGGACTCCCGCCAGCTCGCTAAAAACGTGATTCTGTGCCCGCCAATCCTCGAAGTTGGGATACGAGACGCCCGTTTCCGTTATTCCCTGTTCCTTGCTCGCCTGAAACGCCGTGAACAATTGATCGGAATTCGTATAAGGCAACGGCTTCAAGAGCACGGCATAAACCACGCTGAAAATGGCCGTGTTGGCACCGATACCGAGAGCAGCAGTGAGTACCACAACAGCCGTGAAGCCCGGATTTTTGCGCAGCATGCGGAAGGAAAAACGCGCGTCCTGCAAGAAAGTTTCCAGAATAGGTAAGCCGCGAATCCAGTTAAGCATTGAGTTTGTCCTCGCTCGGCGATGCGCAGCACGCGGCCGTCTTCCACTCGACTAGAAATCCTCATCGGCCGATGCTCAAGTCGTTTCGCTCCTGTGTTCACTTGGCATGGCGCGAGACAAAAGCGTCAAGCCAGAGAATCGCGTTTAGTGCTTGCGCATTGAGTGTCCGGCCTCTTCCGCGCGCTCACCGTGGATGTTTACGGGTCATGCTGCCAGGACCTCCTCCAAGAAGTACGCGTTAGTCGGAAAACTTCCGCACCATCAGTGAAATCGGCAAGCCGACCAGGAACATGAGTATAGCAACATCTCTAATGAGTTCTGTCACGGGTGGGAGCGCAATTTTGTTGTGATAGGCGGACATGGGCAGCACGATGTAATTCATAAAGATGTAGACCGCAACTCCGTAGAGCAGCCCCGATGGGATGGCGTGCTGTACCAGGAACTTCAACTTGCGGCTTGCCACATAGAAAACTGCGGCAGCCGTAGTGGCAATGAGAAAATGAAAAAAAGCTCCCAGCGCTGCAGTCGCCAGTCCTCCCTGAAAAGAAGCCATTCCTAACAGTCCACCAGCGATGGCCTGGAAGAGATAGACGGGGCCCTTTCCTTCCAGACCAGCTTCAACGAGAGCTGCCGTTATATCAAGACTCCCTGCCAGCAAGCCGGCCCACCCGATGGCCCGGTAAGCCTGCGAGCTTCCCAGCAAAGGCGAAGACGTCATAGAGCGCATGCGCACCTCCCGGTAAAGGTTAGGCCCTCGGGCTGCCTTAGAAGACGAGTAGGCGAACTTTCCTTGTTGAAATCATGGAAACTGTCTTGCTCTTGCTCGGCAATCTTTGCATGATGGTCCGGAAAATGGTCGGAAACCATGCCCACTTGACGGAACATAGACATAGCCATTATGATCGGCGGCAATGAAGAGAGTAGCCTCTGGGATTCTCCCTATGGTCGCAGTCGACCGGAAGGCCCCGAAGGCTCTGCACAGGCAGATCTATGACGCGTATCGCGCAGCAATTGTCGAAGGCAGGCTGCGCCCAAACCAGCGAATTCCGTCCACCCGAGTACTTGCCACTGAACTTGGTGTTTCGCGATTCCCCGTTCTGAATGCCTATGCTCAGCTTTTGGCGGAAGGCTACATCGAGAGTCGCGTCGGCGCAGGAACTGTCGTTTCCAGTTTGCTTCCGGACCAGCTCACGTCAAGCGCCTCAACGCGGGTGCCACTCGCGGCAAGTCGCTCTGGACCCAGGCCGGTCGCGCGCCGCTGTTCATACTTTCCCGGTCTTGAAGGGTCCCCTTGGCTGGGGCGCTCGGGAGCTTTTTGTGTGGGGCAAGTTGCTGTTGATCAATTTCCGCTCCACATCTGGTCGAAGCTGGTCATGCATCGTAGTAGGAATATGGAACCCAAGTCATTTCACTACGGAGATCGCATGGGCTCCAAGGCTCTGCGGGAAACGATCGCGAGCTATCTGAGGGCAGCGCGGTCACTATATTGCGAAGCGGATCAGGTCATGATTGTCAACGGTTCTCAGCAGGCGCTCGAGATTTCCGCACGCGTTCTCCTCGACTACGGGAATTCTGTCTGGATAGAAGAGCCGGGTTACCGCTTGGCAAGTGACGTCTTCGCGCACGCTGGCTGTCAACTAGTGCCCGTTCCCGTAGATCAGGAGGGTATGGATGTTGCCGCTGGCATCAAGCGATGCCGCAAGGCGCGGGCCGCGTTTGTTACGCCCTCTCATCAATTTCCACTCGGCGCGACCATGAGCGCCTCACGACGCTTCCAGCTACTGGATTGGGCCCAAAGCACGGGATCTTGGATCATCGAGGATGACTATGACAGTGAGTACCGCTACGAGAGCTCGCCGATCGCGTGCTTGCAGGGACTCGACCCCAATTCTCGTGTGATTTACATCGGAACCTTCAGCAAAGTCTTATTCCCTTCTTTGCGCCTCGGTTATGTCGTCATGCCATCGGACCTCGTTGAACGTTTTCTAACAATCCGCCGCGCCATGGATCTTGGCCCGCCAACCTTTTTTCAGGACGTGCTGGCGGACTTTATTGATGAAGGACATTTTGGGCGCCACATTCGAAGGATGCGGGTTCTGTACAGGGAGCGAAGGACTGCCCTCGTGGACAGCATCAGCGAGGAACTCGGGTCGATGGTCGAGGTGCTCGGGGGCGAGGCTGGTATGCATGTGGCTGTAACACTACCGGAGGGCACGCGCGACGTAGAAATTGCCGAGCGCGCCTCCACCCAGGGGCTTTGGATCTGGCCTCTGTCGTCCTCGTACCTAAGCGATGCGTCGCGTCCTGGCTTCATCCTTGGTTTTGGCAGTACGGCGATCGAGGAGATAGCTCACGCCACGCACAAGCTCCGCAGCCTGCTGGCCGCGAGCTAAGTTAAACGGACTCTCGTCGCGCGGCTGCCCCCTTAGTCGGCAAACGCTTCTTCTTCGCTCGCATTCTTGGAGAAAATTCTGCGTACAAAGGTCGCTTAGCCAGGATGTTGATGAATTCCTGTATGTACACCGGCGCGCGACTCTCCCGCAACTGTGCAACCGACCAATTCCACCCATATCCAGGCTTCAACGGCACACCAACCAGCGTCCCCGAAGCGAGCTGTGGCGCCACCGTCCACCGCGGCAATGCAGCAATTCCCAAGCCGCCGATAATCATCTCGATGATCGCCTCCGTCAGTGTCACCTCCTGGGTTTTCCTCGGCCGGATCCCTGCGGGCTCCAGAATCTTCGTCAGCAGTGTGCTGTCTTCTTTCGGTGAGTAGAGGAGGATTGTTTCTGTTGCAAAATCCTCCGGCGCGGCCCAACTCTTGCCCGCGAGTCGATGTCGTGGTGGAACGGCAAGCACCGCTTCGTCTTCAAACAGTGGCAGGTAGCGAATCTTCCGATTGCGGATCGGTTCGCTCACGATTGCGAGATCAAGTTTGCGGTCGAGCAGCGCTTCGAAAGGATTGTTGGTTGCCTCGATCACGAGTTGCACTTCCACTTCCGGGAACTGTTTCTGAAAAAGGATCAGCCGCGGCGGAAGCCAATGATACACGGTGTGGCATTGAGTCGACATGCGAATCAATCCCTTCGCTCCTACGCCGTTTTTCTGAATCTCCGCTTCCGCCCGTTCGAGTTCGCACAGCACAGCCCTTGCCGTTTGCAAAAGTCGCTCTCCCGCCGCCGTCAGGATCATCTTGCCGCCTTTGCGATTGAAAAGCGGCGTACCCAATTGCTCCTTGGCGTCGCGTAACTGATGGCTCAACGCCGATTGTGTCAGGTGCAGGCGGTTGCCGGCGCGCGTTACGCTTCCCGTCTCGGCAATAGCGGCCACTAGCCTCAAGTGTCGAATCTCCAGGTTCACGGGGACGTCTCCGTCTTCGCGAAATGCCCTGCGGGTAAGATGCCCGCTCCAATGAAATGAATGTTGCTCATACTAGATGATGAAATCATTCCATTTGGTTCATCTTTCTTGTGGCGTTACGCTCGAACTGTTGTTCAACACGGGCAGCCACGCTGCACTGTCGGGTGATGAGTACGCGAGTTCTGTCCCGCACGATGAATGGTAGATACATTACTGGTATCCGGACGGCCGCTTCTGCCGTCTTCGCCGCAAAATGTTGAGTTGCCGTGAACTATGCTCTTGTCGCGAACGAGGCCGCCGGCCGGCCCTTTTCCAGTTCTTCGGCGATCGATTTGACGGTGGCAATCGTCGCAAAACGCCGGCGCAGCGCATACTCCGTGCGTTCGCGGATTGCGTCAACGCCCAGTTCCTCGCCAGGCTTGTCGTGATTCGGGATCGGAAAAGTCATCGTTGCTTCGGTGACGAAGTCAACCGCGTATCCCAGGTCCGCCGCGACTCGCGCTGACGTTTCGCAGCACTGCTCCATCTGGATGCCCGTGATCACCACCCGGCGCACCCCTCTCTCCATCAGCAGGGCTGGCAGCCCGGTGCTGGTAAAAACGTTTCGAGTGTCTTTGTGTAGGACCGGCTCTGAACCCTGCGGCGAGAGAAAATCCATCAGTTTGTAGTGCGGACTGGTGCGCTCGAAACCGGGATCTTCGTCGCTGTGCAGAAAATAGATCACCGGCAGACCATGCTGCCGATAAAGCTCAACCAGCCTGCCCACATTTCTCTCGAACTCTTTATTGTTGCGGCGCGCCCAGCGATCCCCTAGCTTGAAGGAATCCTGAGCATCGATCACCAGCAGCGCGGATTCATAAATCGGAACCTGCTTGTTGTAAAGCATTCGCTTCTCCCTCTCTCTGCTGCTACAAGTATGTCTGGATGCGTCTCGCTACAGTTGTGCCGGATGCCGATTCCGAATCAACCGAAAGCAGCAGCTTCGGCGCCCTCTCGGCCAAAAACTCCTCCGACTCGCCCAAAACATTTTCGGCGTCGCGGGGACAACGGACATCTGCAGGTGAGTGCGCCGCATTTTGGCCCGCGCCTGAAAATAACCTGTCCTTAAATTAAAATCAGACCCCAATCTCTCGGTCAACAACCAATATGGTTGATGTGTATCCTTGATGGCTTCTATGCGACCTGTTGGCGGTTGCAGGAGCCGTGGAGTCGTCGACGAAGCTCAAGTGCCGAGACGAAATCTCGGCCTCCGTCGCCAGATCAAGCTGGCTCATCCGACGGGGAGCCCTGTCCGGTCGATTTCATTCCGCGATGCGTCTTTGCAAAGGTACGCGACCACCGTGACGTGCCCGATTTCCAACAGCAGGAAGCCAGGACGCCAGGACGCTGTTGAAAGCGGCCGGTTGTTCCAAATTCGGCAGGTGGCCTGCGTTTTCGATTATTGCGAGTTTCGCCTCAGGAATTTGTTCGCAGAGCTGCTCGGCTAATGCGAGCGGTGTGTAGACGTCCTCTCGACCGACGACAACCAGAGTCGGAACGTGGAGCTTCTGGAGCAAGGGCAAATAGTTTACACGTTGTGCGCGGCCGCGGAGCGCGGCTGCAGCTCCGCGAGCGGGAGTGGTTGCCATCATTTGCATAACGTGTGCGGCGACCTCTGGCACACGCTCTGCGTTCGCGGATGTAATCATTTTAGCGAGCTCCTCGCGGGCATAGGCTTCCATTCCTTCCCGCTCGAGACGGTCCGCAGTTGTGAATCGCCACTGTCGCCGCTCGGCGCTGTCCAATCCGGCGAACGTATCTGCGAGCAGCAGCGCTTGGATTCGGTCTGGAGCTTGCCGGTGCACCTCAAGGACGATTTGGCCGCCCATCGACAGTCCACCGAGAACGAACTCCTGAATGCCGAGCGAATCCATTAGGGCAAGATTGTCTGGTGCGAAAGTCTCTAACCGTGTTTCGCGGGAACCTTCCGGAAGGGAACTCTTGCCGTAACCGCGCAGATCGGGCACGACCACGCGGTAGTTGGCACTCAAATACTCGACTTGTGGTCGCCACATGGTGTGATTGAAAGGATGTCCGTGCACGAGCAGAACAGTGCGCGCGCCGTCGCCCACGTGAGTGGAGGCGCTACGTCAAGTCGTTCGTTTTCGTGTCTTGGCAAACATTTGAGGCACGCCCCGCCTGTAGGCAGTCCCGTGTAGCTCAAGAAACGAATCGAGCTTTTGGGACACTATCGGACTAGATGCCGCACGCTTTTGTGGGAAGCCAATCGGGCAGTCTCTCTGGTTCCTCAAGGTCAGGTGTAAGGAGTTCGGTTTGGAGGTGGCGTGATGCGAAATCTATTTGGCGTAGGATCTTTGGGTGAAATTGTTCGGAAGATTCAAAGTACGTTGACAGATGCAGGGTTTGACACAAACAAGGCGGACGGCATCTACGGCAACGATACGGTCAGAGCTGTAAGCGCATTCCAATCTGCAAATTCTCTAACAGAAACCGGGACGATTGATGATGGGACCTGGCAGATACTGATGAAGTCGCCCATCCCGCCTGCTTTCGATCGATGTCTAGAACTTACGGCAAGCTTTGAGAACCATGGGTTCGGCTTGGCAATCGGCAATTTTGATGGCGCCTTACTCACTTGGGGTATCGTCGGCTTCACTCTCGCTTCGGGCGAAGTCCAATCCATCGTTTTGGCCGTTAACGAATCCGCCCCCGAATGTGTGCAGCAGGCTTTTGGTACCAATGCTCCTCAGTTGCTTGCTTTGATGCAGGCTTCCTCAGACGAGCAAGAGACCTGGGCCGATTCGGTGACCTTGCCCAACGGCAGTTTGGCCGAACCGTGGCGTTCGATGTTCCAGGCTTTTGGCTCTCTCCCTGAAGTCCAACAGGAGCAGATCCGTCACGTTCAGTCCGATTATATGAGTCCGGCGGCTACAACCGCCAAGAATCTTGGGTTTACGACCGAACTCGGCCTAGCCCTTTGCTTCGACATCCATGTCCAAAACGGTGGAATTAAGCCTGCAGCAATGAACCAGATACGGGCAGCGCAAACGCCTGGCATGAGCGAGCTGGAACTGCGCGTCGTCGCGGCAAACGCGGTCGCCGACTTCGCTAGCCCCCGCTGGCGGGATGACGTTCGGAAAAGGAAACTCACTGTAGCGACGGGCCAAGGTGTCGTTCACGGCCACAATTATGTCCTCCCCAATTGGGGCCTCGCAGGGGATTGCAATGTCCCGGAATTGACTTCCACGGCCGTCGCTAGTCCATAGAGAAAATATGCGCTGCCCCTTTTCTAGCGAGGTTTCTTTGGGCAGGGCGACGGGTACATCGGTAACCGTCCTAGGCTCAGTAATGCATGGTGGTTTGGGTGGTCGAGATAGCATGCAAGGAGCTGTCAAAATGAGCCTCAAGAAGGCGTCAATCGGCCGCACTCTACTGATTCTGGCTCCAGCGCTTGCCGGCGGCGCTTGTGCCCGAGTGCCATCGCAGGCAGTTGTTCTCTCTCGGACGGTAGGGCAGCGCCTCGTTGATTTACAAACCTCCCATGAAGCCTTCGTAAGAGCCTATTTTCAGGTGACCCGCCAGCGTTTAAACGATTTTCTGGTCAATCAATGGACGCCCACTTTCCTAGGCAAGTTTGTGGAAACATCCGACTTGATGAACAAACTGCAGAACGTGCAGCCGTTGACGGATGAACAAAAATCACGGCTGCTGGCGAGCCTACAGGCGGCCAGCATCTCGTCCTCCGATCAATCCAAGGTCATGCAGGCGGTTAGTAGCACCCTGGGAAGCGCAGACCGGGGCAATCTCGTTCTCCAGTTCAGCAAAGCGGCAATGGAGCAGATTGAACTGAAGAAAAAGTCTTTGCTGGACCCTGTAGACGAGTTGGAACGACAGACGCTAACAGAACTCGCGAAGTCCTACACGCAGATTCAGGAAGCTCAAAGCACCGTGACGGCTCACCTCAGTTCGATCAGCAAGGTGACCGAAGAACAAGACAAGGTTCTCAAGCAGCTTGGGTTGTTTCAAACACGTGATGCTGTCATCGACAAGGCTATCGACGCAAACCAAAAGATCGTAGATATCCTTGGTACTAACATCGACCCCGACAAGATCTTGGCGGACCTTGAAGACGAGTTCAAGAAATTGAAGAAGCCCTAGCCCTGACCGTCATTAAATGACGGGCCGTGAAGGAGAACACTTATGGCGGACGAAAACGGTTCAACCAATCCATTCGAATCGGATGCTAGACAGGCGGCCCAACAAACAAACGAGCAGTTGACCAATGCTGAAGCAAGGGTGGCCGCACTCAGCTGGGACCAGCTGAGGAAACTGCTGCCGGATCCGCTTGATCAGCAGCAACTGACTGATTTGATGAACATGGTGCAGGCGGACACAGACCATAACGAAAAGGTGGCGAGCTTGATTGCGAACATTAGTACGCTGGGAAGCGTCGTCGTCAAGGTGTTGAGCCGTGTGCCGATGGGCTAGTGTAGAAATCGCTCCGCTTTCCGCTCAACCGCCGGGGTTCCCCTGGTGGCAGATAACAGAATCGGTGCGTATAAGCCTCGCTTAACTCACGAGTGTAACGCGTCACTCTCTTCGCTCCGCGGACTTAATCGAGGATGCTTGCATGCGCGTGACACGCAATCTGACAACAGAAGAATGGAAGCAGTATGTTGGGATAAGCGTACCCTACCACCAGACGTGCCCAAAGCGCCCTTAGAAGACTCGGGCGATTGTCACTGTTTCCTATCTCTGCATTATTTCGGTCCACCCACCTTATCTGCAATTGCTGGCTTGAGGTTCGACAGCTGCCGCAAAGTGTTGAACCAGAACGGCGCACCCAGACTCAGGAGCAGAATGCTGGCCAGAGTACCAGCCAGGTGGCGCCGTACGCGGTATGCCGCCAGCCACTGCGCACCGCTATTGAACACGACATTGCCATTGATCTCTGCCGGAGCAATCTTGAGGTCAGTCTTTTTCAGGTCGTCACGCAGCCCGCGCATTTCGTCGTATGCATTGCCCATAGCCTGCTTTGTCTTGCTCTGGCAGGCATTGTTGAACTCCTCCAGAAGGGCCTCTGCATCAGGCAGGCCTTTAGTGACTTCGGCCAAGGAGTTCCCCCCGTCCGCGCAGCGAGTCAGATGAGGGGGCACTTTGTCTATTGCTGCCAGGATCTGCGGTCCGTCGGGTTTCGTAGCGTGGTTCTTTCTGACGTCCGCCAACGCGGCCGCTGACCGCTCGCTATTGTCGAAGATCTTGTCGGCTTGCGAAAGCTCGCTATCAGACATCGCGGTTAATTTCGCGCGTAATTCGGGAGAACGTGTGATCTGCCCCAGGATTTCACCTGAATCGATGTGCAAAGAGACCACGAAAAGAACAGACACCACGACGGTAATAACACGCGTGTGGCGAGTGAAAATGTCCGAAAGGCGATTCATAACGGTGTCAAACCACTGACCGACCTGATGCTCGAGCTTCGACACCGTTGCGAAGGCGCTGTCCACGGCAGCTTTCACTTTGGCTTCTTGGCCAGGCAAGTCAATATTTAGCTGCTTCGCTACAGTCTCCGCTGCCGCCACGGCTTGACCTATACGTGGGACCTGCTGGTCAAGCAACGCTTTGAGTTTTGTCTTGGCTTCGTCGTCAATGGTAATCGCCGGCTGGTTCGAGCAAAGATCTCGCAAGACGCCAATGAGTTCACTCTTGCTTACAGCCTTGGCGCGGGTTCCCGCGTGCGCGATCGCAGGATGCTTTACGACGACCTGAGCAATGTGCTCCGCAATCGTCGACCCGTCAGGCAGCTTCCCGCGAAACTCCGGCTCGACCTGCTTCAGCAGATTCTCAAGACCCCAGGCAAGGTTTCGTCCGCGAAGGTCCATCAGTGCGGAAATCATCTGGACCGCCGCGGTCACCATCAGACTGAGCATTAGCATGACTACGGTGAAGGCGATTGCAGTATCGATTTGTTGCAGCATAAAACGTCCTTTCAGGCTTTCGCATGTCAATCAGCATTTGAGCGTTAACACTGCTGTGTCCCGAAACGCAGTTCCCGAAAAAGGCCCAAACGTCATTTGCGCCCCAAACTGCAGCCCGCCCTACCTTGAAGCCGTGACTCGTCCACGAACTGCTCAAACAAGGAAAGGCCTCCGATCCCTTTTTCAGGTCAAAGAAACAGCATTGGGAGAAGAGTCTGGCCGCGGCCGCGATCCAACGATTTTGTTTTGCGCGCGCAAGGTGGAACTACATAATGGCTAATAGTTCGCGGATGGTATAAGCTCGCTGAGTACTTGTCAAGTAATGAAAACTATTCTAAACGCTGCAATCGACCCGAGAAAGAGACTATTTGTTCGCCCGGCTTTCGAGATTTTGTTCAATTTGCTTAGCCCACGGCACTAACTCCTGCCGGCATTCGCGAGCCTCCCGGATCAGTCGAAGGTTGCGCGCGGTAGTCTCAGCCTCCCAGCCCTCGCGAACAGCTGCTAATGCGTCAGCAGCCGTGTTCGCAGCGCGCTGCTCGTCTTTGGCAAGGACCGCCAGTTCAAGCAAGGTGGCATGGTCCCAGTAATCGGGTTTTCCGGCGGCGATTCTCCTACCGACGGAGTATCTAACAACGGGAAGGATCTGCTCGCGCCTCGGGTCAGGCGGTTCGCGCAGTTCCATCAATGTTACTGCGTTGATCCCTGGATACGCATCTCGCCAATCCGTCTCAAAACCTCGAAGATACGAAGCGATCGCTTTCTCCAGAAAACCCCTCGCCAGCAGCGTGGCACCCTCTTTTTGCGCTTCTTCCCACCGGTCCTTGTACACACGTCCAAGAATTCCGCAGGTCTCGCTACTTGGGCCGCGCCTCTCGATGATCTCAAGCAGAACTCTCTCGGCATCCTCTCCTCGACCAGCACGATTGAGTGCCAGTGCAAGTTGCTCCTGAACTAAAATGGTCGCAGCAAGAGGTTCTGACATCTTCTGGACAAGAGCAATCATCTCGTCCCAGGCTTTCACGGCTCGGTAGGAAAGAAACAGATCGATCACGGTGCCAGACTCGGCGTCGCCGACTGGCGCTAATTCTTTTTCAATCGCTCGTATCGCGTCCGCCCCTTGCACCCGCGCCTTGGCCAGACGCTCCTTGACGTCTTGAGAATAGTGCACACGGTCTCGGAAGACGTCGGTACTGATATGGGAGATGTCAGGTGGCCTGAGGCCGTCGACAAGCTGGAATACCGGACTGTCCGCCGTGCTCTTCCTGGCCTCGTTGAGCCGGGCTGCCAAAGCAGCTTGAGTCGTAGTCACATCGGCGGGCAGACCCGAGGAGGTGAGCCGGTAAGGCAAGGCGCGAAGGGGAGCCACGTCGAAAGGCAACCGTCCTCCTTCGCTGAACACTAGCACGGTGCTAAACGGCCGCACGGCGTGTCGAACCCCGAGCTCATAAAACACATTCGGGTTGGCTGTAGTCAGATCGGCGACAGCATAAGAACACAGCATCAAACGCTCGAACATCGGTTTGTGAATGATACCGCCTGTCATTTCCTCGTCGGCGCGCAACGGGTCGAGGTCGGCCTGCTTAATCGCGGGGGCGATTAGCTGTTGATAGACGGCATCGAAATCGACTAAGTTTCCACTGGCGTCCGGTTTCTTGCCAAAGGGCATCAAAACAAAACAGAGTTCGCGTGGCATCACGTGCCTCCCCGGAAGATCTGCCGCAAACGGTCGGCGGCGGCTTCGTTGCCCATGAAGCTGGCCACGCGGAATGCCTGCTGAAACATCGAGTCGAGTTGTCGCGGCTCCACATCAGTGGCATTCGTGGCCTGTTGGTAAAAACTCATCGCAACACCTGTATTACCGAGGACCAGATTGGCCTCTCCTTTGGTAGCCAACTGCCATTTTTCTTCCATAGCTGCATCGCAGTGTTCAAGAACCCTTTTGGCCGTTTGTTGTGATGCCTTTTCTTGCTTTCGATATGCCAACTGCATAAACGCGACGTTAATCCCATGATAGAACGCCTGGTCGTGTCGCCCAGCCTTTTCCGAAGCCTCAAACCCTTCCTGATACAACTTGAGAGCCCTATCCGCATCTTCAGCCTTGCGCTCGACGAGCCAGCGGCGCTTCAGCCGTCCGGCGAGCACGCCTTTCGCATCGGTCCGCTCAGGATGGTTACTCTGATTCTCCAAAACCTCAATCGCTTTCTTACGCTTTCCAACGGACTCTAGTGCCAAGGCTAATTGCACCACTCCGTCCTCGTCCAAGGTCTTGGGGTCGTCCCCAAGTATTTCGATGGCTTTCCGGAATTTATGCATTTCCACTGCCAGGCGTGCGCTGTCTTGCGCGACTGACTCGCCGTTTCGCAGGAGAGCCTTAATCACGATCTGAACCGCTGGATCTTCTGCTTTTTTCGGCTTGACGATGGAAAGATGATCTCCCCGAATAATCTCTTGCTGCTCCGCAGGAAAGGGCAAAAGCGAAGACTCCTTCGGCACAAACTGGTCTTCATCTCCTCCTGTGGAACGGAAGAAGAAGGGTGGTTCATCGCCAAACTGTTTTCTCCAGTCGGAGCGTAAATTGCTTATGAATTCACCCCCCTTGGACATACCCCTGAGCTGAGGCTTCCAGAACTTCACGAAGGCTGCCTTTTCCAGGCCATCGCTGGGTGTGCCAAACAGCAAGACATAGCCAACGCGCCCCCGGACTGTGGGATTGTTAAGGAGTGCCCGCTGTACAATCAGACCTCCCATACTGTGCGCAATCAACGCGAAACTTACGTAGCGGTCCAGTGGAGCAATGCCCGCGCGCGTTGCCAGAAGCTGAGCCAGAGCGTTTAGATCCGGGTTGGCTCTCCAGATACCGAGCACGTCCAGGCCAAGCCCCGTGTGATACCCCAAACTGTAAATGTCCCAGCCGCTGAGTCGCTTTTCCGTCATTAGCAGTTCCGGGAATTGTCCCCACGTCTTTGCTGGGTCACCCGAGAATCCGTGGATAAACACCATGGCCGCTTGGCTGTTTTCAGTTCTTCTATGCTCAAGAAGCTCAGGGTCGCGTTCTTTCGACATAATGCCCTCCTTGAACCACTCGCTTGGACTGCGACATCGCCTTTCCTCTACTTTGCTCCAAGCCTCAAAAGCGTATGAGAATCAGGCCTCACCCAAGGATGTACCAAGATCGGGCCTTCTCAGAATTTTTCAGAAAGTACGGATTACCTTTACGAGTCGCTCCTGGGGTACTTGAGCCTCGCCGCGCTGCCCATCATTGTCTGAACTCTCAGTCGAAACGTTGCCAGATCCGAAAGTTGTTCTCATCCCACGCGGCTGGCGACCACGATTGCCCGAGAGCAGCGCCGTGCACCATCTGGGGCAACACGAAGCGCCGGAGCGCGTCGAACTCGAAGGCATGGGCGAATGCTACACCGGGGTATTCCTCGATGGCGGCCTCCGACACTCTGAGGGCTGTCCTCGGCAGCATGACCGCCCCCGTCGTGTGATAGCGGCCTACGCAATCCTGGTGATGGACATGTACCTTCACCGGGTCGTCGATGTTCCACCACTCAGGCGCTGACGGCCCGGGCTGATACGCAGGCAGCGACTGGAAGGCTTCGCAGAACTCACTAGTCGTTTCGGCCTCCGAGACTTCCGCCGCTTCGAGCGTGCCCATCGGATAGTGCATGGCCGCCCGCGAATACCAGCGCACGACCTCGATTACGTGGCCATTGCCCAGCCCGAACCCGTAACCGAACTCCCGCAGGATCAACGACGACCGTTCGCGGAGGTCCCGCTCCTTGCGCGCGACGTCCGCATCGAGCGTGCGGAGCACGTCGAAGCCTTCTGCGGTAGCACGAGACCCGGACCAATAGTTAGAGATCCGCGCCCGAAGTTTGCGCTGAAGGCTGTTGACTCTCTCGCTCTTGAGCAAGTGCATTGTCTCTGGCGCGATGTCGGACCACGCCAATCCATGCCCGATCCACCGTGAGAGGATGCGTTCCAGGATGAACGTGTCGAGCTCGATGGCCCTGTGGAAGGCGAGTGGGAGCACGCAGCGACCGGCGGGATCCGCCGAGAGCCCGAGTGACCTCAGGTGATCGACCAGCGCATGTACACCGTCCATGAACGCCGCACCCTCGGTTAGGCTGATGTGCACGCGGCCTTGCAGCTCATCGAGGCCTGCTGATTCATCGATCCTGACGGGCACCAAGAGACATTGCCCGAGTCGTTCCTCGGCCTCCAGCTGCACCTCGTATTTCACCCATTTGGTCGCGGCCGCATGGCTGGACGTGACGACCGACACTCGCGCGCTGCCGTCTAGCGCGCTGTCTAGGCTGGCGATCAGCGGATCGCCCGGGCCGAGCTCCCATGAGTCGAGCCAGACCGGCCTCAGCCAGCAGCTCGAAGGCGAGCCGGAACACGAACGGCTTGTCGGCAGAGGAGTGCGAGATGAAGACAGTCTTCATAAGGCTTCCAGAGCTTATGCGTTCGACTCGCTGTGGTCGCGGTTTCGCCTGGAAAGAACGTCTTTCCGCGTTGTTGTCGATCAAATGGAGACCGTGGCCGCTGGATACCCGATCGACTCTCAGTGATCATCTTACTGCAAGCCGATAACTTGCAGACTCAGCAGCCCCGGTGCAGCGTCCAAACCTTGTTTTGCACTGCCGGCGGAAGCAGAAGCTTGCGCATCGAGTCCCAGCCGTCATGCTCCCTAGCTCAAATGCGGAGCGCCTTGAGTGTCCGACAAAACACCTTGTGCCTATTGAGGGCAGTCCTTATGAAGAGTCTTGCCGGGCGGCAGAGAATCGCCCCGCTCCAAGTTCGCGGGCGAGATGTTCTGAACGAACCGGCAGTTCGCGAAGTGATAGTGAGTGGAGTTCTTGCTCCAGGCATACTTTGGCGTGCTAACAGGCGGCTGTGTTGGATTTGTATTTCCGCCTGTGCCGGCATTCCCGCTGGAACCGGTCAGAGGATAGGTATCCGTTTGCGATCCTGCAAACGTGATCGTGTAGGATGAAGCGTTCACCGCAACTTCAACAACGATGTTACCTCCGACCATGTCTATTCCCGACTCAGGTTGCGCGCCATTGCCGGCTTCCGTCCAATATGCCTTCACATTGTGTTTGTGAAGGCGTTCCAGGCAATCGGCTGTCGGGTGACCGTAATCATTTCCGTCCCCCGTTGAGACAATGCCCACGGTCGGCTGCGTGGCCGACATCCAAGCATCATTCGTGCTGTGCGAACTGCAATGGTGGTGGACCTTGTAGACATCAATCTTCCCAACATCCGGAGCAACTGGCGTTTCCACATCTTGATACATCTGAGTGTTGTCTCCGCTGAGATCACCCCCGATTTCCTCCCGAAATTTCCCAAAGGAGACCACCACCGAAAGGCTCAGATCGTTTTCATTAGAAGTCTGGACCAGGCCGTTCTGTGACTTTCCATCCACAGCAACAACTTTGATCACCACCGGGTTCTGCGAGTTCTTGTCCAGCGTAACGGTATCGCCGATGGCCGCCGTCTTGCGATGGTTCCCCACCGCCTTTACATAATTGGTGTATGTCGTTCCCGGATATTGTTCGCCCCGGTCGTACGCATCTCCCTGGAGTGAAATCTGTTGCAGAACGGCTGGAATGCACCCGATATGGTCGAAATGGTAGTGACTGACATAAAGGTAGTCGATATGCTTGATGCCAAGTTGGTCGAGGTACGAGACGGGCTTCGTACAATCACGCTTTTTCATGTCCTCGCCGGCATCGAACAAAACGACCTGGCCCCCGGGGGAGATCAAAACGGCCCCGTCTCCCTGACCAACATCTATGTGGTGAATTTGGAGTTTCCCATTGGCCTGTCCGCTTGCGATTCCGGCAAGAGACAAGATACAGACAAAAAAGAATGACATGCGATGCATCTTTCACTCCTCATCTGCTCAAAAACGTTGGGGTCTTAGAGCAAATACACGCGCCCGTAGTATCGTGTTTGACAGAAAGGTCTCTTCCTACCTTCGCCCGATTCGTTTGGCTGGCAGCTTGTTTTTTTGCGGTTCACCCCCTCCAACTATGGGCCATAAAGTGTTCGAGACACCGAAAGGTAGTTTCTAGTACAGCCCTTAACTCTAGATTTGGACTCTTAACGAACACCTGGCGCCAATGGCTTCAGACAAGATAGTGATGGCATTGCCGAAAACGTTTCGTCCGACCGCTGCTTTCTTGCCGTGAGACTTACTCGCGGATAAGTCGCTGCCAGCATCTGCAACAGGATCTGATACTTCCGCTCGCCAGTACCCAGCGCCACGAGTACGACATCTTCCTTCATCAACTCATGTACTTTCTCCGAGATCAGATCGAAACCCTTCTGGTCCGCGAAGCGGGACACGATTCCGATCACGGGCCTCTCCAGGTGATCCAGCGGTAGCTCAAATACCTCCAATAAACCCTTCTTGAAAACAAGTCCTTCGCCGAATAGCGCGCGGCGATCAGAGGGTCTTAATGCGATCGGCGAAGCCGCCATATTGCTTTGAGGTTGGGGAGGACCAGGTCTTTGCGTTCGCCGGATTTTGGGATGAGTTGACGAGTCCTGACGGAGAAATCATTGAAAGTTGCACGGTGTTGACGAACGGGCTGAATTCTCTCGCCGCCAATCTGCACGACCGAATGCCAATCATTGTGCCATAGGGCAAATATGACCTATGGCTCGATCCGGATGTGAACGACTTCGAGGCACTTCGACATTCTGAAACCCTATGATGCAAAGTTGATGCGCCGCTATCCTGTCACCATGAATCTCAACAATTCGAAAAATGACGATGCCGAATCCGCACTGCCCATCACGCTAGACACTCCAAAAAAGGGCCTGTTGTTCTAACGCTTTGCGGTTGAAGGGCAAATAAAGAACGCCTATTTCTCAGGCATTTTGCGGCATTTGATCGTGTCGGACTCTTTGACCGCTGAACGCTTGACAATTTTCGTGTTTGGAACAAGAATCAGCATCAGACGAAAAAAAAACGAATATCGAAGCTATGATTGCCCCCTCTCTGCAACGAAGATATGAAGCCTTCATTGGACGCGCTCCCGAAGCTATGTGGTTGAATTTACAGGAGATATTGTTAGCTTGGTTTTTTTACCGACGCTGGAGTCCATATCCTTTATATATAGATGCTTTCCAGAGCCATCGCGGGCTGAGGAATGACCATTAGCGGACGCGATTCATTATACGTTACATAGCATCTCGCCCGAGACCTGTATCGCATTGCGTTGGAGAATCTGTCGTGAACATAATCCCGAGTTGTAGAATCATGCGGTTCGGGAGCCTGGGGCAACTTCCCGGCAGAAATTGCCATCCACTTTCCCGTGCCGAAAAATCTTTCCAAGCCCCATGTTTGGCTGTTTCCGGAACTGCTAGTTTGCTTCGACTGCGGTATGGCGCAACTGGCTGTTCCCGAAGCTGAGTTGCGAAACTTATCCGAAGGCCGCAAGGCTGGGGCGGGACGAATGAACGAGAGCTGAGAGAAAAGAACACTATGTTTTTGAAGATACTCGTGGTCGAAGACTTTGACCTTTTCCGCCGATTTATCTGTTCGAAGCTAGGGTCGAGGGCCGAGTTTCAGATCACCCAGGCGTCGGATGGCTTCGAGGCCGTCCAAAAAGCCGAAGAGCTGCAGCCGGACTTGGTTCTACTTGATATTGGGTTGCCGAACCTGAACGGGATAGAAGTTGCCAGACGCATGGGCAAGGTCGCTCCTCTTGCAAAAATACTGTTCGTAAGTATGCATTCCAACTCTGAAGTGATACGGGAGGCCCTTGGCCTCGGCGCAGGCTATGTTCACAAATCACGTGTCGAGCGTGACCTGCTGCCAGCAATCCACGCGGCGGTGGCGGGGCAGCAATTCGTTAGTTTTGAACCAGGGTATAGCAGCACGGAGTGGGAACTCCCCTGTCGCCACGAGATTATTTTTTCGTCAGACGATGAGATTCTTCAAGACAGCCTTGCCAGTTTTATTGCGATAGCACTGAAGAAAGGTGATGCGGCGATCGTGTGGGTCACCGAGCCGCATCATGACAACCTTCGTCAGAGATTGCAGGGACGAGGTGTGGACGTTGATGCCGCCATTCAAGGTGGGACTTACATTGCTGCAGATGCTGCAGAAACGGCTGACCCCGCACACATTGCTGGGGTCATCATAGGGTTGATTCAGGCGGCCCGTCGAGCAGGAAACCAAAATCCTCGTGTCGCGGCTTGCGGCGAACGAGCAGGTCACTTGTGGAGTGAAGGCAGAACTGATGAGGCGATTCGGATCGAACAACTTTTTAACAAGTTGGCGGAAAATCGTGATGACCTGGATGTTCTATGCGTCTACCCGGTACCTTACGCTCACGGTGACGACGACGCGTTCAGCCGCCTCTGTGCCGAGCACTGTGCGATGGCCTTCCGATGAAAGTCGCAACAGCCACGATGACGCTCCCCTGGGAATCGCAAAAAACAAAGGACCGAAAACTATTGACCTCTCTATGCCCCCCGCTCGCAATACTTCGGTTATGTTTATTCTTGACAAGCCGAGGATTAAAATTAAGGCACCGGCGAAGTAGGGCCAAAACAATCTCCCAGGAATGAGAACCGCCAAAACACGGTGGCCAAGAGCGAGGGTTAGAGGTTCCATTTTTCTCAAACCAAACAGAATGCCGAAGTCGCTTAGTTATCGGGCGGCGAGAAACTCCTGGCGCAAAATCTCAGGGGATGGGGACTCCACCCCCTGCAAAATGCACCTTTTCTGAATGTATGGCCAACTCACTCTTTCGGTGCTACCAAGAGGAGGTGGCTTCCCGGGTATGGCCCAGCCTGCAAACAGTTACACGGGGTTTGCCGAGCGCCTTGGCTTGACGAACGGGTGTAGTTCTCAAGCGAAGACGACCCGCGTCTAGCCTGTCCAGCTGTTGCTAGGAGTTTGGAAGGAAATAGTGGTTTTATGCAATGACCACTTGCATGCAAATCAATATAACCACTATATTTTGACAATGAAGAAGGTACCGAGCGGATTCTCTCCTATAGTCGCGCTCGATCGGCGAACCGACAAACCTCTCTACAAGCAAGTCTATGAGGCTTTTTGTGCTGCCATTGTCGGCGGGAATCTCCGCGCGCGCCAAAGGGTGCCGTCCAGCCGCTCTCTCGCTAATGAGCTGAAGATCTCCCGTATTCCTATCCTAACCGCCTATTCACAACTTCTCGCTGAGGGTTATTTCGAATCCCGCTATGGCTCCGGAACATTCGTGTCAAGTACCGTGCCTGACCAAGGAATGGCGCTTGAAGGTCGCTACGCCGCTTCGCCGACAATTCGTTCGGGCCGCAGATTGGTTTCCAAACGGTTGGCCCTTCTGCCTTCCTTCAAACCAGTGCCGTGGCTAAACAAATGGGGAGCCTTCATCGTTGGCCAGCTCGCCTTCGAACATTTTCCATTCCAAGTATGGGCACGCCTTGTGAACCGGCACGTTCGTAATGTACGCGTCAACTCGCTTCACTATGGCGACCCGATGGGATGCGAGACCTTTCGCGGTGCAATTGCCCAGTACCTCAGGACCGCTCGCGCCGTAAATTGCGACGCGAGTCAGATCATGATCGTGAGCGGTTCTCAGCAGGCTCTAGAGCTAACTGCTCGCGTCCTGCTCGATCCCGGCGATAAAGTGTGGATCGAGGAGCCCGGTTACCGATTGGCCCAAAATGTCTTCGCCGTCGCGGGTTGCCGCCTTGTTCCGGTTCCTGTGGATGCTGAGGGTATGGACGTTGCGGCCGGCATTCACCGGTCTCCGAAAGCGCGCGCTGCGTTCGTCACTCCTTCCCATCAGTTTCCACTTGGCGTCACCATGAGTGCATCCCGTCGACTCCAATTATTGGACTGGGTGCATCACTCTGCGTCGTGGATCATCGAAGATGACTATGACAACGAATATCGCTACGAGAGTATGCCTATTGCATCTCTCCAGGGCCTCGACCGCGACTCTCGCGTTATTTATATCGGAACTTTCAGTAAGACTTTGTTCCCTTCTTTGCGCCTAGGTTATGTGGTGATTCCTCCTGACCTGATCCAACGATTTCTTGCCGTTCGGAATGCGATGGATGTTTGCCCACCACATCTCTATCAGGCGGTATTAGAGGACTTCATCGTTGAAGGACACTTTGCACGCCACATTCGAAGAACACGCCTAGTCTACAGCGAGCGTAGGACCGCCCTTGGCGAAGCCATCAGGACTGAGTTTGGCACACACATGGAAGTGCTGGGCGCGGACGCCGGCGTGCACTTGGTAGTAGAGCTGCCCAGAGGGTTCCGCGACCGGCGCATTGCGACGGCAGCCGCGCGCCAGAACCTATGGCTTTGGCCTTTGTCTTCTTGCCATCTCGACAAGCCGTCCCGCCAAGGATTCATCTTGGGCTTTGGAAGTACAACGCCCAAGCAGATCCCAAACGCTGTGCGGAAGCTTCGAGATGTAATCAAGTCGCAATAGAAGCTAAAACGAGTTCGACGCAGACACGGGAGGTCTGCGCGCCACACCGACAGAATTGCTGCTGAAACCTTTTATAGTGGCCTTTTCCCCGGAGTGCATCGGTTCTCACCGGTGGTGCTGACAAAGCGATCTCGATCATCGATTCTGAAACCGGCAAGGTCACGCGGATGCATCCGGTTTCGTCGCTCGGTGTTTCTGCGGATGGGATGCGCCCACCGACGCTACTGCATGATCACGAGACTGCCGTAGTCTATCGGTCCGCGCGTAACTTTTCTGGGATAAATGGGTGTTGAGCACACCTAGAAAGTGCGTTAGCTGCGCATCTAGGGTCGATGCGATGGTGGGCGGAACTCTCGGCTTTGCAGTAGTGTCGGTCCGTTGACAGATTGCCACGGTACCGCATGTCAGAAATGCCGGAGTTATCTTTACTACAAATCGATTCAATCTTTTTATCACGTGGTTTTCTTTTCTCCCCTCTCCTTGCTTCGCTCGAGGTGCTAGTGTTTCTGAGCTTAGACCTTCGCGAATGCAAACAGGTCGCGGTTGAGACGATCCATATGGGTGATAGGCAAACCGTGCGCCGCGTTCTCGTAGACCTTGAGCTCGCTGCCGGATATCAGGCGCGCGACCTTTCGCCCCGTAAGGTCAATAGGGGTAGAAGTATCGTTGTCACCGTGAATGATGACTGTTGGCAATGAGATCGTGCTCAGATCGGGCCGAAAGTCGGTCACGGTAAATGCGCGATGAAGCTCAAGCAACACTCTCAACGAGCACTGCAGGAGCATGTCCGTCCACCATTGCATCATCTCCGCTGACACGGGATTCTTCGGCACACCGAAGAATGCGGGTGCTGCACCGGCGATCGCATGCGGGCGGTCTTGGCACAGAGCTTCGCGCACTTTCTCAAGATAGCCGCTTTCTACTCCATCTGGATTGTCCAGTGTCTTTACGGTGATGGGGGCAATAGGAGCAACCATAGCAATCCGTGTGATGCGTCGAGTTCCATGCCGCGACACATAGCGGACGAGTTCACCGCAGCCCACGGATTGGCCGACGAGCGTGACTCCTCGCAGATCGAGTTGCTCAATCACTGCGCTGAGATCGTCAGCCAGGGTATCGAACTCGTAACCGCCCGCAGGTTCGACCGACCGACCGTGCCCACGCCGGTCATAAGCAATACAACGCATGCCATGGCCGACTAAGTCGGCCATTTGGTGCTCCCACCAGTCCGAGTGGAGGCCCCAAGGCGCGAGAAAAACGAGGGGTTCGCCCTTTCCCCAGTCTCGGTAGAACAAGCGGACTCCATCGCTCGTCTCGATGAATGGCATTGACTGGCCCTTCGCCCTGGACATGCGGGTTTTCTTTTCTTTCGCGACCGCTGCACCATCACCCACACCGCTCAGCCCAACACCGGCCACGGTAGCCACGACCGATTTGAGAACACTGCGCCTGTCCATGATTGGCACCTCCGAACTCGAAACCGTCCTATTGATAGCCGCAGTCCGGATGGGGGTCAATTACGTGGGAGGTAAAGCAACTAAATCAAATTCTATCGAGGCTCCCAGTGAGTTGCGGCTGCCTTCCGTTCTTCAGTGGCGGCTTTGCGGAAGGCGTCTGCGGTCGCGGCATCGGCTGGGTAGAAGGATTCGAGCGAGAGTTCCGACAAGGTCACATCAACGGGTGTTCCGAAGACAGTGGTGGTGCTGAAAAACGATAGCGTCCCAGCCTCCGTGCGGAGCTGAAAAGGCACAACGATCCGATGGTTTTCCGGATCAATGGACGACGCGCCGGCGCCTGTGCAGCCGGGTACCGGGTAGTCTCGGAACTCCTGAAGTAGTTTGACCAGGACCGGATCTCCACTAACAAGAATCAGACGACGCAGTTTGTCGAGGACGTGCGCACGCCACTCGTGGTAATTGGCAAGCCGCGGCCCAAGCCCTCCCGGGTTCAGAGTGAGCCGCATTACGTTTACTGGCGGCAGTAATAACTGCGGATCCACGCCATAGAGGAAAGGCTTGAGAGCACCGTTCGACGCGACCAGCGTCCAGTGGCGGTCGATCGCAAACGCCGGAAATGGACTGTGTCCTGCGAGCACAACGTCAATTGCGCGCCTCACGACCTCAAGCGCTGGACTCGTTAATTGCCGTTCCGGAAAGAAGGACGCGAAACCGGCCGCCTTCAGCAAAACGTTGCGCTCCCGTAGCGGGACCTGCAGTTGCTCTGCGAGATGCAGAAGCATGTCGCGACTCGGCCGGGAACGGCCTGTTTCGAGGAAGCTCAGGTGCCGGGAAGAAATTTCGGCTTCCGTCGCCAGATGGAGCTGACTCATGCGACGACGCAGGCGCCACTCGCGCAAGAGATCACCAACAGGCCGGACTGAATCCATGACCGATACACAATAACATGACCATTTACCGAATCCCGCACACCTGAAGCCCGAATCGAGCCAGTACTTCCCGTCGGCCCCATCTTGTAACTTCGGACATGTGATCGTGAATGGAGTGGATCGGAGGTTTCTTAGAAAGCGAGAAGGGATAACGATCGAGCCGATGGCGTGGACGGATCGCGAATTCACTTTCGACATTTCGACATGCCGGTGGCTAATGGAACGATTGCGAGGCATTCCCTTGCGAGCTTGCCTGCGGGCTCGCTGCCATTCACAGATGATCCTCAAATCGTCTATACAACTCTGGCGCACAATCCTGCACTCGTTGTCGGACAATTACCCATTGGATTAGGACTGGTAATCAACAAGAACAGCGAAGTGGTTATTGTCAGAAGTGCGGTTCGGCCCCACTCTTTACGTGTGAGCGTGTCCTTTGTGAGTGCCTTGGTCTATACTACGTCAAAGTCACACGGCCTGAGTTACCTAAGATTAGGAACAGATTCTGACAGGCTTCTACACCAAGCCTCTGGACAAAACCACGTGGCCGGACTTTGCTCGGCTGGTCGACAAGCACAACGGCGTATGGCGTGGCTGCTGGTGTATGTCCTTTCACCTCGAGCGCGGATTCGGAGACCGGACCGTGTTGCAGAATCGTTCGGAGAAGGAACGGCGAGTCCGGGACGGTCGGGCGCACGCTACCCTTGTGTACGACGCCTCGACCGCCGTCGGCTGGTGTCAGTTCGGGCCGACAGAGGAGCTTCCCCGCATCAAGAATAAGCGAGCCTATCTCGATGGTCTTATCGGCCTTCCGGATTGGAGAATCACCTGCTTTTTCGTTGATCGGGATTATAGACGCAAGGGGGTTGCATCGATCGCTCTCAGAGGGGCCCTGCGCGAAATCTCCCGCCTCGGTGGGGGCACTGTCGAAAGCTACCGTGAAAACGTCGACAGTCGGTTGGTATCCGCGTCCTTTCTTCACAACGGAACTGTTTCCATGCTCGAGCGCGAGGGCTTCAAGCGATCCCGCCGCCTAGGCAAGAGCCATTGGGTAGTCATCAGAGTCGTAGCCAAGTCTTCACGGGAAACCGCGCGGGCAAGCTAGTTTGCTGCACGGCACTGGCTGGTGCTCAGACGTCTTGGCCACGATGATGAGCCGTAGTGAGAGGTGATGCGCTCTCAGTGAGAGTGAGATTTGCCCCTCGCCACCAGGTGTCGCCCGAAGGAGCAGTCGGCGGGCAACGGTCGCTGCCCCACGCCCGAGATGTCGGGCTGTCGCCAAGTCACTGGAATTCGGGGATACCCGACCGATCCCCGAGGCAAAGCGAATGGAGGCACAAAATGCAGAATTCTTCCTTCGAAGGATATACGAATAAACTTATGTAAAGGGTGAGGGCCAGGCAACAATTTCAGTGGCGTGCGGGGATGCGTCGAACTCCATTTAGAGCTTTTAGATTTCTTCCCGGAAGGTAACCCCGCGAATTCAGTGACGAGAAGTCCTCTGGCCAGGGGGTACGCTTCACCTTATGCGACGACACATATTTGCTCTTTGCATCATTGCAGCGCTCGCTTTACAGGCAATGGCCGCCCCTGCGCCTCATCTACGATTGTGGAGGCTCGACTGCGGCGCCATTCAGGTCAATGATATGAATGAATTCTCCGACACGTTTGCCTATAAGGGCCAGAGGAAGCGTCTGGTCGTAAGCTGCTATCTGATCGAGCATGGAGAAACCTACATGTTGTGGGACACCGGACTCCCTGAGGCTGACCTCGGTCTTCCGCTGCACGGACCCGGATCCCAAGGCGACTCACTTTCGCGCACGATTCGGGACCAGCTCGGCGAAATCAGTGTTTCGCCCGAATCAGTGTCAATCCTGGGCATAAGCCACTACGATTATGATCACACCGGGCAGGCCGCCAGCTTTCCGAGGGCGAGATTGTACATGGGGCACGAGGATATCGAGGCACTCCGAACGCCAGGCAACGACGATGCTAAAGCTCTCGAACACTGGCTGAGCGGTGGCGGGGCACTAGATGAGGTTAGCAAGGATAAGGACATTTTTCATGACGGCAGCGTGCTCATGCTGGACTTGCCCGGCCACACGCCGGGCCACCACGGCCTGTTGCTTAAACTTCCCAAGACTGGCTATGTGCTATTGTCAGGCGATGTTGCTCACTTCCGAGAGAACCTCGAGACCGAAGGAGTGCCGCCATTCAACTACGACCGCGCGAAGTCGTTGGCGTCGCTGGACCGCTTCAAAAAGATTTCTCTCAATCTCAAGGCAGTTACGATCATCCAGCATGAGGAAAGAGACGTTGCCAAGCTACCGAAATTCCCGCGATTTGCAGAGTAATCACCTTCGTACTCGAATCGACTATTTTTGCTGTTCTTTTAAATTGCGCAAGCTTCCAAGCAACCGGCCTCCCCCCTACGGTGGTGACCTCTCGTTCCGCACTGCAACGGCCGCACAGGCTTCCATGAAAGCCGGATCGGGCGAGCAGTCGGTCTTTGCTGCCAGGCCACAGTTGCAAGCGAATTTCAGCGACGTTGTCGGTTGGGTCAAAGCGAAACCAAGCCAGCGGATTCGGCAAGTTCATTTTCGCTCGGCACCCCCTGTTGTTCTCAACTGCCAGTTTGCCCGTCATGCGGGAATAACGTCTGGAGCGAAAGTCGCCATTAGCCGTGCTACTGATTGAGATCGTTGGTGTGGGTCACTGCCGCGTAAATTTCGTGCATAAAGTCGCGTTCAGCGGAAGCATTTTCGGGAGCGAACCACGGCTTCCAAATGTTGGGCAAGCCTGCGCCCGCTATCTCCTTCTCGCTCTTGCCGGCAGCAATTTCCTGCCGCACAAGCGCGAACGTCTCATTCAGGAGTTGGACATAATTCGCGAGATCGCGGCGATTGGACATTTCAGTGTGCCCGGTGATAATCACCGTATTGTCGTTGATCCTGTCGAGCACGGCAGAAAGCGACCGGGCGATTCCCTCAATATCGGCACCGCCCGCCACATTTCCCTTGCTCCAGAAAAGGTCACCAACATCGACGACATTCGCGTGTGCAAAATAAACAACCGAATCGCCATCCGTATGTCCGTTGGCGTAATGGTCTATCTCAACGTCTTCGTCCGCGAAGTGAACGCTGACCATGTCGCGAAACGTTATAACTGGCCAAGCCCCGGCGGGATACGGACCGATGGGACTTGGCGACCAATAGGGAGTCTGTTTCGTCATCAGTCGCTTCCGAACGTTTTCGTGTGCAACAATAATTGTTTCCGGCCCGTAAGTCGCGTTGCCCCCAACGTGGTCGTAATGCCAGTGGGTGTTCAAAAGGAACTTCACCGGCCGCTTTCCCAGGTCATCCAACACTTTTTGAATTGCCGGACGTGCACCCAGTTCCGGGAGATCCACCAGCAAGTAACCTTGTGGACCAGCGAGCACAAGGGTGTTAAACACTTGTTGCGGAGTGCGAATTTGAATTAGGCTAATACTGTCGCGTACCGGAAAAATCTTGATCACCGCTTTCGTAAAGTCTGCTTGGCCCGGCAGAAGCCATTGCGCGAATATCGGGCGGCACACAAATAACCAGGGGAGCATTAGCCAGAGGCGGCAAATAGTTTTCATTAGACTCACCTTGGCACAATCCTGAATCAGTGTGATGAGGCCATAGCCAACGGGCTTAACATTCATACGCAGACGTAGCCATACTGTATCAAATGTTCTGCCAGCCAATCGGACATCTGGACGTCAGGCACAACATGTATGGCTACATCGGACTGGAAGACAGGACGCTTTACCCCCTCTTGCCCCTCGGCTACTGTGTGCAATTGACGCCGGGGTCAAAAAAATACTGCCGCTCAAAGTGAGCAGATAGACTATGAGCGGCCAATCTACTTCGTCAATTGCGAGACGGTTACGTGTGTTCTTGGTGCGAGCTCCAGGGAAGTCAACTCATCCTGGTTCCCCATCCCATGTCGGAGTGCGCGGTTCGACAGTTCAAATATGAAACCGAAGCCGAAATCGTGGGGCGCGTCACGGGTCTGGCATCGCGGGCTGCAAGTTCATGGGTGTGGTAGAGTTCCTGTTTACCGAGGAAATGACTTGGCTAGCTTGACCACAAAGCCCGATGAATCCACGACTGTTCAAACCATCAAAACTCCCCCTCACCACCGCCTGACCCAAGCCGAGCTTGACATCTTTTTGGAGAAAGCCGCCGACACCCTTCGCGGGGGCATAGATCATTCTGAGTTTCGCGGCTACGTGTTCGCGCTTCTCTTCTACAAAAGGATCAACGACGTATACCTTGGGAACGTTGCGGCTCTGGAAAAGGACCTCGGCGATGCCGAGTTGGCGCGTGACCCAATGATGCATGATTTCGTCGTGCCTGACGACTGCGTTTGGGATAAGGTTGCACGGACCACAGAGCGCGAACTTGGGAAGGCGCTGAACGATGCAATGCTGGCAATTGAACGGGCGAATGAGCCGAAGTTCAACGGCATCCTTTCGAACAGCACGGTAGATTTCAACGCGCGGGATCGCCTCCCCTGTTCCAAGCTCGTGGCACTCATCAATCATTTTGGCAGCCTCCCGCTCAACCATGCGAGCGTACCCGACGACGTATTCGGAAATGCCTACGAATATCTCATTCTGAATTTTGCATCCAAAGCTGGCAAATCAAGTGGCGAGTTCTACACGCCCAAAGAGGTAGCGTTTTTGATGTCCGAAATTGTCGAACCCCAGCCGGGAAACCATATATGCGATTGGGCTGCCGGGTCAGCCAGCTTGCTACTCCAGTGTCGTGCTTACATCGAGCGGCACTTTGGCAGGCAGCAGACGGACCGCTTGTTCTTCTATATGCAGGAGAGCAATCCCTCGACAGCGAACATCGCTCGAATCAACATGTTCCTCCACGGTCTGCGGAGCTTTCAGCAAGCCCTTCCCGCCAGTGACAGCCTGCGTGCTCCCTTCTTTCGTGAGGGTCAGACCCGTCGTCTCCGCCAGTTCGACAGAATCGTGATGAATCCGCCATTCTCACTTTCTGATTGGGGGTACGACGATTTTGCTGGAGGCGACCCTTACGACCGTTTCGGTTTTGGCTTGCCACCGCGAGATAACGGCGATTACGCATGGTTGCAACAGGTCGCGAAATCGCTCAAGCCCACAGGCAGAGCAATCGTTGTGATGTCTCAGGGGGTTCTTTTTCGGGGGCAACCTGAACAGAAACAGGCAGAGGATGGGCGGAATCAGAAAGCGGACGCTGAGTATGTCATTCGTGAAGGCTTTATAAAAGCTGATCTCATTGAATGCGTAATCGTTCTACCTTCAAAACTCTTTTACGGGAACAACGTACCTGCTTCACTCGTAGTGTTGAATAAGCGCAAAGCACCGGAACGCAAGAATAAGATTCTGCTGATTTGGACATCTCGCCATTTCGAGGCAAGCAACCCTCAAAATCTGCTTCGTCGATCTGATTGCCTGCGAATCCTCGTCCCTTGGCGAGCGTTCGGTGACCCCGCAAAATCTCTTGCTCTCATACCGCAGTACAAGAGTGAATTGATACGCGAGATTGAAAGCAAACGGAACGCTGCGCTTTCGGATATCACCACCGCTTACGCGCCGTTTCTCGCTAGGGTTCCTGAACTGAAAAGAGAGCTGACTGAACGTGAAGCCTTTGCATCTCAAGACCCGCCAACAGGCAAGGACGAGAAAAAACGGTTTCGAGAACAGGCGAAGGTCAATTCCGAACGCTTGAAAGCTCTGAAGCGAGAACTGAAAAAATTGGAAAAGCTAGAGCTTGAGGCAGAAGAAAAGCGCAAGGACGTACGCCAATACGCAGAGCGCGAAATGGCGTTAGCAGATGAGACGGCTACGGATTTGGTCCGTATCTGCTCAGATGAGACCGAAAGTCGCCGCTACTTCGCAGTGGTTCAGCGACCTGAAATCGAACAAAACGAGTTTAACCTCAACGTTCCTAGGTACGTGGACACGTTCGAACCAGAGGAACAAATTGGGATTGGTGAGGCGTGGACTGCATTTCGTGCGACGACCCGAAACTCTCTATTAAAGCGCCGAGAACTTCGCCGATTGATGAAACTCATTGGCGAGGAGACTAACAAATGCTGACGCATCGAGCGTCTACGATTCTAGGCAATCTTCCCCCTGATTGGGACCGCGAAATGCTAGTAAACCTCTTATCGAGGCAGCAGGGTGGCGATTGGGGTGAGGACAGCGGGGAAGTTTCCATTCGAGTCGTACGAAGCACAAACTTCACGAATACAGGTACCTTAAACCTCGACGATGTTGAAATTCGGTACTTCCCCGCAACAAAGGCTTCGGAATTTGCCTTGACAGATGGTGACATCCTCGTGGAACGGTCTGGCGGCGGACCGACACAGCCAGTTGGTCGAATCGGATTTATCTCGTGTCGCCTTCCCAATTACTGGTTTTCGAATTTCGTTCAGTTGCTTCGCCCAGATTCATCGAAGGTTGATCCTGAATTCCTTGGCTGGCTCTTGTTGGAATTGAATCGTAGTGGGCTGGTTGAACGGTTACAGCACCAAACGACGCAGATGCGAAACCTTGATTTTCGCGACTATCTTCGCATCTTTCTGCCTACGCCGAAGTCTGAAGAACAAAGAAGTGTTGCGCGAATTCTGCGAGCGGCGAGTGACCTTCAAATCGCGGCAGAGGCAAAGCTAACAGCGTCCTACCGACTCAAAACAGCACTCATTCAGCAGCTTTTTACCCGCGGCATTCCCGGACGGCACACTCGTTTCAAAATGACCAAGATAGGAGAGATACCCGAGCAATGGGAGGTCACTCGAATCTCAAGCATTATTGCATCCGATATATACAATGGCGTATCTCCGCAGTCTCGACCCGAACCACCGGGAACACCGATTTTGAACGTGGGCTGTGTCTCGGATGGTGTCTGTGACCCGAACAAGGTCACATACGTAGACTTGGATGAATCACCTTCCGAAGATTTGCTGGCAGGAAGAGGAGACTTTTATATCCTTCGTGGCAATGGGAACAGAGAATTCATTGCGACAGGCGGGTTATTAGTTGACAATCCACCTGAAAATTGCGTTTTTTCAGATTTGCTCATTAAGATTTCCTTCGACCACACCAAGACAATCGAGGGCTTTATGCCAATGCTCTGGCAGTCGCGTTCGTTCTTGAGGTCTGTCCAATCGAAAGCTGTTTCCGGCAGCGGACTTTGGAAGATAGGTTTGCGCGAAATACGACGACATGAATTTGCTCAACCTCCAAAATCTGAACAGAGCGAGATTGTGGAAATATTGAGGGCGTGCGATGAAAGCGTCCAAGCCTGCCAGTCTGAGGTTAGCGAAATAGAGCGATTGAAGCAGTCGCTACTGCAAAATCTCCTGACCGGACGAGTCAAATGGAAGGTCTAGCCTATGTCTGCCTTTCGTCAAATCTAATAGTTCGCACACTGACGAGTTGCCTCTTCGAACGATGATAATCGAAATTTGCAGGTTGGACAGCCAGGGGTAAAGCAAGATTGCATGACAGTTGTTGTTCAATGGTTCATCGCTAAGGCTGTCGAGATACGCATTCAGTTGGTATGTCAACGCGCAGTAATACCGTTTCCGAAATGGTCAGAGGTAATGGTGCAGTGAATTTTGTAGCCCGAGCCTTCGAATTCTTGACCATCTGAGTCTCTGAGTCTCGCCGGACCTTGTCGAGAACGACGGGACATGACAGGATGTGTCGCTCGGTGTAACGGCGCATGGCGGATTCCTACGAAGCTCCATACTTGTCGGATCGTTGTTCCAGAATCGTAAACTAACCTGAGGCGCGAGATGGAAGACCGGGAAGCACGGCTGGTCAGGTTGCTATTTAGAGAGGGAGATCATCGCCAGCTTCGACGCACGATGCGGATGCAAGCACCAAACCGTGAACGCCGCTCTTCGCGCCGCAAATGGATCGCGCAGGTTCGGTTGTTTCTGTTGCTGACGGCGGTCATGTCAGCCCAACTGGTGAGTGCTGCGAACAGCGCGGGTATCAGAAGACGATCATGCTCCTCGGACTCCTTTCGAGCAATTGAGCTTTCCTCTTGCAAACTGCCCGGCGTGTTGCAATCGGCCCGGTGCGGTGTGCTCGAAGTTCCCGAGAACCCTGCTCGTCCGACTGGTCGCCGGATGGCTGTCCATGTCGGAGGGGCACGGCTCGGGATGAAGTATGCTGCACCCATCATGATGCAGCAAGGATCCGGCAGCATAATAAACATGGCGAGTGTGAACGGAACTCGAGCCGGCTACATCACCCTCGCTTATGCCACAGCGAAAGCCGCGGTTATTCACCTGACCAAGTGCGTGGCGGTCGAACTTGGCCCGTATCGAGTTTGCGTTAACAGCCTTTCCCCCGGACCCGTTGTCACCGGTATATTCGGCAAGGCGCACGGCATCGATGCTGACATTGCGGATCGCGATACCGAAGCAGCGTGGGCCGCTGTTGGAGATTTCGCTTCAAAGGTACAGCCACTGCGCGGCATCGCCAAACCGGACGACATCGCTAAGGTCGCTTTGTTCTTGGCAAGCGAGGCCTCCAGTTCATTACCGCACAAGACCTCGTCGTCGACGGCGGGATTACGGCGGGCCGGACTCAATCCGAGATGATGGCCAACTTCGCCCTATTCGAGAAGGAACTCGGCTCTGCGCATCGAGGTCAATAATGATCGAAGCGCTGGTCGGCGCAAGTTGAAACAGGAGGTCGGAAGTCGGACGTGCGGATCGCCTCACTCCGGCAATCGTCGGATGCCAGATTCCTGTCAGGTCGCGGCTGGCCACTCATGCCCGGCAAATCAGTGGTTGAAGGCAGCGTTCGTGACAATCACTCGACGCGAGGCGTTCGGATCACTCACGGTATTCGGACAGGCGCTCGTCGCCAGCGTGCGGCAGCAGACCACCTTCGGGCCCGAAGGGGATGACCGGAAGCCCCCCGAACTGTTGCTGGGATCGTGGGGTTTGGTCTCCTTCGAACAGGTTCTGCCTTCCGGTGAAATGTTGAGACCATTCGGGGATTCTCCTGTGGGTTTGATCCTCTATCAGGCCCACGGCCGCATGTCGGCACAGCTTTCAGTCGGCAGGCCCGCAAGGTTCGCCAGCGAGGATCCAGATCGAGCGAGCACTGAAGAAGCAGCCGAGGCTTGGCGGACGTACTTCGGTTACTGGGGATCTTTCAAAGTCTACCCGGACAAGCGCGTAGTGGTGCATCGCGTAGAGGGCAGTTCGTTCTCCAACTGGATCGGAACAGAGCAGATCCGGCATTTTCGCTTCGAGGGAGCCAATCGACTCATCCTCGAGACTCAGTCGTCTTCCGGGCATTACACATTGATCTGGCAAAGAAGATTGGATTGAAATCACGTTTGCGCTGGGAGGTGCAATCATCAACGCCGGCATCGAGCGGGGCATCTTCAGCCACGCGATGATTGCCGTGGTCTTTTGATGTCTCGCATCATCGAAGGGCGCGGTAGCGGATGCCATCAAGATGCCGGTGGCAAAAACAGTGCTGGGGTTGTTGCCGGGTCGAGGAGATTCTAGAATTCCGCTGCTTGTGGTTCTTGCCAGGCAATATCCGCTGGCACGCTCCTGATCAATGTTCGGGCAAAGGGCAAAACTCGCCCTTAGAAAACCCCTCGGCTTGAACAGCGAAAGTCCGATTGAATCGGGCCCGGTAGTTCTCCCAAGAGATTGCAGCGCTCAATTCAACCAATTCGCGCTCGGAAAAACGGCGCCGAAGCAAAGCAAAAAGACCGTCGGAGACCTCCGCAGGTGTGCGTGTGAGGGCGACAGCCAGGCGCAAAACCAGTTTTTCATCCTCACTGAAGTGCGTACTCTCTTCAAATCGTGGAAGGTCGAGCAATTGTTGTTCTGTGATCCCCATTTTTCTGCTCACGGCAGAGTGAATATCGATTCAAAGTGGACATCCCACCATAGCCGCGACTTTGAGTTGCACTAATTCCTTCAGGTTTGCCGGGACAGATCCTTGGGATGCTGTGTATTTGCTCATCTGTTCGGCCAACACGAGCAGCTTCGGATCATTGGCACGAATGCGCGTAGAAACCGGCACATGACCATACCTACGCTTTACACGCCGGAATATCAGCTTCGTACGAAGTCCGGCCTCGTGGTCTTGAATACCCTTCGCGCGGCTTTGAGTCTCAATTGTTTGATCAAAAGAGCGGGTCATATAGATGCTCCATCTGGTGGCGCTTCAGGACATAGTCATACAAAGAGAAATCGTTAAAGGGGAAGTGCCGAATACCAGTCTTACTGACACGACCCACAACCTCGGCAAGCTGGCCTTGTCGCACCGGAATGTGAAAATCGATGCGCTCCAAACTCGTTGTCACAACCGGCCTCCGCGCGTGACGGGAAGCCGCCAAAAAGGCCGCCCTATCCATTAGCCGCAGCGCACAACCGCCAAAAAGCGTTCCGTAGTGATTCGCTTGATTCGGAAACACCATCTCCACGATCCGCGTTTCCTGAACTGTGGGTTGGTCAGAAGTCGTCATGGAAGGCCACTTCGCCCCTTACCGCGACTTGATAGGCAGAGACTCGGCGCTCGAAGAAATTTGTTAGTTCCTGAACATCCTGGAGTTCCATAAATCCGAAGGGATTCTTTGATCCGAAGATGGGAACAATGCCCAGCGCTTCGAGCCGCCGATCAGCGACATAACGCAAATACTCCAACATGTCTTTTGGAGAAAGACCGCCAACCCCGAGGCTCAAAACGTCGTCGGCAAAGGCCATTTCGCAGTCAACCGCTTCGGTCAGCATCTCGACGACGCGATCCTCTATCCCCCTGTCAAAGAGTTCCGGCTGCTGCTGCCTGACAGTGCGTATGACTTCGAATGCAAATTGGATGTGGGCGCTCTCGTCGCGGAAGACCCAGTTCGTTCCCGTCGCCAGCCCGTGAAGCAAACCGCGCGACCGCAGAAAATAGATGTAGGCGAACGCAGCGAAGAAAAACAGTCCTTCAATGCAGCAGGCAAAGCAGATCAGGTTCAGCAGAAACTTCCGTCGCTCTGCCGCCGTCTCGATCCTGTCGAGTGCCTGAATTGAGTCGATCCACTTGAAGCAAAAATCGGCCTTCCGGCGTATCGACGGAATGTTTTCCACTGCGTCGAACGCCTGCTTGCGTTCTTCCGGATCGGCAATGTAGGTATCGAGCAGTGTCAGATAGAACTCCACGTGTTGCGCTTCTTCAAAAAGCTGGCGCGAGAGGTACATGCGTGCTTCCGGCGAATTGATGTGCTTGTAAAGGTTCAGCACGAGATTGTTTCCGACGATCGAGTCGCCCGTCGCGAAAAAAGCGACCAGCCGATTGATCAAATGCTGTTCCGCAGGCGTCATGCGCTGGCGGAGATCGCTGACGTCGTTGGAGAAATCGACTTCTTCGACGGTCCACGTGTTCTTGATGGCTGCTTTGTACTGCTCATAAAAAGCGGGATATTTCATCGGGCGCAGCGTCAAATCGAATCCTGGATCGAGAATCATGTTTTCTCTCCTTTTCCTGTGGGTTCTACTGGCAGGCTTCGCAAGAGCCTGGGTTTTCGAGTGAACAAACCACCGATTGGCTTGCGGAAACCGGAACAGTGGCTTTGGTAATCTCCGTCGCCGGTCGCGAGCGGAGGTAGTACGTTGTCTTGAGGCCCTTCTTCCACGCGTACATGTACATGGAAGAGAGCTTCCCGATGTTCGGGCTTTGCACGAACAAGTTGAGTGACTGGCTCTGATCGATGAAAGCTCCGCGGTCCGCAGCCATGTCGATTAATGAGCGCATAGGGATTTCCCAAGCCGTGCGGTACACCGCGCGAATCTCGTCCGGAATTTCGCTAATGCCTTGTACCGAACCGTCGGAAAGCTTCAACCGGTTCCGCATCTCTTCAGTCCAGAGATTCAGCTTCTTCAGTTCGGTCACGAGATATCGGTTGATTTGAAGGAAGTCACCGGAGAGTGTTTCTCGCTTGAAGAGGTTCGAGACCTGCGGCTCGATGCACTCGTAGCAGCCGACGATCGAGGCAATCGTTGCAGTTGGAGCGATCGCAATCAGCAACGAGTTTCGCAAGCCGTTGGCTTTGACCTTTTCTCGCAGATCCTCCCAACGGAGTGTGTTCTCCGGTCTTATGCCCCATGTGTCAAATTGCAGAATCCCTTCCGCGGCCCGCGTTTCTGCAAAGGCAGGGTGGGGACCATACTCCGCCGCCAGAGCACAAGACGCGCTTAGTGCGTTGAAATAGACCTCCTCCTGAATCTGTCGCGAGAGCGCACGCGCCTCTGGTGCATCAAACGGCAGCCGCAGCGTGAAGAAAACGTCCTGCAGCCCCATAATGCCGAGGCCCACCGGCCGCCACCGCCGGTTTGAATCGCCCGCCGTTGTAATAGGATAAAAATTGACGTCGATGACGCGATCCAGAAACCTTACAGCCGTGCGAACTGTCTGGGCGAGCTTCTCGAAGTCGAAGCCGGATGATGTGACATGTTTGGCGAGGTTGAGCGACCCGAGGTTGCACACTGCGGTCTCTTGCCGCGAGCTGACTTCCATAATTTCCGTGCAGAGATTCGAGAGGTGAATGACGTTTGCGGGCTTCGCCGTCTGGTTGGATTTCAGATTGGAGGAGTCCTTGAAGGTCATCCAACCGTTGCCTGTCTCGGCAAGCACCTTCATCATCCGCGCATAAAGATGGCGCGCCTTCAGTTGCCTTGCGAAAAGCTTTTCCTGTTCGGCTTTGACGTAGGCTTTTTCAAAGGCTTCGCCTACGAGGTCGGGAAAGTGCGGAACCACTTTAGGATCGAACAGCGACCACGTTTCATCCGCCTGAACCCGCTTCATGAAGAGGTCGGGAATCCAGTTGGCGAGATTCAAGTTGTAGGTGCGCTGCGCATTGTCTCCGGTGTTTTCGCGCAGCTCCAGAAACTCCTCGATGTCCGGGTGCCAGCTTTCGAGGTAAACGCAGCAAGCTCCCTTGCGCTTGCCTCCCTGGTTTACTGCTGCCACTGAAGAATCAAGCGTCTTGAGCCACGGTACAATTCCCTTGCTGTGCCCGTTCGTCGCGCGAATCAGGGAGCCACGTGAGCGTACGCGGTGATAGGCAAGGCCAATCCCGCCTGCAAACTTCGATAGCAACGCAACATCTTTGTACTTTTCATAGATAGCTTCGAGATTGTCGGCTGGGGAATCGAGTAGATAGCATGAGGACATTTGCGAGTGTTTGGTGCCGGAATTGAAAAGGGTCGGCGAACTGGGCATGTAATCGTGCGCGGAGATGACGCGATAGAACTCGACCGCTTCCTGCACCGTGCGCGAAAGACCGGAGCTAACACGGAGGAAAAATTGCTGCGGAGTTTCAATCACGTCACGGGTTTCCGGGTGACGCAGCAGATAGCGGTCGTAGACGGTACGCAAACCGAAGTATTCAAAAAGGTCCGCGCGTTTTTCATCAATCGCGTCGTTCAGCTTTCTGGCGTTCTCGGAAACGAAGAGCGCCAGTTCCTTCGAGACAAGACTGTGGTGTTTTCCCGCGGCGACAGATTGCGAGAACGAGTGAATGTTTTGATTGGCGACTTCCTTTGCGATAAAGCCATGCAAAAGGCGCGCAGCGAGCTTTGAGTATTCAGGTTCTTCGGCAATGAGCGAGGCAGCAGTCTGGATAGAAAGCAGGTCCAGTTCCTTCGTGGTCGCTCCGTTGTATAAACCGCCGATGGTCTTGCTGGCGACGCGGATCGCATCCACAGATTGCAATCCCTCGCAGCACCGCTCCACGGCGCGCACGATCTTGTTCACATCCGCAGGTTCGAGATTTCCGTTGCGCTTGCGGACCTGCATCTGCGGAGAACTGAGTGTCGAAGGGAATGACACAACAGAATCAGTAGCGGTCACAGGAATGGATGTTGCCATATTTGCCTTTTCCGCCCGAACACGAGGAAAGGCCAATGAAATGGGAATGGTCCGAAGACACCACTTCATCGCCAACCTCCCCTCGGAGGCTTGCTCGAGTGCACGCCGGGATTGGCGTGGCTACTGGCAGGTCTTCGGACTCGCAGGCATGGCCACTCCACAGAATGGCGTTTCTACTGACCCATCTTCCCGGTTCTGAGAAAACCAGTGGTTGTTTGGGTGTTCGTTCCTGCTTACCGCTGCGGGGCAGTTCCGGATTTGCACCGGATTCCCTTCGGACGTTTCCCCTGGAAACGTCACCAGCAAGCATCGCACAAGATACGGTGTCGCTAGCTCCGTGTCAATCTAAATGTTGGGGGTTCAGAGAACCTTTCAAGCGAATTTCAACGCTGCCTGTCCGAGCGGCCAACTTGATGCGCGCCTAGCTTACGCTAGACTCAACTTCAGCTTTTCTGATGCCCTCCAATGGGTTTTGTGTTTCTGCCCCATTGAGACGGCCCTTGGCGAGGTCGGCCTTCAAACTCAAGCTAACGTTTAGCTTAGTTGAAGAGTGCGAGTTAGGCATTCAGCAACTAGACTTAGCCTGTGATACCGGTGTAACGATCCGGAGATGGAATTTCACAATAGCATTATTACCCATATCGCTATCGAGGCTGCCATTGGCGTCTACCCACGGGCGAGCGTTAAGATTTGTTCTGGAGGTGACTTTGTTTCATGGCACGGTTGTGTCAATTCACATTGCTGCGGCTAAATCATTGCCAATGCAACAACTAGCAGAAGTAAATGCTCTCGCCGGGCAGGGTATCGAGAGCGATAGGTACTTTACGGGCACAGGGACATATTCCAATTCGCGAGACGTAAGCCGTGACATCACTCTCATTGAAATCGAAGCTATTGAAGCGTTACAGAAAAAATGCATTTTCATGGAGCCTGGGCACGCGCGGCGAAATGTTGTGACAAGAGGTGTCCCTCTAAACCGCTTGGTTGGGCGCATGTTTTCAGTGGGTGAAGTACGGCTGAGGGGCACCAGGCTCTGTGAGCCCTGCGCATACCTTGAGACAGTGACCCAAAAAGGTGTCCTAAAAGAATTAATTCACCGCGGAGGTTTGCGAGCGGACATCATTATTGGTGGAACGATTCATGTTGGCGATACAGTCGTGGAGAGCGAATGAAAGGCGGTCATTGCCCGCGAGGCCGTGAATTGTAGCAGTGGCAGCACGAAAAGCCAGGGGCGTGACGAGAGGAGTCCGGCAACTCAGGTATTGATCATTGATAAATGATGAACAACGCGCAGATCAATAGCTGTTCTTGTTCATGATACAGCTGAACGTGACCGACGACGATAAGAAACTGCTACAGCGTTAATACTCTTAAGTAAATAGAATCAAATTGTAGCAGAATTGTAACAGAGCGCGTAAATTGGCTTAAAATGCCGCAAATCCAAAAGGTCGTAATCAATGCTATCTTACGGCTGGCAAAGGGATTAGGTGAATTTTCAGCAAGATAGCAAATGACCGGTTTAGCTTTTCAAGACCGCCGCATTCAACCACTCTGCCACTCCGTTTCTAATCCTAACGTATTCTGTGAGTTAGCGGTCATTTTGCTACGCTCGGCGCTCGCACTGCTAAGGCGCCAGCAAAATCAGGGGAAAGCAACGAAAGCCAAGCTAAACGACAATGCTTGCTATTTTGAGTCGTAAGCGTTAAGTGGTCGATTTCCAGCAGGATAGCGAACGCGCTTACACGTGGAGAAACCACTAGTGTCTGACCGCTTGGCCACTCGGCCCCGGTCAGAGACCCGCCAACTCAAGTGGCAAACTGAGGGGGCAATGAGTTAGCGGGTTCTGACGATTCCGGTTTCACCAAATGCTTTTCCCTTGATGAGAATCGAAAGGGCCCGAACACCGGGGGGTTGAGAAATGCGAAACATTTTTGGGCCATCGACCGTCTATACCCTAGGATATAGAGAGTCTATAGCCAGTGATATGGAGATTTCGGCACACTTGCTACGTTCCCCGTCGGTGACATCGCATCGCCAGGAGGTAAAGTGGAAGAACGTTACAAGAACCGCATGGAATTGCTGCAGGGCACGCTGGATCTGCTGATCCTGCAAACACTGATGTGGGGACCGCAGCACGGTTACGGAATCAGCCAGGCCATTCGAGCGAATTCAGGCGACTTGTTAAAGGTAGACGCAGGGTCGCTGTATCCCGCTTTGCACCGGCTCGAAAAACAAAAGTGGATCGACGCCAAATGGAGGGTTTCGGACAACAAGCAGGACGTGAAAGTGTATCGCCTGACGGCGGCTGGCAGGAAGAAGCTTA
>DATEGO010000132.1:0-10567 GCA_035280065.1 Candidatus Acidiferrum sp.
AACAGCGAGGATAAAAAACTCCAGTGCACTCGCCTCCGTTCCCCGAGGGCCGCCTGTAAGCCACTCGGGCCCGTGATAGGACACATTCAGCAAATGTCCTGTAAGGCTCTGACCGTTATTTCCAGTGTTTGGCTGTGCGAAAAGTACCATGTCCGCGTAGTCGGACATCGCATGAAAACCGATCGCGAACCACAGCGTTCCGGTGCGCCGCAACGTGAGACACCAAAACAACCCGAAGAGTCCTACGCTCAGACCATCCATCCAGTTTTCCGTGGGCTTGAAAAAATAGTGGACGGCACCGAAGATAGCCGACAGCAGAACGGCCGCCGGCCAGAAGCCCATTCCGCCCGTCAGCGCGGCCTGCGAGTAGCCACGGTAAGCGAACTCCTCAGCGAAGCCGAGCAACAGGAAGGCTGCCGCCCAGAGCAAGGCCGATTTGAAAAAGAATTGCCCATGCAGTGCCACGCCATCGAAAGAAGCGGCGCCGAACAGCCCGAGCAAAATGACCATGAGTAACGACGCGGCGAACCCCCACAAAGTGCCCTGCCAGAAATGCTTGCGGAACATTGAGCGCCATGGAAGGCCATACTCCAGAAACGGCCGCCGTTCGATCTTCGACATGATCCACGCGGCGAGAAGTGCGGTCCCAAAACTCAGCGCGCCATCAAGCAGGAAATCTGTGGGGAACCACCCGTCATGCTCTTTATAGTGGAAGAGTGCTACCAACAACCAGAAGAACAGCTTACTGAAACCGAAGAGCAGAAAAACAAAAATCGCAAAGCGCCAGCCCGCTCGAATTCCCTGAGGACCCACAAGAATGGTCTTCATCGTAGATTCCCGAAGCGATTCATCGGGCATTCGTGCAACGACCATGAACTTCCTAAAGCGTCAGCAATCTATCACGCTGACTCGGGACTATTCAATTTCACCTAAGCGATAGCTCCCGGATGGTCGGTTATTAGCGGCCAATCTTCTGAATCACACCCCTAAAAGACGTAGGTGAGAAGGATTATTCTCTTTCAGTTGGATTGTGTCTTGAGGAGGAAGGAGCTCCGCTTCCGGGCCGAGATCTTGGCAGGTCAACGCCGGAGGGCAGAGCTCCAACGAGATACGATTCTGTTTATCCCATTTTCCGTCTCGCCGCACAAGGGCGAAGACGATTGGGCCAGAGACTGCGACCAGGTCATCCTGCGGCGATGCCCGGTTTGTGAATGCGATTCGATCATCGGCCACGGACGCCGCCGCAAGCAGGCCCATGATGAGCATCACGACTGGATTAGCATCCGTCGCGGCCGCTGCCCCGGTTGCGAGAAGACCTTCACGTTTCTGCCGCTGCTTTCTCTCCCTTACACGCACTACAGTTTGCTGACGCGCGGTCAGGCATTGCAGCGGCGCTTTGTGGAGCATTCCTCCTGGGAAGAGGCGACGCCTACACTCAAAGATCCAAATCGCGTGCCCGATCCCTCCACACTCCGCCGCTGGGCCCACGGGCTCCACGAAACGCACGCTCGCGTGGCTCACTGGTTGGCGCGCGGCGATCCGGCCGATCACGAAGCTGGGCCTTTGTCTTGGCTGACTCCGGTTCTGCAAATTCTCTGGCCCCTGCGTCTCTGAGAAGAATTTCTCTTCACCCACCATCCTTGCCTGGGAATGTTGGCGGCGTCCTCCTACGCTCGGCTCCGGGGGCAAAACAGCGGCCGTGGGCGAGGACGTCGAAAAACTCAGACAGCGCCTGCCACTGCTCGAATATCTGCGGCAGCAGAATTGGGTCGCCCGGCCCGCCGGTCACGGCCCCGAGTTCGTCGGATTCTGTCCCCTGCACCCGGAAACCCGCCCTTCGTTCTATGTCAACACCCGCAAAAATCTCTTCTACTGCCACGGCTGCGGCCAGGGCGGCGATCTGATTCGCTTTGTCGAGCTGTCCCGCCAGCTATCCTTCCGCCAAAGCCTCGCCTACCTCGAGCAGCAAAGTGCTCCTCTCACCGACCCTGCCGCCGTGCTCGAGCAAGCCGCCACCTTCTATCAACAGCAACTCGATCACTTCGCTGAAGCGCGGCACTATCTTGCGCAACGAGGACTGCGCGATCCTGTCCTGATCAAGGAATTGCGGATCGGCTATGCCCCTGGCGGGGCCTTGCGCCGTCATCTCACAAGTCAAGGCTTTTCTTGCGATCTCCTGCAACGCCTCGGCCTACTCAACCCGCGGGGTTGCGACGCCTTCTACCGGCGCATCATCTTCCCCTGCTGCCAGGGCGGACGCGTCGTCAACCTCTACGGCCGCAGTATCGCTGACGCCTTCGCCCATCGGTTCCTCCCCGGCTCAAAGGGTGGCTTGTATGCCTGGGAACGGGTTCAACAATGCCCTGAGGTGATTCTCGTGGAGGGACTGTTCGACTATGCCGTGCTGTGGCAGGCCGGTTTTCGCCACGTCACCTGCTCGTTGGGCACACATCTGACCGCCCGCCAGTTGCAACAGTTGTGCGACCGCCCGCGCACCGTTTATCTCACCTTCGATTTCGATGCCAACGGCAGCGGCCAACAAGCCTCGCAGCAGCTCGCACACCGCCTCCGGGCGCAAGGCATCACTACTCGCCGCGTGCTCTTGCCCGCTGGCTACGATCCGAACTCCTTCTTCGTCCAGGGTGGGGATGCGGGACAGTTCCAAGCTCTCCTGGAGGCCGCTCAGCCATGAAGTTCTGTGTGATCTACCAGCAGACCTCTCGCAACGCACAAAGTCCGGTTCGTGTCGTCGAGCAGACCACCAACCGGGACATCGGCTGGATCAATCGTTACCTGGACCGCGAATATGTCCGCCGCATAGCGAACACCACCCTGCGTACCTACGCTCACAACCTGTTGCACTTTGTTCGTTGGTGGGAGAGTGTTCATCACACCGGCGACATGGTGGAGGGTGATCTTGCCGAGTCGACGCTCCTGGATTATTTGAGGTTCCAGTCCAGCCAAAACCCTCGACCGGGCGCTTCCACCATCAATGACCGCGTTGCCATCGCTGATCGTGCCATCCGCAACGAGTTTCCCGATGCTCCCTGCCAGGTCGCCCACGGTTTTCATCAAGCCTTCTTGCGGCGTAGACCCATGGGCCTGGGCCGGCCGCGGGTGGCGACGAGCCGGTTGCGCGTGAAGGTGCCCAAACGCAATATTCTTCCGCTCTCCGTGGAGGAAGTGGCGCGCTTTTGGTCCAGCTTCCGCAACGCGCGCGACTTGGCCATCGTGGGGTTGATGCTCCTGCAAGGGCTGCGGTCCGCCGAAGTGTTGGCTCTGAATCGGGACGACGTGCTGCTGTCCGAAGCACAGCTTCGCGTTCCTGGCAAAGGCAACAAACTTCGCTTACTGCCGCTCGCACCAGAAACGGTGCAACTACTCAATCACTATCTGCGTCTGGAACGACCCAACGTCTCGACCGCTGCGCTGTTCGTCTCGCTCAAAGGGCGCGCGCGCGGAACTCGCATGACCCCGGCGGGATTGCGTTCCTTATTCCGCCACCATCGCCAGGCCACCGGCATCAAGCTCGCCAACCCGCATCGATTTCGTCATACCTTTGCCTCCGACATGATACGCGGCGGCATGAGCCTGCCCGCACTCATGCAGTTGATGGGGCACTCCGAAATCCAAACCACGTTGCACTATATAAAGGTCACCCCGCAAGACGTCTACCTGCAGTACGCGCGTGCGGTGGCGCAGCACCTTCGCCCTCTTCCGGTGACCGCTTCATGAACCGCGTGCGACGCCCTCCGCTCCAACATCCTCTGGTTCCTGTTTTCGACCGTGCGGTCGATTCCTTCAGTGTTTCGCTCAGTCCCGACACGACTCGTCATCACCGCGGGACTGCCCGCAATTTCCTGAGCTATCTCGGCGCGGATCATCCTAATGTCCAGCGCCTGGACCAATTGCGTCGTGAACCTCACATCCTCGGCTGGATGTCCCACCTGCGCTCGCAAGTGCCGCCGCTCGCAACCGCATCCTATATCAACCGGCTCATCGCTCTGCGCGGCATCTGCAACGAACTGGCTTGGACCGAACAACTTCCTGAACTCGCTCATCTGCTCCGTCGCGAAGACCTTCCGCGCCCTCCGCAAAGTCTTCCACGCCCGCTCACGGCAGAGCAGGATCAACTCCTGCAGCAGGAATTCCTCCGCCGCAATGATCTCGGCGGCAACGTCTTTCTACTGATTCGCCACACCGGCATGCGCATCGGTGAGTGTGCCGATCTGTCCTCCGATTGCCTTCGCTCCACCGGACCGCATCAATGGGCGATTCATGTGCCACTCGGCAAACTCAAAACGGAACGTATGGTTCCCGTGGATTCCTTTGTGTGTGAACTCGTCCAACGCCTCCGATTCTTTCGTTCCCTTGATCCGTTGCCTGCCGATGGACGACTCTTGGCCCGTCCAAGCGCCAAAGACACCCTCCTTCACCACTTTCGTGATTACTTACATCTGGTCTGCCATTCGCTCGGACTCTCCACCCGCATCGTCCCCCATCAGTTTCGACACACCTATGCCTCGGAGATGCTGCGCGCCGGCGTCAGCTTTCCCGCCGTGATGAAATTACTCGGTCACACCTCTCCAGAAATGACCATGCTCTACCTCGAGGTGGCGCTGCATGATCTGCAGCGAGAATTCGAGCTGGCTCGTTCAAAACCTCGGCATCCTGTCCCGCAGCCGAGGGTGCCGTCTGCACCACTTCGAGAAGGCCTCGGTGGCGTGCTCGATTCTTTGCTCGCTTCTCAACATGTGCTCGAGATGTTCCGTCGCGAGCTGACAAATGGCGCTGCTCGACGCCGTCTCGACCGGCTCTCCAACCGCCTCACCAAAATCCTACGCGAAGCCCGCAAGCTCGCGACGCCCTGAGAATGGGCAGCGATTGGCCGGTAATGTCGACTAACCAGGAGTTGGAAGGGTTCCATGGCATAATCGGCATAATTCTCGAGACGATTCGTAGGAAAAAACTCGGTCGGCCTGAGTTCCTTAACACAGAGATGAAAAGCAAAACCAAAAAGATCATCGTCGCTGTGCTAGCGATTGTTATCGGCCTCCCAGTAGCGCTCATCCTGACGGCTGTGGCGTGGTTCTCCATTAAGGACATCACCAATGGAACCATCGTCTCATCGGGTAAGACCCGCAAATATCTGTTGTACGTCCCGAAAACCTATGATCGGTCCAGGGCAACCCCATTGGTCATCAGCATGCACGCCGCGGCGATGTGGCCGGCGGCTCAAATGGAACTAAGCCAATGGAACAAGTTGGCCGATGAGCACGGTTTTATTGTTGTTTACCCGTCTGGAGATGCTGGCGTTCTTGGGGGCGACCCTTGGCTTCCTCGGGGTCCAAAAATCTGGAACAACGAGCAATTGAACGTCACCTTCATTTCAGATTTGATCGATAAGCTGGGAGCTACGTACAACATCGACACAACACGCATCTATGCTGACGGATTCTCGAATGGTGGAGGGATGGCGTTTGAGCTTTCGTGCAGACTCTCTCATCGCGTCGCGGCGGTCGGAGTCGTGGGGGCCGCAGTACTGACGCCTTTGAATTGCAAGGACTCAACACCGGTGCCGATGGTGGCGTTTCACGGAACGGCCGACCCGCTCGCTCCCTATCAAGGCGGGACATCACCCGCCAGTCCCCCCGGCCCCATACCGTTTGTGGCCGTTCGGGATTGGGTGGCGAGTTGGGCGCAACGAAACCGATGCACGGGAGATCCGATGGACACGCCGATCACTGCGAGCATCCACCGCCTTGCCTATATGAACTGCGCCGAGAATGCGGAAGTGATTCTCTATACGGTTGAGGGTGGAGGGCATTCCTGGCCAGGCGGCAAGCCTTTGCCGCAATGGATGGTTGGGCGCACGACCCGTGACATCGACGCGAGCAGAGTGATGTGGGAGTTCTTCGTCCAGCATCGGCGTGGACCGAAGTAACGTGAAAGCCATCGCAGGTGGCCACTGAGCACGATTGGGCTCGGCCTCTCGGAGGAAGCTTATTTCGGTGCTCAACGCGTGATTGACGGGCAATCCGTCAATTGAGATTACCCAATGGGACCTCAACTTCCGAGTTGCCGATTATTACCGGCCAATCCTGTGAGTCATCTTGGCTGACTCCGGTTCTACAAATTCTCTGGCCGCTGCGGCGCTGAGAAAATTTCTTCACCCACCATCCTTGCCTGGGAAAGCTGGCTACCTTCGCCTACTTTCGCATCCAGAGGCAAAAGCGCCGTGGGCGAGGATCTCCAAAAACTCAAACAGCGCCTGCCGCTGCTAGATTATTTGCGGCAGCAGAATTGGGTTGCTCGGCCTGCTGGTCACGGGCCTGAGTTCATCGGCCTCTGTCCCCTACACCCGGAAACCCGCCCTTCGTTCTATGTCAACGCCAGCAAAAATCTCTTCTACTGCCACGGCTGCGGTCAGGGCGGCGATCTCTTGCGTTTTGTCCAGTTGTCCCGCCAGCTGTCCTTCTGCCAAAGCCTTGCTTACCTCGAGCAATACAATGCACCTCCAGCTCATCCTGCCGCCGTGCTTGAGCAAGCCGCCGCTTTTTATCGACAGCAACTCGCTCTCTACCCCGAAGCGCTTTGCTATCTGAAACAACGCGGACTGTACGATCCCGCCGCGATCCAGGAACTGCGCATCGGCTACGCCCCTGGCGGAAGCTTGCGCCGGCATCTCACCGCTCAAGGCTATTCTTGCGATCTCCTGCGGCGTCTCGGCCTGATCAATTTACAGGGCTGCGATGCCTTCTACCGACGCGTCGTCTTCCCCTGCTGCCAAGGTGGACGCGTCATCAACCTCTACGGCCGCAGTATTGGTGCCGCCTTTGCCCATCGGTTTCTCCCCGGCTCGAAGGGTGGCTTGTATGCCTGGGAGCAAGTTCAGCAAGGTCCCGAGGTGATTCTCGTTGAGGGGCTGTTCGACTATGCCGCGTTGTGGCAAGCGGGTTTTCGCCACCTCACCTGCTCGTTGGGCACGCATCTCAACCACCACCAAATTCGACAGCTGTGCGATCGCCCGCGCACCGTTTATCTCACCTTCGATGTCGATGCCAACGGCAGCGGCCAGCAAGCCTCGCAGCAACTCGCACAGCGTCTCCGAGCAAAAGGCATCGCCACTCGCCGCGTGCTTCTGCCCGAGGGCCACGATCCCAACTCCTTCTTCGTCCAGGGCGGTGATGCACGACAGTTCCAAGCTCTCCTCGTGGCTTCCCAGCCATGAAGTTCCGCCTGATCCATCAGCAGACCTCCCACAGCGCACAAAGTCCGGTTCGTGTCGTCGAGCAGACCACCGGCCGCGAGGTCGGCTGGATCAATCGTTACTTGGATCGCGAATATGTTCGCCGCTTGGCGAACACGAGCCTGCGCGCCTACGCCTACAACCTGCTGCACTTTGTTCGCTGGTGGGAGAGTGTTCATCACACTGGCGAGATTCAGAAAGACGACCTTACTGAGTCCACGCTCCTGGATTATCTGCGCTTCCAGTCCAGCCAACAACTTCGACCTTGCCCTTCCACCATCAATGACCGCGTCGCCGTGGCCGATCGCGCCATCCGCAACGAGTTCCCTGAGGCTCCCTGTCAGATCGCCCACGGTTTTCATCATGCGTTTTTGCAGCGAAAGCCGATGAGCCTGGGTCGACCGCGGATGGCCATGAGCCGGCTGCGCGTGAAAGTGCCGAAACGCAACATCGTGCCGCTCTCGGTGAATGAAGTGGCGCGCTTCTGGTCCAGTTTCCGCACTTCACGTGACTTGGCCATTGTGGGCTTGATGCTGCTGCAAGGACTGCGGTCAGCCGAAGTGTTGGCTTTGAATCGGGATGATGTGTTGCTTTCCGAAGCCCAGCTTCGCGTTCGCGGCAAAGGCAACAAATTTCGCTTCCTGCCGCTCGCGCCGGAAACCGTGCAACTGCTCGAACACTACCTGCGCCTAGAACGACCCAATCCCTGCTCCGCCGCGCTGTTCGTCTCCCTCAAAGGACGCCGACGCGGAGCGCGCATGACCGCGGCGGGATTACGTTCCTTATTTCGTCACCATCGTCAGACCACTAACATCAAGCTTGCCAACCCGCATCGCTTTCGGCACAGCTTTGCCTCGGATATGATCCGCGCCGGAATGAGCCTGCCCGCGCTTATGAAGTTGATGGGGCATTCCGACATCCAAACCACGCTCCTGTATGTGCAAGTCACCCCGCAAGACGTCTACCAGCAGTATGCGCGCGCGGTTGCACAGCACATTCGCCCCCTTCCGGTGACCGCCTCATGAACCGCGCGCGACGTCCTCCCCTGCAACATCCTCTGGCTCCTCTCTTCGACCGCGCGATTGATTCCTTCAGTGTGTCCCTCAATCCCGACACGACTCGTCACTACCGTGGAACGGCTCGCAACTTCCTAAGCTATCTTGGCGCCGATCATCCGGAGGTGCAGCGCCTGGACCAATTGCGCCGTGAACCCCACATCCTCGGTTGGATGTCCCGCCTGCGCTCACAAGTGCCGCCGCTGGTGACCGCATCTCTCAGCAATCTGCTTTTCGCCCTGCGTGGCATCTTCCACGAGTTGGCCTGGACCGAGCAGCTCCCTGAACTCGCCCATCTGATCCGTCGCGAGGACCTTCCGCGCCTGCCGCACAGGCTTCCACGCCCACTCACGAAAGAACAAGACGAACTCTTGCAGCAGGAATTCCTCCGCCGCAACGATCTAGGTGGCAATGTCTTTCTGTTGGTTCGTCACACCGGTATGCGCATCGGGGAATGTGCCGATCTGTCCTTCGACTGCCTTCGCTCCACCGGCCCGAATCAATGGGCGATTCATGTACCACTCGGCAAACTCAAAACAGAACGGATGGTCCCGGTAGATTCGTTCCTGTGTGAACTCGTCCGTCGCCTTTGTTTCTTTCGTTCACTTGATCCGCTGCCTGCCGATGGACGGCTTCTGGCCCGTCCGCGCACCAAAGAAGCACTCGTTCGTCAACTCCGCGATTACTTGCATCAGGTCTGCCACGCACTCGGCCTTTCCACCCGCATCGTCCCCCACCAGCTTAGACACACCTATGCCTCAGAAATGCTTCGTGCCGGTGTTAGTTTCCCTGCCGTGATGAAGTTGCTCGGCCACACTTCTCCCGAGATGACCATGCGCTATCTCGACGTGGTGCTGACGGATCTCCAGCGGGAATTCGAACTAGCTCGTTCCAAACCTCGGCATCTAGCCCCCCAGCCGAAGGCGTCCTTCGTCTCCCTTCGAACCGGATTCGAGGGAGTCATCGATTCTTTGCTCGCTACCCAACATGTGCTCGAGATGTTCCGACGTGCGCTACCAAACGGAGTTTCTCGCCGTTGCCTCGACCGCCTCTCCAACCGCCTCACCAAAATCCTCAGCGAGGCCCGCAAGCTCGCGACGCCCTGAGAGCGGGCAGAGATTGGCCGGTTATGCCGACGATCCGGAAACTATTGCATCGTGGCTCGTCTCGCCCCGCCGTAGTAGTGGCCAAGCCCGCCTGTCCCTACAATGCGGAGAAGGTGAGGAGCGGTAGCGTTTTTTGGTTAGGTCGCGACGGTTGACCCAGTACGGAGTGCAGGAGTACGGTTCAGCAAGACTGGTGGACGAAACCGTTTGTCTTCTAACGAGAGGAGTCCAATCCCATGTCAAAACTACCCTATCGCACTTTGCGAATCATTCTGGGTATCTTCTCGCTGCTCACGGCGGCCGGTGGTCTGTTCATCATTTTCAGTAGTAGGTCGATGGTGATGCGCCTTTTTCTCCGGCCTCCCGACTCGGAAGTATCTACCTTGCTGCTCCTCGTAACGAAGGAGATGGGCGGACTCATTCTCATGCTCAGCGTGATGTTTTTCTTCGCCTATCGCGATCCTGCCCGGAACGTGGCCATCATTAACACCTTCATTGTCGGCCTCTGCATACTGGCCTTTACGCCGTTATGGTCCCTTTACACGCTGGAAATGCGACCGCTCTATCCGAGCTACCTGATTTGGGGGCGCTCGCTTGTGCGTTTGGCACTGGCGGTGCTCCTTTTTTACCTGCGGCCGCAAGAGAGTGTTCCCAAGCAATCTTAAAGAACTGCGTCTGCTTTTCTAGGGATCACGTCCCGAACTCTGCGGGGCTGGGTCTCGGGTTTTGCAGCAGATGCGGGACTCGGGAATTGCGGTTCTGGGCGCGTGGGTTGGCTTGGGGAAGCGGTTTATACGGGAGGGGTGGTGGGTGTAAGTCTAGGGCTGCCCGGCAGAACGCACAAAAAACAATAGAATCAGTGCGCAGACTATCACCAAGATAATGAGGCCACCTATGAAGCGCTTTGCTGTCATTTCCACCTGTGCGAATGCTGAGTCAGTGTAAAACAAAAACTCAGCACTAAGAGCGCAAGCTAGGGTCCGGGGAGAGTGAGGTCAAAAAAGAGGCCGCGGGACTGCCGAAGGGGACGGGTTGCCGACTCGGGGTTCGCGTGGGTGTAGAATGCGGAGCAATAGGAAAGGTTTCCTCCCGCAGAGGTCCGTCATGGGTCCAGCCGATTTGCGTCGATACGAGAGACTGCTCTTGGAGAAGCAGTG
>DATEGO010000133.1:0-2495 GCA_035280065.1 Candidatus Acidiferrum sp.
GTCTTAGGGTTGTATCGGAAGCGCGAAGGGCAATGCGCCTGCACGAGCACGGTGTGTTCGCGCGCTTTCGATACAACGACTTGAAGGAAGCCGCCCGCGATTTGCGGCGGACGCGGGCCCTATGCAAATTCAATGGTGGGAAGGAGCGGCGTCGAGCTGTGCCGAGGCTGTGCTGCAGAGCGCGACACGTGACTGTATGAGGCCGGAAGCTGGGCGAATGCGAAAAAGGATCGTGAGTAGCGTGGTCGAAGAGCTGGAAAAAGACGTCCGTTCCGAGGGAAGGCGCAGAGGTACGGAGCGCGTGGAAAAACACTTTCGAATTGGAGAGAGTCGCTTCATGCCGCAGCCGTGACCAACGGTGGAGAACGAAGTTGGATTTCAGAAGCGGTGAGTCTTTCGACGACCATCATCGGCCCACCACACTTGGGACAAGACCAAAGATCGCTCGGACCGGCGGTGGAGGCCTCTTGCTCGGTTTGCGGTGCCCCGCCGAGCAGTTGGAAGGAAAGTGGCAAGGTGGTGGCACGTTTGCGGTTGGCCAGGAAGCCGAAGTTGCGGATGCGCACGAAACCTTCCGGGAGCAGGTGCAACAGGAAGCGGCGCAAGAACTCATCGAGAGATAGGGTCATCAACTTCTGTTCGTTGCTGTGTGCGGAATCGCGCCAACGAAACGTGACCTTCCCATCAGCAAACGAGACCAGGCGATGGTTGGAGATGGCCACGCGATGGGTGTAACGGCCCAGATAACGGAGCACATGCTCTGGGCCCCCGAATGGGCGTTTCGAGTAGACCACCCAATCCTTTCGGAACAGTGGTCTGAGCCACGCAGCAAAGGTTTTCGGTTGAGCGAGGAGTTGCAAGTCTCCATGAAAGTTGAGCTTGCCGTCCTGAAAGGCGCGCTTGAGCGCTTGGTAGAACTTGCCGCGAAAGACAGCGCCGAGCACCTCGACGGGAAGAAAGAAGTCGTAGCGTGGTTTGATCCAGCGCGTGTGATCGACAGACAGGCCACCAGCCGGCACCACGCAATGCACATGTGGGTGAAGTTCGAGTTTCTGACTCCAGGAGTGCAGCACGCTGAAGAAGCCAATTTCTGCGCCAAGATGTTTGGGATCGCGGGCAACTTCGAGGAGTGTTTCTGCACTGGTTCGGAACAGGAGATCGTAGACGATTTTCTTGTTCTGCAAAACCAACGGAGCCAAATGACGAGGAAGCGTGAAGACCACATGCACGTACTGCATCGGAAGAAGTTCCCGGCGACGCTTTTCCAGCCAACGTTCGCGAGCTCCTGCCTGACACTTCGGGCAGTGGCGATTTCTACACGAATTGTAAGAGATGGCGCGATGTCCGCAGCGAGTGCACTCATCGAGATGTCCGCCGAGCGCGGCGGTGCGACACCGCGCAATCGCCAGGAGCACTTTGACGTGCTTCCAGCTGATCCACTTACGGCTTCGTTCGATGAATGCGTCTCCCGCAGCACGGATCAGATCGGCCACCTCGAGGGGTGGCCGGTCCATCTACTCGTCCTGTGGTGGCCGGTCTTTTAGCTCCAGCGAGTCCAGAGGACTCGCGGTCGCACTGAGGTGACGTTCAGAGAGATGGAGGTAGATGGTGGTTTCTTCCAGGTCGCGATGCCCCAGCAACACCTGGATGGTTCGTAGATCCGCGCCTGCTTCAAGTAGATGTGTGGCGAAGCAATGCCTCAGCGTATGTGGGTGCACGTCTTTCTGGAGACCCGCTCGCTGGGCGGCTTCCTTGCAAGCGTCCCAGACCACCTTGGTGGTGATCGGTGTATCACCGGTATGCCAGCGGTTGCCTGGAAACAGCCATGCGCTTGGCTTGTGCCGTAATCCGCGCCAGTGCTCACGCAGTACCTCGAGCAGTTTTGGGCTGAGCATCACGTCCCGGTCTTTGCGTCCTTTGCCGCCCTGGACGTGAATCACCATGCGGTTGCTATCGATGTCGCTGATTTTCAGGTGTGTCAATTCAGCGCGTCGTACTCCGGTGGCGTAGAGGGTCATCAACAGAGTGCGATGAAAAGGAGTTAGAGCTGCGTTGAGGAGTCGCGCGACTTCTTCCCGGCTGAGGATCGAAGGAAGGTGAAATGCTTTTTTCGGGTAGGGCGTCTCCGCGATGCTCCAGGTTTTCTTGAGAGTCTTGATGTAGAAGAATCGCAGAGCTGCCAATCGTTGCGTAACCGTGCCCGGCGACAACTTGCGCTTCTTGAACAGCTCGGCCTGATATTCACGAATGTGCTCAGGACCCAGACCATCTGGAGAGCACTTGAATCGTCTTGAGAAATCTTCAACTGTGCGAATGTAACAGCGTGTGGTAGCCTCAGAATAATTACGACGCTCGAGTTCTTCGAGCATCATTTTGCGAAGTCGGGTCATGAGGACCTCCTTATGACCCGACAACTTACTTCAGCCGTTCGCCATAAACTGCTCCGTTCGCCTCACGCGAAGCGTCCGCCGCACGGGCGGCTTCGTTCAGAAGTC
>DATEGO010000134.1:0-7182 GCA_035280065.1 Candidatus Acidiferrum sp.
CACCTCTGCCGTACCCGAAGGCCTGACGAGAGGTCGCTCAGGCGAATCGTTTGACGAACTCGAGCGCCTTCTCCGCGACTTCGCGCCAGCCGGCGTCGATCGTCAGCGAATGCCCGCGGCCTTCCATCTTGACCATCTCGGTCACGCCTTCGTTGCGCTTCTGCCTCTTGTAGGCCGCGTTCGACATCGCAAACGGGACCGTGTGGTCCGAGTCGGCCGAGATGATCAGCATCGGACCGCGCTCCGGGTTCGTCGTGTCGACCTGCGCCTCCGACCATGGATTGACATTCGCGGTCGCCGCCTGGAAGAGCGGCTCGCCTGCGCCCGCCACCGAGTAGCCGAGGTACAGTTCCTTCGCTTCGTCCTCGCCGACCGCGTTCGCAAAGCCGTACTGGAACTGCTCGTAGGTGAGCGGGACCGCGCGGTTCCAGTTCGCGGGGTTGCGCAGGGCGACGCTGGCCGAGCGCAGCGCCGCGATCGGCAGCGGGAGCACGCCGCGGAACGGAGCCGGGCTGATCGCGACCGACGCGGCGGCGAGCCCGCGCCCGGCGAGAATCATGGTCAGCAGGCCTCCGAAGGAGTGGCCGATGATCACGGGCTTCCGGTCAAGGCGGCGGATGATTGCCTCCTCGTAGTCGGCGATCTGGACGATCCCCTTGCCCGCGAACACCTCGGGGTGCTCTCTGGCTGCGGCGACGGTTTCAGGATCGTCGGGCCAGCCTGGTGTCACACCCACATAACCGGCGTCCTCGAACAGCCTTACCCAGCGGTCCCAGCTGGAGGGCAGAAGCCAGAGCCCGTGTACGAAGACAACGGGTGTGGCGGCTGAGGCGTCGCGCGTTCGACCTGCGCCGCCTCGTGCTCAGTGATCGTCGACACTTCTGCCAGCCCTTCGCTCGAGAGAGTGTTGACGCCCGATTTGGGTAATGCGGCGATCGCCTCGTGTTTCATACTTCTCCTTTCATGATTGACCGATGCATTTCAGAGCAATCGATCTCTTGTACTGCTATGACAGGCGCCTAGTTCGGCCCTAACCCAACAAGCGGTCAATACTCCCAGGGGCCCGGTACCCAACGAAAGACGTCGCCATCGACCGCCACATGGCAGACGGAAGGGAACGACAGGTGAGTGGCCACCAGCGACTCGCGGTTCGCCGCAAGCTCCCGCAAAAGACCGACCCGGACGCGGGCCGCCTCCTCGGGGTCGTGTTCGAAGCCGTTGTACCAGTCGGGGTGCTCGAACCCGACCTGGAACACGAGGTCGCCAGCGAACGTCAGCCGGTCGCCGCCGGACGCTACGCGGACCACGCTGTGCCCGGGTGTGTGGCCGCCAGTGCGATGGACGACCACCCCCGGCGCCACCTCGTACTCCTTGTCGAACGGCCGCAACTGGCTGTCGTACTCGTCCATGAACCGCTTGGCCGTCCGCCGCAGCGCGTCCGGGAACCCCGGCGGCATGTGGACGCGGGAGAAATCGGGACGCCCGCCCCAGACTTGGTCTCGAAGGCCGCCACGTGGATCCGCAGGTCCGGACGCAGCCGTTCCCTCACCCCGTCGACGAGCAGCCCGCCACAGTGGTCCATGTGCATGTGGGTAAGCACCACGTCGGTCACGGATGCAAGATCGATGCCGGCGGCCTGCAGTCGCTGGCCCAACTTCCCTGCGCGCGGCAAGTTCAAGCCCGGGTCCGCCCCTATCCCAGCGTCGATGAGTATGGTCCGGTCGCCACTACGCACCACGACCGCGTTCAGCGCCCACTCGAGCACGTCCGGCGGCAGGAACTTGTCCTCCAGCCAAGCCGCCCGGACGGCCGGGTCGACGTTATGGCCCAACATCGACCCTGGCAGCGATAGCACCCCATCGCTGACCACCATCACGTCAATCGCGCCGACCTTCAGCGCGTAGCGCGACGGAACCAACTCGTCGAGCCCCGGTCGACCGGGTGAGGTGTTTTCCAAGCTCATTTTTGTAACGCTCATGTTTGTCTCTCCTGTTGACCGCGATTCAAGTGCGCTCGCATTGTTCTGGTCCGCCCATTTTCATTGCGCCTTTGAACACTTCATTCAGTTTCGACCGAGGCAGTTCATGCCTGCCCGTCGTACTTACTAAGACCGACCATCCCATCGTTTTGTGACATATGGTCATGTTTTGTTTGGTCGAGTCGAAATACTCAAAGCGATAACTCAGAAATGCGTGCCCATTCATCGGGCATGTAAAGACAATCACCCAAAATGCTGAGCACGCCACTATTGTGAGGAAGTTCGCGCTATGCCTCCGCTCAAGACCTGGACCGGCCTGCCCTAGCGTGGCTTGCGTCCGCTTGACAAGAAATCTACCCCCGCATATCCTTTTTCTGACGTTCAAAGGCGCCCACCAAAGCTAGATTTGTTCCGAGGCACGGTATGTGGGCCAGTGTCAATGCCTGTGCGTTATTGGTGGGGTCGGCAGCTTTTGCTGGCTGGACGCTCTCCCGCTTTCTTGTCCGTTCGCGTAAGGGTTGGTTTCACAGGTTTCGTGGGGTAGGTATCCTCGCTCTCTTCTTCTCTATAGTATCTCCCGAAGTGGTTATCGGTCCCGGCCCCGACCGCGTGTTCGGCACGTCAGATGATGATTCATTTCAGCTGCAATTAATCCGGCCAGCAACTGCTTCCCTAACGATATCTGCTCACACGAGAGTTGCGCGGCGATCGCTAACAGACTTGTGGGTCAATGCACTTGTGGCCACAGGAGACATCCTGGCTCCGCGAACGGGTCGCTCCTTTGTCGCGGATCGGCCTCCAGAACGTCAGACGCACTTCCTGGCTCCAATCTCAATCCATTCCCCGCCAGGTGCTTCATGGTCTCGTTGCGGTCTCAATTCTATATCTAGTAGTGCGGGTGTCCTTCCTCTGTTTGTTCGGGAGGAATATCGCACTGTAAATCCCGGATTCCAACATTCTGGTGCGATCGCTTCCGCGAAAAGGAAATCGATATGGCTACACCAGGAAAACCTCTACCGCAAACTCCTCCGTCCCTTCGCGACGTAGCGACCGGCGAACACGACGACGGTCTTTCAGCTTTTGCCGCCGTGCGTCCGCGTCTGTTCGGCATCGCTTACCGAATGCTTGGAAGTGCAGCAGAAGCCGAGGATATCGTGCAAGACGTTTGGTTGCGGTGGCAGCAGTCCGTAAATCGGAGCGCGGTTGAGAACCCGCCCGCATACCTGGCGATGACAACCACACGGCTGTGCATCAACGTGGCCCAGTCCGCCCACTCGCGCCACGAAAGCTACAGCGGGATTTGGCTTCCCGAACCGGTGGACACCAGCGCCGATCCCGCAATAGGTGCGGAGCGCGGCGAAGCACTCAAGCTTGCAGTCCTGCTGCTCCTTGAGAAACTCTCTCCCACAGAACGCGCCGCATATGTTCTGCGCGAGGCGTTCGATTACCCCTACGACGAGATCGCGTCCATCTTGCAAATGGAGGAAGCAAACATCCGCCAACTCGTTTCCCGTGCCCGTAAACATATCGAGGATGGCCGCCGCACGTCCGTCAGTTCGAATGAGCAGCGGCGCTTTCTGGAGGCCTTTATCGCTGCCGCGCAGAAGGGAGACATGGCCGCACTTGAAGCACTCTTCGCAGAGGATGTTGTTTCTTACTCAGATGGCGGTGGATTTGTGCGCGCGGCGGGCGCCCCAGTCTGTGGTCGCAAGCGTGTAGCAACGTTTGTTGTCGCTCTCTCCACATGGTGTTGGAAGGGCGTGACGCTTGACTGGGTCGAGACAAACGGACAGACAACTGTTCTCGTATTGCGCGATGGCGTTCCCTTTGGGCTTACTATTGATGCCTCCGCGCAAGGCATCAATGAGATCATGTGGTTCCTGAGGCCAAGCAAACTTGTCGCGGTTTCAAGATCAGGCCAAAGAGTGGCCGAGCGTTACCCGGTAGGACCTGCAGGCAGCTGAGTGCTCCCAGCCGGGGCCGACTTTACCGATTACGTTGGTGTGGCAAGCAATGTTCTCTCCAATTGCTGATCGCATGCCTAAACGAGAGATTTGACGTTTAGCTGGCGAATTGTCGGCCACTCGGAAACTATTGTTCGCTGCCACCTGGATGAATTGTCGGCTTTTCGTTGAAGTGATTCTTTTTTGCAGACTGAAATCGTACCTAATCGGAGCGGAAAAATTACGGCTCGAGATAGCTCTGCATAGTTGTATGGGGTACAAGTAATGTTGTGGGACATCGTGGGGACAAGAAAAAGGTGTTTGGGGATGGCCCGGAAGCTGTTAACTGACGCCAGAGAAATGAGTTACTGAATTCAAGGTTCTCTGTTAACAGCCGAGCGCTCTACCGTTGAGCTACCGGCGCGAGTATGTGGAACTACACTGCCTCCGGGAGTTACCGCCTGGAGAAGCGGCGGCATTCCCGGGTATAACCGTGCAGGCAGGAAAAGCCCGATCCTTTCGTGCCTACCGGCAATTAAAAAGGTCATTGACTTCGTTGCATAGTCGAGCAGCCGCCACCTAATTTCGGTAGAACGCCTCGCTTCTGGGCGGGAAGCTTCTGTTTCGACCCTTCGAGATCGTTGACGTGCTCTCCAACCTCTAGGAAAGGGTCTAGTTACCGGAACACGCGATGCGCTTACGCGCTTTACCGCCATGCTATCGAGCATTCTGGAAAGCCTCTTCTGGTCAGCGCTGAATCCAACGAACACAGTGCCATGATCGTGGACGGTTCCGTAGGGCATGTTGCGGCGAAAGATTTTCCCAAACTCGTCCTGATCCGTGCGAGCTACATGCGAACGACCCATGGTCCGCTCTTGCTGCTCGATTGGCAGAGCTTCCCACTCACCGACATTGTGCTTCCACTTTTGAAGCAACAGAACTGAGCCAGCAGCTCCGGGAACACCTTCCGGCAAAAGAGCCGTGATGGGAGCTTCGAGTAACGTCGGATTCTCCGAGCCATCGATGAAACCGGTAAGATCGCGGTCATGCCGGTAAGGCCAACTTGAGGTTTCTTCCCCTAGAGAAGCTTGGCCCGCGAAGTCCTGGAGGACTGACCGGGCCATATCGAAGACAACGTCATAGGCACTGCCGGACAGCCACACCAATGCATCATGTTGCGTGCTTGGCATAACGAACCCTTCCGTGCCCCGGATCTCGCTATTAAAGCCTTCGACTCCCGGAGGGGTGTCATCCGGACATATATCGCGCCAAAGCTCAGGCCGAAAACCGATGACGAAGTTCACTCCCCCTGTCGTGGTCCGTGGTTCGCGGATAGAGGAAATTGTCGACGCGAACTCCTTGTGCTTCTTCGCATCCAAGATGTCAAATTCCAGGTACGCGTGAGAGGACGTCCCAAGAGCAAATATTCCTGCCTGAGGTGTGTACGCCATGCATCCTCCCAGCACTTAGTTCGTCAGCGACGACATGCTCGCGATCTGACAAATTTCTTCTTCGTTATGCGACCGCATTGTATTGAGAATCCCGTACAGATATAACGCCGTAACAAGGAAGTCGCAATTCCATATTTGTTGAACCTTTCGTGAAGCCATGAAATTGTGGTTCCTTTGGGGAAAGATGGAATAGATCTCGTGCGCGTGCACCAGTTGCGTCGGTCAGTTTATTGCCGTTAATCGATATAGCGGAAATATGGAATGTCATCGAGAGTAGCTTCGCCGATAGAGTGATTCGAGCGCGGCTCTTACTCGTACGCGGTGACGGCTCGCATGAAGGAATTCGCGAACTACTTCATCCTGAGATTCAGTGCTCTTCTTCCTCTTATCAATCCTCCTGGTTCTGCGCTGGAGTTGCTAGGCGTTGTCGGGATTGGAAAGGACAAACCCTACAAATTTCTCGCTAGGAAGATCGCGATCAACACAAGTCTCTTCTTGGCGGTCGTGGCCTTGACAGGACCATACGTTCTTCAATTCTTCGGCATCTCCGTAGGGGTCTTACAGGCCGTTGGTGGAGCGGTCCTTGCAGCAATGGGGTGGAATCTACTCAACAAGCCTGCAGGCGAAAAGCAGAAGAGTGATCCCAAACTCTACACAGCCGCTCAGGATTGCCTCGCGAATTTCTGGCAATCCAGAGTGTTCTATCCGTTCACGTTCCCCGTAACCGTAGGTCCTGGTTCCGTCGCCGTGATGTTGACGCTCAGCGCCCAAGCCAAGAGCCTCCAGTTTCCCGATCGGATTGGTGGATTTTCTGGGACTTTTCGGCTGCGTTGCTTTCCTCAGTAGCATGGTTTTCGTGTTCTATGCTTGCGCACCCTCCGCCGCGCAAAAGGTGCTGCCCGCCCTCGCTCACGGCGTGTTGCGTATCATCGCCTTTTTGTTGATCCGTATTGGCGTTCAAATCGCATGGCATGGACTGCGCTCGCTGTTTGCGTCGGCTGAGGTACTTCGGGAAGTCGCTTGCGGCATGTGATGGCAATCTTTCACGGGTTTTCTCGGACTCATATGCCGGTAAGGGGCACGACCGTTTTCATTCAACGAAGATGGAATAGCAAAACCTTTATCGCGCGGCTATCAAGAGAAAGGTTCTGAACGGAAAAAGGATAAGGAGAAGTCCAATGGCGAAAGGCAAAGTTCTTGTGATTGGTTCCAATGCCACTCGGATTGAGGTGCAAGGCGGTGGAACCGTAATTATCTGAACGAAACTCACGGCACAGCCATCAGCTCGTTCGAGGGCAATCGAGTCTGCACAAAGGAGATGAAAAACGAAGAATCATCAACGGTACGTTGCCCGGAGCGAGCGCCGAGCAATAAGCGACAATCGATCCTGGAGTGGTATTTCGTATTGCGAACACATCATCACTGGACAATCCTTCAGGCGATTCGATACGCATTGTGGTTGGCTCGCTAAGTCGCTAGAAGGAAAGGATAGTGTATGCACCTCAGAGTATTTGTCTTTGACTCTACTTGCTACTAGTTTTGGCTCATTTGAGGGTGTTTGAAACCTCATAGAATCTGGCGATTGGGGACAATCAAAAACCCGTGTTGAAAACAAGAGACATACCAGCGCTTGCCAGCCCCTCACCTCCTACTCAGCGATTGGGGCTACAATCCCCCCCTCTCCGCCATGACCTAAGTTCAACGATCGTTAGGGCTTAACCGCCTCCCGCGCCTAGGCCGCCGCATTGGAGCTATAGCAGCCTTTATCCCAATTTATCCCAATGCGCGATACAACGGTCCGCGAAACTGT
>DATEGO010000135.1:0-15361 GCA_035280065.1 Candidatus Acidiferrum sp.
GCGACCGAGGTTGCCCAAAGACCTGAGACTTCTGATTGTGGAGATGGTGCGGGAGAATCCGACCTGGGGTGAGGCCCGGATTGCTGCGGAGCTAGCTCTCAAACTTGGCATTCGCGTATCTCCTCGAACCGTGCGTGCTTACTGGCCGAGAGAACTCCGGCCGAATCGAACTCGCTCACAGCGTTGGATGACCTTTGTGCGAAATCACACGAAGGCCATGGTGGCCTGCGATTTTGTGGTCGCCGTGACACTTCGCTTTCAGGTCCTTTATGTTTTCCTCGTGATGGAGGTGGGTAGTCGGAAACTTGTGCATGTGAATGTGACCGCTCATCCCACTTCGTTGTGGACCATTCAGCAACTTCGTGAAGCCATTCCCAGCGACCATGCGTACCGATGGTTGATCCATGATCGGTCGGGCATCTTCTCGGAGAATGTGGACCGGGCCATCAGTAGCTTGGGGATCGAGGCTCTCAAAGCTCCCGTTCGCGCGCCCCAGGCCAATGCCTATTGCGAAAGATTAATCGGCAGTTTGCGTCGAGAGTGTCTGGATTGGTTTCTTGTTCTAAACGAACGACACCTTCGGACTGTGGTACGAGAGTGGGCGGCTCACTACAATCATGGCAGACCACACCGGAGCCTAGGACCCGGCATTCCTGATCCTCCAACAGGGCTGCTGGTCAGAGCGCAGATGCAAAGACATCAACTCCCTCGGAATAGCTTGATCAAGAAAAGGCCGGTCCTCGGAGGACTGCATCATGAATATCGAGTCGAAGAAGCTGCGGCGTGAACCCGACGAGGTTATTGCGCAGCACAACGGTTTCCATCCGTGGACCGATGTTCATGGCGAGCGGCACACCGACGATCATTGCCAGCAACTCATGAAGCGATAGCTCTTCTTGGCGTGATCCTATGCAAGCCGCTGATTGGACGAAACGGTTGACGGTGTTTCCTGCCGGAGTTTCAATCGACGAAGCAACTGGGCGTTCATCGCGACTATGATCGTAGACAGGCTCATGGCAATCGCGCCCACGCTCATGGGGAGATCGATTCTCCAGCGGATAAAAAGCCCGGCTGCTACCGGAATGGCAATCAGGTTATACGCAGTCGCCCAGATCAGATTTTGAACCATTTTCCGGTACGTGGCCCGTGACAATTCAATCGCTCCCACAACGTCACGAGGGTCGCTGCGCACAAGAACGATTCCCGCTGATTCCACTGCGACGTCCGTACCGGCTCCGATCGCGATTCCCACGTCTGCTGTCGCGAGCGCTGGTGCATCATTCACACCATCGCCCACCATCGCCACTTTCTTGCCGCCAGACTGGAACTGTGAGACCGCCGACGCCTTGTCCGCGGGCAGCACCTGCGCTGCGACCTCGTCAATTCCCAGCCGCTTCGCAACCGAATCGGCGACCGCTTGTGAATCGCCCGTGATCATCGCTACGCGCACGCCAAGGTCATGCAGTGATTTGATCGCTTCCGCGGACTCCGGACGAATTTCATCTTCTACGCCCAGCGCGCCGCCCACGCGATTCTCGATGATGACGTAGAGGACCGTCTTGCCCTCAGATGCCCAGATTCTCGTAGTTTTCTCGAGTTCGGGCGGCACCACAGCTTTTTCATCGGAAAGCAATCGTGGTCCGCCCACTGCGGTAGTCTTTCCTTCCACCAATGCTCGTGCGCCGCGCCCCGGTAATGCCTCGAAGCCTGTTGTGGGGCGAGATTCCGCGCCCCGATTCCCCGCCCCGGTGACGATGGCCTTGGCGATCGGATGCTCGGAGTCCTTTTCGACTGCTGCGGCAAAACTTAACAATTCCTTTTCACTGCTACCCGGGGCAGCCGCAACACCCGCGAGCGACGGCGCGCCTCGCGTGAGCGTTCCGGTCTTATCAAAAATCACGACATCCAACTCGCGGGCTCGCTCCAGCGCCATACGGTCCTTCACAAGCAAACCATTTTGCGCGCCAAGCGAAGTCGAAATCGCAATGACCAGCGGAATAGCTAACCCGAGAGCGTGCGGACAGGCAATGATGAGCACTGTCGCAGTCCGGATAAGGCCGTGCTCTTTGTCTCCGGCCAGCCACCAATAGATCAACGTCAGCACACCCGAAGCCAGCGCAACATAGAACAGAAGCGCAGCGGCACGGTCGGCCAGCGCTTGCGTTCGCGAACCAGATGCCTGTGCCGCCGCAACGAGCCGCATGATCCCGGAAAGCGCTGTCTGCTCTCCAACCGCACCTACCCGGACCCGAAGACTTCCACCCGCGGCAACCGTGCCGGCCACCACGGTTGTGCCCGGGGCCTTCGCAACAGCCCGCGACTCGCCCGTGATCATTGATTCGTCGACATCGGCCGTGCCCTCAATAATCATTCCATCGGCAGGAACGCGAGCTCCTGGCCGTACCAAGACGACATCGCCCACACGCAATTCCGCGAGGGAAACCTTTTCGAAACCCGAATCCGTTACGCGCTCGGCGGTATCGGGCAACAGTGCCGCCAAGGCATCGAGTGCGCCGCGTGCCTGCGAGATGGCTTTCATCTCCAGCCAGTGGCCCAAAACCATGATGGTGATCAGCGTCGCAAGTTCCCACCAGACGTCAATCTCGAAAAAACCAAGTGTCGCGGCCAAAGAAGCTGCAAAAGCCACCACAATCGCCAGGCTGATCAGCGTCATCATGCCCGGGCGGCGGTCGGAAAGTTCGCCCCACGCACCCCGAACAAAAACGATTCCGCCATAGAGAAAAACAATCGTGCCAAGAACCGCAGGGACAAATTTCGAACCAGGGAAAACAGGGGCGGCGTAACTGAGCCAGTGTTGCACCTCACTCGACCATACGACCACCGGAATGGTGAGGGCCAAACTTAGCCAGAACTTATCGCGGAACATCGCCACAGAGTGCCCAGCATGCCGATCGTGTCCCTCATGCGCGCCAGCACTCGTCGGGTGCGGGCCATGCCCCTCATGCATCTCGTGCCTAGCGTGTTCACCGGTATGCCGCATATGGCCTTGTCCCGAACCATGTTCCGTATCTGACTCCACACCTGCATATTACGGCGCGACTATATCAGAGCGGTGCTGTCCGCCCACGCATGGACCGAAGCTGGGGCAGCGCGGCTCGTCATCTCGCCATACTCGGACGCTCGTATCCGTTCACGGACGTTATCCACAGAAAAACCGGCCCTACCGTCAAACTCCGCTTCATTGGGATAGAGGTCATTGGCTATTACGCTCGCCGTATCGCGGACGCTGTGCCCGGTACGTTCCACGATGCACCCGGTTGTGCAGATCGACAAGTCGATCTCCCAATCCGGTTTCATACTCCTGCCACGTTACGCCGTCTACTCCGGGCGAAGCCTTACGCTGAAGCGGGTAGAAGCTGTCCCGAAGTAACTCGACGCTCAGATAGTGGAGCAAAGCGGTGAACCGCTCCTGCTTCCTTTCCCTTGCTACTTTCCGCACACCGTCCAATCCCCGGGACATGCGCTTCCCGCTCTGTGTCGGGTGCATGTGCGATTGAACGTTGTTCTCCCTCGTCTGTGCCCTTCCCTCCCCGACCTCCGCAGAAGGTTGCCCTCCCTTGTTCGGCCGGTTCTCCGGTACTACGCACAGTCCGACTTCTCCTGTACGTTCGTGTCCGCCGTGCGGTTTATGGCCTTCGCGGACCGGTCTTGATCGCTCGACCAAGACGTGCAGTAGATCTCCCCGGTTCTCGTGCATGTTGTTTCTCAGCCGCGACTTTACGTGGTTGCTCTGTTGCCTTCCTCCTCTAGGAACGGAGTCGGCGTCCTGTTCCATCGGCCTTTCGAAGCTCAATAGCCCGGCCCACCGACACCTCCGTCTACGCTTCAAGCGGCACCTCGCGATGTCACCTGCAAGACTCGAGGCCAGGAGAGATTCGCTGTTGTCCTTTCCCGTGGGGCTCCCCTACAACATGATGCCGGTTTATCCTTGCACTCTCCGGAGAGCCGACAACACACGAAGGGATTACCTAGAATCTCCCCTTGTGAATGTAATGGCTATTTTCAACAGTAATCGCAGGATAAGGCTAGTGCGACTAGCCTGAAACGTTCCTCCTGGCAATTAGCTCAGCAACCCGGACGCGAGGTATCAGGATGGTATGTTCGCTCGCCGCACTGTTGATCATGATTCCTTCGCACCGAGGGTTAGCTAACGCCATTTTCAGCAACGCAACAGCCCCCATTTCTGCGTTAAAGGGCCGTTTGAAGCGCTGGACAAATACGGCGCGGTCTGCACACGCAAGGAGCATCCTCTTACCATCGGGCGTGCTGCTCATGGCGGCGCTCAACTCATTCTTGCCAACAACGACTTGGCCAGAGGCGCCTTGCGGGATGCCTTGCAGGATCACTCCCAACTGAGAGCCAAGGAAAACTTGCAGGAAGTGTTCGTAGTTTTCACGCGTGTTCTGCTCAATGCAACGCGTAATCCAGTCGGACAGTGGGGTTGAAGAGTCCGGCATTTCAACAGCTTAGCATGAAGCGAAAGCATGACTGTCGGAAACACGCGATTTCAAAATCAAAACGGGACTGCCAGCGCGATTTTAGGGCGTATCACGGGCTGTCAGGAAAATATCGAATTACTTCTTGTTTGCCGACGTGCTGTTCGCAGCTTCGGCCGCCCCGCAGCAACCTCCGATCATTCGCCCTGACGGGCGCAACCTTATGCCGACGCAGATCGACTCGACCGTGAACCGACTGATCCAGGCTGCGCATGTCACGGGCGCTGGTGTTGCGCTGTTCCATCGCCGCAAGGTCTTCGCCATATATTCGCCTAAGCAGTCGGGTGCAGCAAGTCGGCAAGCCCCATATTGCGTAGAAGTTCCGCGCGTACGCGGTCCGCGACGCCGTTTACGACTTCCGCGCCATCATTTGCAGGATCGATGTGGACACGGAACGGGCGCTTTCCGAAAGGTGTATCCACCACGTTTACGATGGCATTTGCAACCTCCGACACGTCTGCATCGGGAGCAGCTGTGCGTGCGAAACCTTGCATGATTTCTTCGCCCAGGGTCGCAGTGGGACCGAATGCATACTCGCCAGCGCGGTCGCTATCAGCGGGTTTCCCAGCATTAGCGAAGTGATTTGTGCCGGATGTGAACGCTCCAGGAACGATAATGGTGCTTTCGATATTCCACCGTGCCAATTCGCCCGCGTAGCTTACAGCCATGGCATCCATGCCTGCTTTTGCAGCAAAATATGGCGCGAGATAGGGAGGCGTGCCGCCACGAGTGCTGCTGCTCCCGACCCACACCACTAGTCCTTTTCCCCGCTTGCGAAAAATGGGGAGCACCGCGCGATTCACACGCTGAGTACTTAGGACATTGATGTCGTAGAGCTCGTCAAGCTGTTCTGGAGTGAACGCCTCGGCAGGCCCGTACACCATGTGGCCAGCATTATGGATCACCGCATCGAGCCGTCCACCTTCAGTAAGGATGTGTTGGACTGCACGATCAATGGACGGCTGCAAACTGACATCCAACTCAACTGTCCGCAGATCGACATTCTTTTCGGCTGCAAACTTTTTCGCAGCTTCCACTTGCTTGGCATTGCGTCCAGTGGTTTCGCGCATCGTCGCATAGACGGTATGTCCCGCCTCAGCCAGGCGACGCGCAGTCAACGCACCAAATCCACTCGAAGCACCGGTGATCAGGATTACATATTTCATTTTCTGTTCTCCTTCATGATTGCGTGTAAACGGCCCGTGACCTCAGTAGGCAAAACCGCCGTTGGTCAGCAGCACCTGTGAATTGATCCAGCCCCCATCCGACCCGGCCAAGAACGACACGACGTTGGCTATGTCTGAGGGTTGCCCCATGCGCTCAAGCGGATTCATCTTCGTGAACTCCGCGATTTGTTGCGCGCTCTTATCTTTTAGGAACAGGTCGGTTGCAATTGGTCCCGGAGCGACGGCATTTACGGTCACGTTGCGCCCGCGTAACTCGTTTGCCAGCACATGCACCAGTCCCTCAACACCAGCTTTCGAAGCGATGTAAGGGCCGTACGTAGGGAATGATTTCGTAAGTACGCTGCTGGAAAACGCGATGATCCGACCACCGCTGGCGATGTGCTGTGCTGCTTGCGCAAGTACCAGGAACGTTCCGCGCAGGTTTACGTTAATCACCTTGTCAAAGACTGCGGCATCGCCTTTTCCAATGGGCGATAGCGGCATGATGCCAGAGTTTTGAACGACTATGTCTACGCTGCCAAACGTGTCTAAGGTCTGGGCGAAGAGCTGTTCGACCTGTCCAGCATCACTGACATCGGCTTTGATTACGATTGCTCCGCCGCCCTCGGCTCTTATCTTTGAAACGACTTCCTCCGCTTCCGGTGCGCTGCTCGCATAATTAACGACGACAGCGAAGCCATCTTTGGCGAGCCGCTCGGCTATCGCCTTCCCGATTCCCCGCGATGCTCCCGTTACGATTGCCACTTTCTTCATGGCTTGCTCCTTTCTTCTGCCACATAAACGATGAACTTTCCTTCACCATAGTTCCAATGCATAATGTTTATGTCTATTATGCGTATTGAGCATTTACGTCAGACTGACCTGAACCTTCTCGTGGTTTTTACTGCTGTTGCCGAAGAGCGAAACATCACCCGCGCCGCATCCCGGTTGCTGCTGAGTCAGCCGGCCGTCACTCGCGCCCTGCAGAGACTCCGCGATACGTTTCACGATGATCTCTTGATCCGCAGTCCGACAGGCTACGAGCTGACGCCTACAGGACACCGCCTGCTCCAAGACCTGGCGACAATGCTGCCGCGTCTCGACCGCTTAATGACTGGAGGCAACTTCGATCCCGCGAACGAAGATGCTACTTTTCGAATCGCCGCTACCGACCACGCGGCACACGTCCTCGTACCGCTGCTCTGCAAATCTGTTCTGGCGAGAGCCACAAGAGTAGAGTTCTGCTTTGTCCCGCTCTATGGCGGACAGTACGAGGCGTTAGAAAAAGGCAGGCTTGACCTCGTACTGAATGCAGACCACGACACCGCTACGCTTCACGTCAGCAAGGAGGTTATTTTCGAGGTGGATTTTGTCTGTGTCGTATCCCGGAAGAGTAAATTCGCAAAGGCCGTCACTCTCAAACAATACCTAGCTGCGGAACATGTCGCTGTGGACATTATTGGCGGCGTTCAAACCCATCCACACAAAAACTTGGCAGCAATTGGTGAGAAGCGTCGCTGTCCGCTCGTCGTGGCCCAACACACTGTCGCCATGCGAGTCGCGGCCATCACGGACATGATTGCGACTGTGCCACGCCGAATGGCGCTGCTCGAATCGTCCAACAAAGCGATCAGGATTCTCGAAAGTCCAGCCGCGCTCGGCTCGTTCAAGTACGTCATGATCTGGCACCCGAGGATGCAAACAGACGCAGCGCACGTTTGGCTGAGATCAACGATACGAGAGCTAGGAAGACGACTGTCCTAAAGCGGCTGCCGTGAGGATTTATCCCACGACTGTTTTGTCCTGTGAGGGTAAGGGCGTTTGTTAGGAACGTCAGGTTCGTCTGACAAACGATAGGGGACGATAGCACAAGCAGCGCTATACCTGGCACTCCAACGAGGGTAAATGCACATGCATCCGTATGAACAGCCATGCGTCATGTCCCGCAAGTTGCTTTGCGTGCGAGAATCTGATTCCCGCGCTGCTTCGTTGACTTGCCTCAAAGGGGCAACCTAAGATGGCGGCACGATGGCGGACGCCGACGCGCTCATTGGGCAAACTGTCTCGCACTACCACATCGTGGAAAAGCTCGGTGGTGGCGGGATGGGAGTGGTGTACAAGGCGGAGGATGTACGCCTACGCCGGTTCGTGGCGCTGAAATTCCTGCCCGACGAAGTTGCCAAAGATTCCCAAGCGCTGGCCCGGTTCCAGAGAGAAGCACAAGCAGCTTCTGCGCTGAACCATCCGAATATCTGCACCATTCACGACATTGGCGAGGTGGACGGCAGGGCGTTCATCGCCATGGAGTATCTCGACGGCACGACGCTGAAGCACCTGATTAATGGGCGGCCGCTAGAGCTGGAACAACTGCTGGGCTTTGCCATCGAGGTAGGCGACGCTCTGGACGCGGCGCACTCGGAAGGAATCGTGCACCGAGACCTGAAGCCCGCAAATATTTTCGTCACCAAGAGAGGTCACGCGAAGATTCTGGACTTTGGCTTGGCCAAAGTGAGTGTTAGGAAAGAGGCGGTGGGTACTGCCAACACGTTGACGACGACGGCGGACGAGCCTTCGCACCTCACAAGTCCTGGCACAGCCCTGGGCACCGTTTCTTACATGTCGCCGGAACAGGTCCGAGGGAAAGAGTTGGACGCGCGGACGGATCTGTTTTCGTTTGGGGTAGTGCTGTACGAAATGGCGACGGGAGTTTTGCCGCATCGCGGTGAAAGCTCCGGCGTGGTTTTTGATTCAATTCTGAACCGCGCGCCAACGCCACCCGTTCGACTGAATCCTGATTTGCCTGCTGGACTTGAACACGTCATTAACCGCGCACTCGAAAAAGACCGCACTCTGCGCTACCAGCATGCTTCGGAAATGCGCGCCGAGTTGCTGCGGCTCAAGCGGGACACGGACTCGGGGCGCGCCGCGACGAGCGCGCAGCCCTCGCAGACAGAGTTGGCTTCAGCAGCGGAGGCACCGGGAGCGCATCCTTCCAGCAGTGCGTCGCTGCCATCAGTGGAAACGTCGGCCAAGCTGGCAACCGCGGGAATCGCGCTAGGCACCGTGTTGATTTTCGGCGCTCTGGTCTACGGCGCGTACTTTCTCTTGCAGAAACGCGCGTCGCCCTTCCGCGACATGACCATCACGAAGTTGACCGACAGCGGCAACGCCCATAACGCGGCTATTTCGCCAGACGGAAAATATGTTCTGCACGTAGACGAGGAGAACGGAAAGGAGAGTCTCTGGCTGCGGCACATTCTCACTGGCAGCAACACGCAAGTCATCCCACCCATCGACGAGCAATATCGTGGGCTGACTTTTTCGAATGACGGCGACTACTTCTACTTCGTACGGACGGACAAAAGTCATCCAGGCGTAGGCGAACTCTATCGGGCGCCAGTGCTGGGAGGCGAGCCGCGCATGTTGATCATCGATGTGGATAGCCCGGTCAGTTTCTCGCCGGACGGAACGCGGCTGGTGTTTCAACGTGATAATCCGTCGGCAGGCGAGATGCACCTTATGATCGCGAATACCGACGGCGGCGGAGAAAAAGCGCTGGCGACGCGTAAACTGCCCGACAGTTTTTTGGGCGCCCCGGCTTGGTCACCCGACGGCAAAGAGGTGGCGACAGTTGCCGGCGCGCAGAACGGCGAATCGCTGGAAACCATAGATGTCGCTACGGGAGCGGTTAGGATCGTCACGGGACCGGAGCGCAGCGCTACGGATGTGGGCGATATTGGGGCGGTGCGCTGGATACCGGATGGCAGGGGCGTCGTCATCACGCATCGAACCTTCGCGCATGCAGGCCGCTATCAGATCAGTTACGTGGCCTACCCTGCGGGTGAACTCAGCCGGATTACAAACGACCTGAATGATTACGATAGAGTAGCTCTAGCCGTGATGGCAGACGGCAAAACCGTGGCTGCTGTTCAAGAGGAGCACGCGTTAGGGTTGTGGGTCATGCCTGCGGAAGAGAACGGAACGGACAAAGCCCGCCAGATCGGCATGGTCAAGAATGAGGGCGAGGCCGTCGAATGGACTCCCGATGGACGTCTGTTAACCAAGCTGGGCTTCGATTATTACGTAAGAGATGCCGACGGAAGCGCCAAGACGAGGGTCTACGCCAGCAGCCAGCCCAGCTTCGGCCAGGCGGTCTGCGGCCATTACCTGGTGCTTTCTATTCTGGAAATCGGCAAGGGCACGAACCTTTTCCGTGTGGATCTGAATGGCGGAGCAAAGAAGCAGCTTACGTTTGGCCACTACAATGATAGCTGGGGATGTTCACCTGACGGCCAGTGGATTGCATACGAGTCGTTGGATGGAGGCAGGCGATCGATCAATAAAATTCCCGTAGAAGGCGGCGCGCCGCAGATATTGAGCGAACTGACGGGAGCTAGGCCGACTTTTTCGCCGGACGGAAAGCTGGTGGCTTTCAATTACACGGAAGGCGAAACCGTCGCGAATTTCCACTTGAAGATCGCCGTGATTCCCGCCGAGGGCGGAGTCGCGCTGCATACATATCCCTCTACCTTCACGACCGACCCGCGGCCGCGAAGCAGGATGCATTTTACTCCGGACAGTAAAGGCCTGGCCTGGCAGATAAACCAAGGCGGGGTGGGTAACATCTGGGTGCAGCCGTTGGCCGGAGGTCCGCCGAAACAATTCACGTCATTCCAATCGGAAATGATTGAAGATTTTGCCTACTCGCACGACGGCAAGAGCATCGCGCTGCTCCGCGGCCGAGTGACCAAAGACGTGGTTCTGATTAAAGATGCGGGTCGCTAATCCTTGAACTGATTTATTGCGAAGGATTTGTTGATGGTTCTGGGCGGATGACTGGCCACTCTTCCATTACGCTCTTTAGGGAAGAATTGCTGACCATCCGTGCGGAACCTTCGTAAGCTATTCCGTAGAGGCCACCGCCCTAGCAAAATCGATGATTTGGGTACAATCGCCTGAAGGAACATTCCAAACCCCATGCTAATCATCTTTGGCGGGCTACCGGGCACCGGAAAAACGACTCTTGCCAAGGAGTTGGCTCGCCAGCTCGAGGCTGTGTTTGTGCGCATCGATTCGATTGAAGAGGCCATCCGAGGTTCGGGGAAGATCGGCCAACCCGTATACGACGAGGGATACCGGGTCGCCTACGCGATCGCCGAGGAAAACCTTCGTTTGGGCCGAACAGTGATTTCTGATTCTGTTAATCCTATGCAGTTGACGCGTGATGCATGGATCGGCGTTGCGAATCGAGCAAGGGTACGAGCTGCTGAAGTTGAGGTAGTGTGCTCGGATCCGCGACAACATCGCCAGCGTGTGGAAACACGAATGGCGGATATCTGCGGACTGAAATTGCCAACGTGGGACCAAATTAGCTCTCGTGAGTATGAGCCTTGGACCGGAAAGCACATCGTAATAGATACAGCAGGCCGAAGTGTGGCGGAGAATATCGCAGAACTTCGTGAAGCTCTGTCGGAGGAATCGACCTAGTGACTTAGCGTTTCCAGGCGATTTGGAAGGAATCGACACGCCCGACTACCGGCACCTTTTCCCCGATTATGCCGACAATCCGACCGGAACCGACATTGGTCAGCTGTGAGGCGGTGCTAGCCCTCTTCGCCGAGCAGATTACTCACGCGCACAATGGTATCGACCTGTTCCGGGGTGAGTCGCGACAAAAGATTCCGCCGAACCGATTCCGCGTGTATCGGGCGGGCAGCCTCCAGCTTCTCTCGGCCGGGCTTGGTAAGCACGACGAGAACCGTCTTCCCGTTTGCATAGCGGCGTTCAATGAGTCCGCGTTGTTGCATTCGCGTCAGCTGGTGAGAAAGACGGCTTTTGTCCCAAGTCATCACCCTGGCCAATGCTTGTTGGCGCATTTCACCTTTCCCAATCGCTGCGAGACGAGACAAAACTCCAAACTCAGGGCCTGAAAGTCCGGTGGCCTGCGCAATGTCTCGGCCGACGCGGCCCAGCACGTCTTCCCCCATAAGCAGGAAGGCATGCCACACACGCACTTCGTGGGGGGACAACCCTTTCGTGGACATCGCTGCTGAAAGCATACCAACGCAGGGTTGACATATCAACCTCCGTCCTCCTACCATAGTTGACATGACAACCTGCCCAAACGAATTCTCTCCCGAGGATGGAATCCAATGGTGACGCAGGATCTTCAGAGCTTCCTTGAGGGCCTCGCGAACGAATCGTCCCTTTTCCATCCGAAGCAACTACGAGAGCGGCTAGACGCGTTGGACGACCTCGATATCAGATTTGGAGATTTCAAGGCAGCGGAATACATGAATGATCCGGATGCCCGGATTACTAACGATGCCAAGGCAATGCGCGCGAGGCTCGAGGTCGTCAATACAGCACTGTACGAATTCATCCGCTCTGAAATTGTGCGCGGTGCTCCGCCGCACATACTGCTGCAGTGGATCCAAGCTTCAGCTAACCGGGAAGAGACAGTTCCTGGCTTAAGGTATGACTACCGGGATGAGGTGGTGGCGGGTGTTCTCCAACTCCGCGAGCCGAGCGAACCGCGTCTCCACCCTCTACCGGAGATGGTCTTTTATCAACCCACTCCAGTGCGCCATATTCTCCGTCTGATAACAGTCAGCGCCTTCTCTCAAGACGATGTGTTTGTTGATCTGGGCTCCGGATTGGGACATGTGGCACTGTTGGCATCCATGTTGACTGGAGTCCGAAGCCTTGGTATCGAGGTGGATCCGGCTTACGTTGCAAGTGCGCAGGAATGCGCTCAAAGCCTCCACCTAAGCCAGGTCCGGTTCATTCGTGAGGACGCGAGGGCGGCAGATCTGTCCAGCGGGACCGTGTTCTATTTGTATTCGCCCTTTACCGGCTCGATCCTCGCTGATGTGGTAGACAGACTGGAAGAGGAGAGCACAAACAGGCCAATCAAGATTGGCGCGCTCGGGCCTTGCACATGCATGCTCGCGAAGCAGTCGTGGCTGAAGCCGATCGCACTGCCCGATCCAAAGCAGATTACCGTTTTTCAGAGACGTTTGTGAATTTGTGGACGACCGCGCTTCCGCCGTTCATTAGTTCGTCGCAACCCGCTCGACCGCAGCGAAGAAAAGTATTTCTATGAGTCCGACGTGCTGTTGCGCAAACTTGCCCAGATGCCACTCGGAACTTAGCACCCGGCAGGTTGTAACTTCCGCATTGCCGACAAGGACTAAGCCGCTGGCGCGGCGAACGCTACGCGTGAGGCGAACGGAAAAGTTGGGTAGCTGACGTAGTGTGGGTCACGGAGAAAGGAGACTCCTGTGACCCGTTTACGCAAGATGATGTTGGAAGAACTCCAACGTCGCAACTACTCGGCCATCACGACGCGTAATTGCCTGCGAGTTGTAACTGAGTTCGCTAAGTATTTTGGCAAGTCCCCCGAGAAGCTCGGCCCCAACGAACTTCGGACCTATCAAGCCTATCTGCTGCAAGACCGCAGGCTGACACCCGGCAGGGTGGTCAACCGGGTCGCGGCTCTGCGATTCTTTTTCGTGAAGACTCTGAAGCGTCACCAGTTTCGCGATTTCTTGCCCTATCCCCAGGACCGGCGGCGACTGCCGACGGTGTTGAGCCGGGAAGAAGTTTCGCGCCTGATCAATGCAGCTGGAACACTGTTTCGACGCGCGCTGCGCGGCTCCTTGGCAGGCGTGGTATAGCGTTTTTGCGTCGATGGGGTGATTCGCAGTATGCCAACGGTTGCCGGGAAAGAGCCAGTCGCTGGTTTTACTCCGCAACCGACGCCAATGCTTGCGCAGTTCTTCGAGCAGCTTGGGGCTGAGCAGGACATCGCGGTCCTTGCGGCCCTTTCCTCCGCGGACATGAATCACCATGCGCTTGCTGTCGATATCGCTGACCTTCAGGGGGTTACTTCAGCCCGCCGCAGACCGGTAGCGTAGAGCGTCATGAGCAGAGTGCGATGGAAGGGAGTGCCAGCGGCATCGATGAGTCGCGCGACTTCTTCCTGGCTGAGGATCGCTGGGAGGTGATGGTTCTTTTTCGGATAGGGAGTCTCGGCGACGCTCCAAGCTTTCTTGAGCGTCTGGATGTAGAAAAAGCGTAGGGCCGCCAGATGGTTGGTAACCGAACCCGACGATAGCTTCCGCTTCTGGAACAAGTGGGCTTGGTATTCGCGAATGTGCCGCAGGCCTAAGCGATCCGGTGGGCGGTTGAAGTGTCGAGCAAAATCTTCGACTGTGTGGATGTAATGGCGTATGGTATCTTCAGAAAAGTTACGACGCTGGAGCTCTTCCAGCATCATTTTGCGAAGTCGGGTCATAGGGATGGCCTCCTTATGACCCGATAACCTATCTCAACCGTTAGGCAACCACCGCTCCACTACCTCACGCGCAGCGTCCGCCGCACAAGCGGCTTCGTTCTTGCCGACCACTCGCCACCAACCCTTCCAGTTTTGGTCTACTATCAATGGTTGCTAAATGGAGCCTAGTGATGCAAAAGTTTCCATAACTCCCCATAGGGTCGGGCAGTTCCAGCGACTGTCAAAGAAAAGAAGAAGACTGAGCGCTGAGGAGGAACAGTGTTGAGACGCATTTCCTTGCATGCCTTGCCGGTTATCATTCTGCTGCTCGCGGACGTGGCTGTCGCAGCAACGCCAAACCGCGTCACCATTCTGTACGATTCGTTTGCCAAGAATTCCCCACTGACAACGGATTGGGGGTTTGCGGCCCTAATCGAGTATGGCGGCAAACGCATCCTCTTCGATACAGGCAACAATGCCAAAATTTTTGAACACAACGTAAACGCTGAGAGTGTGGATCTGCGAAACCTCGATTTCGTCGTTATGTCGCACCGCCACGGTGACCACATGGGCGGATTGGCCTACCTGCTCAAGGTGAACCCTACCGTGAAGATCTACGCTCCGAAGGAGAGATCCGGAGTCTACGGCGACGACCAGCCCAGCAGTACGTGGTATCGCAAAGACGCGTCTCTGCCAACGGAACAGCGTTATTACGGCGGCGCGCCACCTGAGATCATACATATGGGAGAGGCCTGGCCCGGCGCCAACTTTCAACTGATCGACAAGAATACCGAGATCGCGCCGGGCATGTTTCTGATTGCGCTGGTCTCCGACAAACCCGGTGCGCTGGAATTGCGCGAGCTTTCGCTCGCCATCCGCACACCTGACGGCCTCGTGCTAGTGGTGGGTTGCTCGCATCCCGGCGTGGAGCACATCGTGCGCGAGGCCAGTGCGATCGATCCTCACATCAATATCCTGTTCGGCGGGCTGCACCAGATCCAAGCACCGGATCCTGAAGTGGAGCGCATTGCCGGCGTGCTGCACAACCAATACAAGTTGGAACGGGTGGCGCCGGGGCATTGCACTGGCGAGCCGGAGTTCGCTGCCCTGAGGAGAGCGTTTGGCGAGCATTACGTGTACGCGGGCGTCGGATCAGTCGTTGATCTGCCCAAGTGAAGGCGGCTAGGGTCGAGCTCTTCGCGCGCCGCTGATTGTTGGCGGATGACGCGCAATCCTGAAATAATCTCAAGGGAAGGGTTGCCGACCAGGACTAAGCCGCTGGCGCGGCGGACGCTACGCGTGAGGTGAACGGAGCGGTGAGGTTGCCTATCGGTTGAGATAAGTTACGGGTCACAAGGAGGTGTCCCTGTGACCCGTTTACGTCGAATGATGCTGGATGA
>DATEGO010000136.1:0-5267 GCA_035280065.1 Candidatus Acidiferrum sp.
GCACCAAATATCATGTTCACGGAATGGATGCAAGCGGGCTCCACGGGCTGGTCTAGACGGCTAGGCTGGTGAACATCGATCGCAGAAACTCCTGGATCACGGGCCACCCGGATACTAGCGAGTTACTTCCGGATCGCCGACAAGGACTAAGCCGCTGGCGCGGCGGACGCTACGCGTGAGGTGAACGGAGCGGTGAGGTTGCCTATCGGTTGAGATAAGTTACGGGTCACAAGGAGGTGTCCCTGTGACCCGTTTACGTCGAATGATGCTGGATGAGCTCCAGCGTCGCAACTATTCAGAGATTACCACACGCAAGTACCTTCGGGCTGTGACCGACTTCGCCAAGCATTTCGGCAAGTCCCCGGATAAGCTAGGACCAAACGAACTTCGTACCTACCAGGCCTATCTGCTCAAAGAGCGCAAGCTGACACCCGGCAGCGCAGTGAATTGTGTAGCGGCGCTGCGATTCTTTTTCGTCAAGACGCTGAAGCGGCATCAGTTCCGTGAGTTCTTGCCCTATCCCAAGGACCGCCGTCGGCTGCCGACGGTGCTGAGCCCGGAGGAAGTCTCGCGCTTAATCAATGCGGCGGGGACACTATTTCGGCGGACACTACTGATCACTCTCTACGGCACCGGCATGCGACGCGCAGAACTCGCTCGTCTCAAGGTCAGCGACATCGATAGCCAGCGGATGATGATCCGGGTGAATTGCGGCAAAGGAGGCCGCAGCCGGGACTTGCCGCTCAGTCCTGCATTGTTAGAAACACTGCGGGAATACTGGCGCTGGCGGAAGCCCAAGACCTACTTGTTTCCCAGCCGCGATCCTCGGCGCGGACCGCAGCAACCCATCTCGGACAAAAGCGTGTGGCTGGCCTGCCAGGAAGCGGCTCGCCATGCTGGGCTGAGCAAACGCATTACCCCGCACACGCTGCGTCATAGTTGGGCGACACACTTGCTGGAAGCCGGCACCGACCTGCGCACCATCCAGGTTCTGCTCGGTCATGGCGACCTGGAGACTACCGCTCAGTATCTGCATCTGTCACAGCGACACTTGCACGCGGTTACGAATCCGCTGGACAGCCTCTCTTTGTCCAGCGCCCAGACCATCAGCCGCACCTTTAAGCGCAAGAACTAAAGGATGACGCGGCCCACCCTGGAGGTGGCCGACATCCTACGCGCGCAAGGCGATCGCTTCCTGGACTGTTATCGATCCAGCTTTGATTTCCAACAACTCAAAGCGTTTCGCGCCATTCAGCACTGCCGCACCGCAGCACTGGGTGGCCACCGGGATGCGTGCCTGCGCTGCGGTCATGAGGCCATCTCTTACAACTCGTGCAGAAATCGGCACTGCCCCAAGTGCCAGGCCCAAGCGCGCCAGCGTTGGCTGACGGCCCGCGAGCGTGAACTCCTGGCCACCAGCTACTTCCATGTGGTGTTCACCGTGCCCCATGAACTTAATGTGCTGGCCTTGGACAACGCGCGTTTGTTCTACGACCTGCTGTTCACTGCCAGCGCGCAAACCTTGCTGGAGATCGCGGCTGATCCCAAACACTTAGGGGCAAAGATCGGCGTGATTAGCATTCTCCATACCTGGGGGCAAAACCTGTTGCTGCATCCCCACATTCACTGCGCCATTCCCGCGGGCGGAATATCGCCAGACCGCCGTCGTTGGATCCGCCCTCGGTATGCTTTCTTCTTACCCGTGAAGATCCTCAGCCGCGTCTTTCGTGGGAAATTCCTGGCCGGTCTGAAATGCCTCTACCGCAGCAAAAAACTATACTGCGCCGGCCCAGCAGCGGCTCTGGCCGACTCTGCGCAGTTCTCGAAACTGATCCGCCGCCTGCACCGCCACGACTGGGTGGTCTATGCCAAGCCTGCCTTCGGTGGCCCGCTGCAGGTGTTGCGTTATCTGGGTCGCTACACCCATCGCGTGGCCATTTCCAACCATCGGTTGCTGGCCTTCGAGCAACAGCGCGTCACTTTTCGCTGGAAGAATTACGCCCACGGTGGCAAGCAAGGCCAGATGACCCTGGTCGCCACGGAATTCTTGCGTCGCTTCTTTCTGCACGTGCTCCCCAAAGGGTTCGTGCGCATCCGTCACTTCGGGTTTCTGGTGAACCGTTCGCGCGCTTCTAGTCTTGTGCTGTGCCGGCAACTGCTGGCCGCCAACTCCTCGGCGCCCGCAGAAACCGGAACGTGCCAAATTCCCTCCGAGAGTTCTACCCTCTGGCACTGCCCGCGTTGTGGCGCGGCCATGAGCGTGATTCAGAGATTTACCGCTGCGGAATTATCAACATGCGCTTACTTCGACTCTTCGTAGCGCTTTCCTCAGTCGCGCCTTGCAGACGTGCTCTCGCACGCCGATCCATCCGTGTGTTCCCTCCCTGCCCCCACGCTCTCAGGCAACGTTCCGTGCGCACTCTTGCAGGCACTTGCGGCGCCGTCGACGATCTCTGCGGGACCTTCCCCGTTCGCCGCTGCTCTTCCAGCTCTCCAATCGGTACCAAACTGTCATTCAAATCCCATAACTCAACGCGTCCGCCGCAAACGCCAGCGGCTTCCTCCTAGTCTCCTTATCGAAAACGCCTCGGGTGTATTTCTTGCCTTCCTAAGGAACTGCCTGACCGAGGCGTTTCCGATCAAGGCTAGCGACAACACATCCAGAATCGTCTTTCTACGCCAAGCCTTGCCTCTTTGATTCGCTGGACGTCGCAATAACAGGTCCTGACGCAACGGTTGTTGCCGGCTGTAGCTCGGTCATCTGAAGACAAGATGGGCCACGCTGGATTCAAGGTCCAAATAGATGATGGCCAAAGCAGCCAGATCGAAGGCGGCGGTATCGCAATCAACGACCGCGCCCCGGTGATCCGGAATTGCATCCGACTCGCTCCCGCATTCAAGCAGCGGCTTGACCGCGGTTCCACACCAATGTATTGAACTCGAGGATTCCATCAATGACATAAACAGTTGTCCAAGTTAGCTTTTCTCTGCGGCCAAATTCGGACATTGCATAACGATGTAGAATGAAATCGATGACCAAGAAGGCGATCTCCCCTGGCGCGGTACACAATGTACCGGCGGATTTGCGAAAGGTTCTCATTTCTGACCCAGGGGCGCGGGCAAAATGGCAGGATATTACGCCACTCGCGCGCAATGAGTGGATCTGCTGGGTCATCTCCGTCAAGAAACCGGAAACCAGAAAGCAGCACATTGAGCGGGTGCGCACGGAACTTAAAGAAGGAATGCGCCGGCCTTGTTGCTGGCCAGGCTGTCCTCACCGCTGAAAGCAGGACGCTGGACTTCTATTCGCCACCTTCCTTCCCCCACTTGTCACCAGAGCAGCTCCTCACCCTTCAAATCAAAAATCAAATCTAATCGTGACGTCGAGACTCAACTTCAGGTTTGCCGACGATACGGATGGAGGCTCAACTTCTGCGAACCTGGACGTCGCAGGCGTTGACTCGACAAGCAACGCTGCCCAACTTCCCGGACCTAGTCGGCGTACTCAATCCTCGACTACAATTGAAGAAATGACCCCACCAGAAGTCATTCTTGACCGCATCGTCAGAAACGAGCTCAGACACGAGGACGGATGTTCGTGCTATTCCGGCAAGCTTGACATCGACCGCATCGAGCCGGAATCCTTGCGTTTTTTTCTGCACCTCGTTCAGAGCACGATGAACGAAGCGCTCCGGCTGGAAGGAGTCAATGCCTCGGCAGGTGTCGAGCATCCTCCGTTTCACTTCGATTATCTCGAGGTGACTGACGGAACCGCGAATGCTCACGCCTTTCAGTACGAGAATTTTTCGTTCATCGTCGTGACGTTTCCTATGATCGAGCTGCTTTGGCACAGCTCGCACGCTCTCAGCCGGTCGCCGCTTATCGCAAATCCGCTGCGGCTAAATCCGGAGGTCAATCTGGATGCTCTGCACGGCTTCCTCTTTCAAATTCAGCTCGACTTCCTTATCGCGCACGAATACACGCATCATATCCATCGCCACTGCGTCGGGAGCGGGAATGAAGTGACGCATATCTGGACGGAGCTTCGGCGCGACAACGCGTCGGGGGATATCAACTGCCAGGCACGGGAACTCGACGCCGACAGCTATGCCGCCTATATCGTTCTTTCCCACGTTCTTCGAGGAGAGAGGCGCAATAGCGCGCTCGCGGACCTCCGCGCGGCGGCGCTCCCGGATATCGAGGCAGACGAGCTCTTGCTGACTTGCTATTTTCTCGCGCTCCTCGTGTTCTTTTGTGTCTTATGGCGTGGACCGGCGGACGCGGCGTCAATCTACCGACTCACCCATCCGCCCGCGCCCGTGCGGATCAAGTATGCGATCCAAGTTGCGGAAATGTGGTGCGGGCAAAACGGATCGGTTCCCTCGTCCTGGTTTGGGCCAGCGCGATTTCAGGAGTTATTTCGTGCGGCGGCGCAACTGATCGGAGTGCCGATACGGCAGACGTGGGATGCTCAAATGGCGTTCCTTAGAAGCCCAGAAGGGACCCGCTACGATGAACAACTGTTCCAGGCTTTCGAGATGCTCCGCCATACTCACCATGGTCCGACGAAAAAGGACGCCGAAAGCAGGGTTGCGAGCGCGACTGACGATTAGTTCAAACGAGCTTTTGGGAGGTTGCGAAGCGCTTCGGACGAATAACGAGCGACTCGGAAATTGAGGCCTGTAGGCCAGAACTGTATTCCATCAAGGACATAGAATCAAAGCTGGACGACTAGGCGCGCGACTATTTTCCAGCTGCTTTTCCACGTCTTAGGTTCGCTAAAATTTCCATGTAGCGATTGAAGCACGGCGAGCAACAGGTCAGGTGTTCGCTGGCTGCGGCGTCGCGAGCCTCAACGGGTTGTTCAGCCATCCGTTGTAGGTCCGAATCCGGTGGACAGCCAACACGTTGTGGGTTGGGGAAACGCTTCTGAGAGGTAGGACTTGGCAAAGCCAAGGAATTCGGCTTCGCTAAACTCGTCATTAGATTCAGATTTTTCTTTCGTCGTCGGCCTCCGTTGCTGGCATCAACTGCTCATTTTTAGCGGCTTGGGTAGCAGGTGGTAATGGCCTTCCTGATCGCGCGAGTTTCGCCCTGACGGCTCGCACCGCATTTCGGAATCTCTCCTCCGCCGCCCGCCCGTTTAATGTTCCTAATGACCGTTCAACCCCCGTTTTCGACCATTCGATGTAAATCACTTGCCGCTTCCCTTATTCCCCTGCTACCATGCCCCATGTTTACCCGCATCCCCGCCGGGTTTCCTCCCC
>DATEGO010000137.1:0-3053 GCA_035280065.1 Candidatus Acidiferrum sp.
GCAGGGCTTTGTTGACTTTGGAAACGGCCACATCGGCATCAACGAGGACCCTAACATTCCGGCCAGCGATGTTACAGTCGCAGTTACCTACGTTGGAGGACCGTTCCGCACCGAGCTTCCGGCTGGAAACCCTATTTGCAGTTTTTGATGGCGGGATAGGGCCGCGGCGCGGATCGAACCTTGAGCGGGTGACAGACGAATGCACCGGAATGCCGCAGGCACCTGCAGGGGTAACGCGGTTTCGCCTGACCTTCACAACTCCCTTGCACCTTTCATGCTCGGTGATGGCGACGCGATCATTGATGGTGGAAGAGGAAGGCCGCGGCTGTTGGCTGGATTGGAAGCGCACATAATCCAGGAGCGTGGAGCAAGGATACAGTCCGGTTCGTGTCGTCGAGCTGACCACCGCCCGCGGGGTCGGTTGGATCAATCGTTATCTGGATCGCGAATATGTTCGCCGTTTAGCGAATACCACCTTGAAGTGCAACAGATTGTGCCATGAAGTTCTGTCTGCTGAATCTCCTGCTGATGTCCGGCGAGCATGTTCTTTGGCGTGATGTAGCCGATGGCGCTATTCAAACGCACGTTGTTGTAATGCTCTACGTAACGCCTGCCAGGGTCAGTCTCTTATGCGAAAAGGTACGAACTCCTGTGTCGCAAGGTGGTACTTGAGCGGCTCTACAGTTCTGCATGTTTCATAATGTCTGACCGCAAAGATGGAAAAGAGGGAAGCTACACTGAGCCAGCCACTGACCTTCGTTTTAGTGGTTTTGTCGCCTCTCTTATAGGCAAGCTGACTGAGTACCAGAAGGCCAAGGAGCTTGAATAGGGCAAATCGCAGCCAAACGTGAGAGGCTCTGGCTTGTCCTCCAACCACGCAAATTTGTTTCCCTGATGATTAAATATTGGTATATATATCCTTACGCTCTTGTCGCCCTATCTCTTATGCCCGAGCCCGCCGAGCCAACCAAAATCGCATATCCTAAAAGACAAAACAGCTGAGACGGAATACGTGAGACGAGTCACAAAGTGAGCAGAGCCAAACATGAGCCCCAATAATAAGCCCGACGGCAAGCGGGCCTTAAAATCTATTTCGGTTAATCGTATACGAGGTCGCCGACACTTTTGAAATTTGCTTCTTAGTTCGATTGGCTCTAGAAGATATCGTAGCCGGCATTTCCGTAGAATTTGGATCCGCGCTTGCACTCGCGCCAGCGGGGGCCTTTTGAGGCAGACTCGTCGCAAGAAGACTGGCACTTTCCGAGATACGCGAAGCGATTTTCTTATTCATTTTTATCGTTGGGCATGCGCCGACACGCTCAGGCAGTTTTTGGAGGGTTTTCCTCGTCTCAGGGGCTTGAAGAGTGGTCCAGCTCTAAGGTACTTGGAGTTCACAGAGAATTTGCCTCAGGCTGACCGGCGTTGCTTTGTTGTCGCCAAGCTCAAGCAGGCACACAACATTGCCTCAAAACTACTAGGCGAATCTTTTTCTCCGGCAGAAAGGAATCTTCTGGATACCTTCTATCGAGGATACGATGTAGCGGTGCCCTGGGCTGGGGTTAGAGCGTACGTTAGCAGCCGAACTGAAATGGCCCTCAATGATCTGAAAGTTTCGAATCCTTCCGCGTTCGAGATTAATAAACGGCTACTCCGTTCGAAGATCGAAAACAAATTTCGGTCACTGTCTGGCGAATTCTGCAACCACAGCATCAGTACAAGATCCTTGGTATTCAAATCTCCTATTGGGCCTTGGTCTATAACTACCAGTGTTGATACACCCGAAACTTCCCAGCTTAGATACCACCAGAGTGTTACGCACGGAAGGTTACATTTGATCGATAGAGTATCAGCGTTCAATTGGATGGGCGTGAAGATGGAAACTTACTGGAACTATCTAACGTCGTCCGACATGGACTCGGCGGCTGAATCGCTTGCGGAAATGTGCCGCGTCTTTCTAGACGCCCTTACGAAGCTCCTCAAGGGTCTGGATGTGTGAGGCGGATCATCGAGAAGGGCCCGGTAACGAGACCATGTGATTCAGGCGGGGGCCGGAATCACGATGGTGTACGACGCATGCGCGCTGGCTCCTCGACCTCTACGTCGATTGGACGACGCAAGAGGTTCCGGCGCCTGACAACAGCCGAGATGGAATCGTTCTTTACGGTAAGCCAATCCGTGATGAGGACGTTGTGCGCGCATTCCATGGACAATGCTCGGCGTGCACGGCTCGAAACTGGCGCAGGCGCCTCGCTCGACTCGGATACATCTCCCAAGAGCGCACGCCAGTCGGTTATGTGATCCGGGTCAAGAAGTCCAAAAAGTGGTTCCGCCCCCCGGCAGATACAGCTCAAAGTGAGCGGTCAAAAACTACCGATCACTCCAAAAGTGAATGTGCGATCACTACCGATCACTCCCGGAAGCGAATGACGGATCACTACCGATCTGAATGTGCGAACACTACCGATCACAGCGATCATATCCTTATATACAATGCAGTTGACTCTACAAAAAGAGAAGAAGCAGAAGAAGGAACTGCCGCTGCTTCCCCTGTCGGGAAAAGTCAAACCCCAAAACCCCCTACAGGGAAAAAGCAAGAAGAACCCCAAAAGCAAGAACACCGAAAGAAAGAGCCGGCGAAAACCGAGGGATGCCGGGAAGCGTGGGAAGCCATCGGCATGGAACGCACCGGTTCGTGGAGATTTGTGCAGGAGTGGGAACGCACCTATCTGGAGCGCCAGGCTGGTGAGCTGCTGGGCAAGACCATGGAACGCTGTATCCAGTTCTGCTTGGCGCACGGCATCAAACTGCCGGGGAATCTGTTCTATGAGGCCAAGCGTCCGGTCGAGGCGCGGGAGCGAGAGGAGCGAGAACAGGCCGAGGAAACAGCCCCGGACCCGAGCAGGATTACGCGGACTCCGCATCTCTCTGCCTCGCCGCGAAACAAATTCTTTCTTGCAGCCGTTTCAACGACATTTCTTTGCGAGGCTCGGTCGCCGCACCCCACCTCGGCGCGCACACTGTCATGTGCCGTGCTCGCCGGCACACTCTCGCCA
>DATEGO010000138.1:0-30450 GCA_035280065.1 Candidatus Acidiferrum sp.
GCTGCCGCCGAACTCGTCGTGCAAACGCGCCGCGAATTCGATAAGCACATCGCCGACCTCCGCGGCACCCTCGCTGAGCAAATGCGCTATCGCATCCTGGTTCTGAGCCGGCGCATTCACGAACTCGCCGCGCGCCCCGGCTTCCGCCGCCCGCTCGACCTGCTCCGCCAGCAGCGCCAGCGCGCCGATGAAATGACCGCCCGCCTCGCCCTCGGCCTCCGCGCGCGCCTCGAACAATCGCGCAAACGCTTCACCGTCGCGCATCTGCGCATCGTCTCTTTTGATTTTCGCGCGAAGATTGCCGCGTTCCGCCTGCGCTTGGAAAAGCGCTCCGCCGATCTCGGCCTCCGAGCAGAACGCCTGCTCCGCGCAAAGCGCGAGCGCCTCGCCCGCCTCGCTTTGCAACTCGAAGAGCGCAGCCCGCTAAAAGTTCTCGAACGCGGCTACGCCATCGCCACCGACGGGCATGGCATCGTCCTTCGCGACGCCGCCCAAGTCCAAATCGGCGACTGCGTCTCCCTCCAGCTCCACCGCGGCCGCCTCACCACCGAAATCCGCAAGAAGGAATGACCCAAATGGGTGCCCGAGTTTCAATTGTCTCCGTAGAAGCGCGTTTTCGGCGCGGGCTTCGGCCCCGGCTGCATGTAAGGCACCGCTTTTTCCGGAGTGAGCCAGCGCGTCCAGAACGTGTCTGAGAGCTGGTCCAAATACTTCTTCCCCTGGGGGTCCTGGCTCAGAATCCGAATCAGCACTTGCAGCGAATCGCTGCTGCGTCGCAGCGCGTCGAGGCTCAACACGTAGCCCTCGATGAAGGTCGCGCTCTTGTACCGCACACCCAGGTCGCCGTCCTTTTGCACTCCAGGCGCCGTGGCAGAACCGTTGGCTTGTTGCCAATTCTGAAACCCAAGCTGGAAGTCGTAAGGCGGCTGCTGATAGTACGGCCGGTAAGCGCCCGCAAGGAATTTCTCCATTGCTCGTTTGGCAGCTTCTTCGACCCGTTTCGTCGCTTCGCCCGGCGGCAGAGTTTCGGCAAGCGCGCGGCTCTTGGCCGTTTTCACCACGGCGTATTCAAGCTCTGGAAAATCCGGCTTCAGTTGTTCACCAAGCACGTTATCACCCGAAACCATAATCACCGGAATCCCCCAGCGCGCCGCGGAAAGCGCGACGATGTGCGTCTCCGTGAAATCCACTCCGTTGATGCGATAACTGATGCGATCGGTAACCGTGTGCGCCATGAACCCGTTCGTATTGGCTCGCGCGTGCATCGCAATGCACACGATGGCGTCGATCGAGCCGTCAATCCCTGTGTTGTACGGATCAAAATCGTGATCGCGAAAATCGAATTTCGCGCGCGCGTCCATTTTGTCGACGAGCAGGTCCGGTTCCTTCGTGTTGCCAGAGCCATGCCCGTCTTGAATCCAAACGGAGCCCGCGCCGCCGGCGAAGAGTCCGCGAATTGCGGCGTTCACGTCCGAGGTGAGCGATTCGCGACCTTTGGCGTATTCCTCGGGCCTTTCGATCCAAAGCATTTCGTAGTGCGTCACGCCCGAAACGCCTTCCATGTCGTAAATAATCAGAATCTTGGGATGATTTGCAGCCGCCGTCGTCAGCGCTGGGCAGCAAAAAACGCAAAGCAGTAGAACCGCACTCCGAAATGCACGCATCGAAAATCCTCCAAGCAGAAGATGGGCCAGACGCTATCGATTCCCGTGACTGGCGTCAAGACCCGCAGCCGGGTTCATTGCGGAAAGGAGATGAGGAAGAAATCCCGTTGGCTAAAAAACTAAAACTAAAACTAAAGCTATTCTTCGTCGGAAGAGGAAACTTTCAACACCGCGAGGAACGCTTCCTGCGGAATGTCCACTTGGCCGACGCGCTTCATGCGCCGTTTGCCTTCCTTTTGCTTTTCGAGTAGCTTGCGCTTGCGCGTGATGTCGCCGCCGTAGCACTTGGCCAGCACGTTCTTGCGAATCGCCGCAACCGTTTCGCGCGCAATGATGCGGCTGCCAATTGCCGCCTGAATCGGCACCTCGAACAGTTGCCGCGGAATCAGTTTCCGCAAGCGCGTTACCAGTTCGCGCCCGCGCTCGTAAGCAAAATCGCGATGAACAATCAGCGCCAGCGCGTCCACCGGCTCGCCGCCCACCAGCACGTCGAGCTTCACCAGGTCCGATTCCTGGTACCCGGCTAGGTGGTAGTCGAGCGAGGCGTAGCCGCGTGAGACGGATTTCAAGCGGTCGTAGAAGTCGAGCACGATTTCGTTGAGCGGCAATTCGTAAGTAAGCATCACGCGCGTCGGCGAGAGATATTCGAAGTTTTTCTGCGTGCCGCGCTTTTCCTGGCAAAGCTGTAACAGGCCGCCGACCGATTCTTCGTTGCTTATGATCATCGCTTTGATGATCGGCTCTTCGATCTTTTGAATGTCGCTGGGATTTGGAAATTTCGCCGGACTGTCGACTTCGATCGCTTCGCCCGTCACGCGCGTGATGCGGTAGCGCACGCTCGGTGCCGTCGTGATCAGGTTCAGGCCGAACTCGCGCTCCAACCGCTCCTGCACAATTTCCATGTGCAGCAGCCCGAGGAAGCCACACCGGAAGCCGAAACCGAGCGCAACCGAGTTTTCTGGCTCGTAGAAAAACGCCGCGTCGTTCAACTGCAATTTTCCGAGCGCGTCGCGCAGCGGCTCGTAATCGTCGGCGAGCACGGGAAAAAGTCCCGCGAAGACCATCGGCTTGATGGCCTCGAATCCCGGCAGCGCGGGAGCGGGCCGGTCGACTTCAATCACCGTGTCGCCCATGCGCGCATCAGCCACGCGCTTGATGTTCGCGACGATAAATCCGACGTCGCCTGCTTCCAGCTCTTCGAGCGCGACAGGCTTCGGCGTGAGAGTGCCGAGTTGTTCGACTTCGTAAGTTTGATCGCCGGCGACAAGTTTCACTTTCAAGTGATTCGTCACGCGGCCTGCTTTGACGCGCACCAGAATCACGGCGCCGCGATAAATGTCGAACCAGGAATCGAAAATCAGCGCCTGCAACGGGTTTTCCGCGCTGCCTTTCGGAGGGGGAACGCGGGCGACAATGGCTTCGAGCACGTCCTCGACACCGAGACCGCTTTTTGCGCTGATGGGCAACGCGTCGTCCGCCGGAATCGCCAGCACGCTCTCGATTTGCTCTTTCACAAAGTCGGGCTGCGCCGCCGGCAAATCAATCTTGTTGATCACCGGAAGGATGGTGAGGTTGTGCCCGGCAGCAAGAAAAGTATTCGCGACGGTCTGCGCTTCCACGCCCTGCGAAGCGTCCACTACCAGCAGCGCGCCTTCGCACGCGGAAAGCGCGCGTGAAACTTCGTAGGAAAAATCCACGTGCCCTGGCGTATCAATCAAGTTCAAGCGGTAGGTGTTTCCGTCTTTCGCTTTGTAGTGCAGGCGGATGCTTTTCGCCTTGATCGTGATGCCGCGCTCGCGCTCCAGGTCCATGGAGTCGAGAACTTGTTCGTGCATCTCGCGTTCGGAAAGCGCGCCGGTCATTTCGAGCAGGCGGTCGGCCAGCGTGGATTTGCCGTGGTCGATGTGCGCGATGATGCAGAAATTCCTTATGAATTGTGGATCCATGTATCCCGATTATCGCCCAGCTTGGCGATTGCTTTTACTCTTTTCAATTACCGGCAGGAGCCGCTTCTCGTGAGGACCATCCGCTACCGCGAGCCAGCCTGCCACAGGCAGGCAAAAACCGTGCCGAGTAACATTCAGTTTGCCATAACTTGCGGCTTCGCGCAGCCGCAGCCGAGGGTTAGCCGAGTCACTCCTCGCGGAGGATGCGGACGGGCTCGATGCGCGTAGCGCGATACGCCGGAAGGATGGTGGCGAAGACGCCGACGAGCAAAAGAAGAACAGCGACGGCGGCGAACGTGAGCGGGTCAGTGGCGCGGACGCCGTAAATGAGAGAGGACACGACGCGGCTCAGCGCCACGGCGGCGGTGAGTCCGAGCACGACACCGACAAGGATCGGCTTCAATCCATCCGCGAGGATCATACGAATTACATCCTGATGGGAGGCTCCAAGAGCGATGCGAATGCCGATTTCGCGGGCGCGGCGGCGCACGGTGTAAGAAAGCACGCTGTAAATTCCAACGGCCGCAAGAACCAATGCGAGCCCCGCGAAGCAGGCCAGCAGCAGCATATTGAAACGCTGCGGAGAGACGGATTGCGCAATGATCTCGTTCATGCTCATCACGTCGACCACGGGAAGATCTGGAGCCGCTTGATGGATAGCGCCGGTGACCGCGGTCACGGAATTCATCGGATCGGAATTGGTGCGTACGGCAAAGCTCATGGGAAAAGAGCGCCAGGGTTCGCTGGGAGGAGTAGTGAGCTGCGCGAGCGCATGGTAAATGGTCGCCACCGGGCGAGTCTCGTCAAGAGAATCCTGTTTGGTATCTCCAACGATGCCAACAATTTCGCGAACGACGTTAGGGAAAAAAGTCAGCGTGATGTGCCTGCCGATGGGATCTTCATTAGGCCAGAAGCGGCGAGCCAAAGATTCGCTGATGAGAACTGCGGCAGGTCTCCCCTCGAAATCGGAGTCGTTGAGGTCGCGGCCTCTGACGATGGGAATGTGCATTGCGCGCAAGTATCCGGGGCTGATCACGCGAACGTCCACCTCAGGCTGCTCGGACATGGGCGGGGCGGGGCGGCCCTCGATGGTGAACGGCTGATGCGACCCGCCGCCGTTTAACGGCAAATCATCAATCACGCCCGCGGATTCGACGCCGGGGAGAGCCCGCACGCGCGCCAAAGCGTCCTGGAAGAAGTTGATTTGGCCGAAGGGAGACGAAAATCTGTTTCGTGGCAGGGGAACCGTCATGGTCAGGACATTATGAGGATCGAAACCCGGCTGGACTTTGCGAAGTTCCCACAAGCTGCGAATCATCAGGCCGGCTCCAATCAGCAGCACAAGCGAAAGCGCGACTTCGGAAATTACGAGAAGACGGCGCGTTCCTCCACCGCGGGCATCCGAGGTGCCGCGGCTTTGGCCCTGCTTGAGCGCTTCATTAACATCGGCTTTCGTGAAGCGTACTGAAGGGATCAAACCAGCTAGAACTCCAGCGACAACGGAGAGCAAAAGCGTAAAAGCCAGCACGGGGACATCCAGCGTAACTTGCATGAACGGCGGAATGCGGTCGCCGAGGACTTTGACGATGAGGGTGATGCCAAAATACGCGAGAAATAATCCCAACCCACCGCCGGCGACAGAGAGCAGCACAGTTTCGGCAAGAATCTGGCGCAGGACGACGAGACGCGAAGCTCCCAGCGCGGTCCGAATGGCGATCTCCTTGCGCCGCGCGAGCGTCTTGGCGAGGACGAGATTGGCAACGTTGGCGCAAGCGATGAGCAGAACGAAAGCAACAGCTCCCAGAAGAACGAGCAGCGCGGCTCGCACGTCGCCAACGAGTTGTTCTCGCAGAGGCAGGACAGTAGCGCCCCAGCCTTTGTCATCTTCGGGATAGAGCTGCTCAAGACGCATGGAAATCGCGCTTAATTCAGCTTGCGCCTGGCGCATGTCCACATTCTTTTTCAGACGCGCTATGACTGCGTAGTTGTGATTTCCGCGGACCGCGCGCGTATCGTTGGTCCACGCGAGAGGAACCCAAAGTTTGGCCCAGCTCGGGAATCGAAAAGTCTCCGGCATGACGCCGATGACGGAATAGGTTTCACCGTCAAGAAGGATGTTGCGGCCGACGATGTTGCGTTCGGAAGCAAAATGATCGCGCCAGAAGTTATAGCCCAGCACAACCACGTGTCCTTGGCCGGCCTGGTCTTCCTCGGGCGCGAAAGTGCGGCCGAACAGCGGCTGGACGCGGAGCAACGGAAAGAAGTCAGACGCAACGGTTCCCGCCTGGATGGCTTCGGGCCGTTCCGTGCCGCCAACCGTGAAAGACCGGAACCCGTAAGCAGCCATTTGTGCGAACGAGGAGCTTTGGCTATGCCAGTCGAGGTAGTTGGCGGGAGAGACCGCAAACATGGTCATGCCGGGGAAGCTCTTGGCCGGCGGAACGTGCCAGACCTGCATGATGTGCGAAGCATCATCAAAAGGCAGCGGGCGGAGGAGAACCGCGTTGACGACAGAGAAGATCGCCGTATTGGCCCCGATGCCCAGGGCCAGTACAACAATCGCCGCGGCGGAGAAGGCGGGATTGCGGCGGAGCAGACGTAAAGAAAAGCAAAAATCCGAAAACAGGTTTCGCATGGACATGAAAAGCTCCTGGTCGGTGCTTGGGCATAAACCAGCGACACTTACTAAAACGGGGAAAAGAGAAAATAGTTTCCTAAAAATGTTCTTGCTGAGCTTAGGGATCTGATAGGGAGGGCCTGCATGCAAAAACATGAGCGGGGAAACTGGCGAATGCGACGCCGTTTTCTTGACGGGCGCATTTTCACGGCATAGAGTTTTTGCGGTTAAGCGGATACATCTGCGCGGAACACCCGCGGTCAGCGGCATTAAAGACGAGGCCTTTTGGCAACTAGAGAACATACAGAGGCGATCGCGGACCCGCTGGCGAGCAGCGCCACCGAAAAGCTCATCGAATCCAAAACAATTCGGAAACTCCAGATTCGGCTCATCCCTTATTTGTTTCTTCTTTACGTCGTGGCAATGATTGACCGGGTGAACATCGGTTTTGCCCAGTTGACGATGAACAAGGACCTGGGCCTGAGTAGCCAGCAATTCTCCATCGCGGCCGGGATTTTCTTTATCGGATATTTTCTATTTGAAGTTCCCAGTAATTTGATCCTGCACAAGGTCGGAGCGCGCATGTGGATTGCGCGCATTCTTTTAAGCTGGGGATTCGTGGCTTCGCTGACTGGGCTGGCGCAAAGTGTCCACCAGTTGTACGCCGCGCGCGTCGTGCTCGGGTTTGCGGAGGCGGGCTACTATCCGGGAATTGTTTTGTATTTGACGTACTGGTTTCGGCAGCGGGAACAAGCGCGAGTGCTCTCTTTGTTCCTGACCGGCTTTGCGGTGAATAACGTGCTGGGAGCGCCGATCTCCGGATTCATTTTGCAACATGTGCACTGGCTTGGCGTGGCAAGCTGGCGCTGGCTGTTCATTCTCGAAGGCTTGCCGGCGATCGCGCTCGGATTCTTTACCTATCTCGTGTTACCGAACCGTCCGAGCGAAGCGAAGTTCCTGACCGCAAAGGAAAAAAATTGGCTGCAAGCGGAGCTGGAGCGGGAAGAGGCGCAGAAACCTCCTGGGCAGCACTCGGCGATGGAAGGAATCGCCAATCTGCGTGTGTGGCATCTTGCCGCCATCTATTTCACGATGATGATTGGGAGCTACACCCTGAGTTTCTATGCGCCGAAAATCGTCGAGTCTTTATCGAGTGAGTATTCCTACATCTTAGTCGGCTACTTGGTGATGATCCCCTATCTCGTGTCGCTGGTCGGGATGATTTTTGTGGGCCGAAGCTCGGATCGCCGGCTGGAGCGCCGGTATCATGCCGCGGCGTGCCTGCTAGTGGGAGGGATTGGCTTTCTCTTGCTGACGAGAACTCATTCACCCTTCGTTACGATCGCGTTTCTTTCGTTGCTGGCCATCGGCTATTGCAGCTCCTTGAGCCCGTTCTGGGCCATGCCCAGCGAGTTTTTGACGGGGTTCTCCGCCGCCACCGGAATCGCCTTCATCAATTCAGTGGGAAACCTGGGCGGGTTTTTCGGGCCGTCCATGGTCGGGCTCATCACGCAAAAGACCGGTACGCTGTACGGCGGGCTGGCTTTCGCAGGGGTTTCGCTACTCGCGGCAGCGTTGCTGGTTATGCTCCTTCCTAAAACGGAGACGGTCCGTGTGCCAGAAGAAGTGAAAGCGAATCCATGAAGAGCAATACAAGAGACAGCTCAGATTCAGGGGAGGGGAGGCAGAGAATGCGCGTCAATCGGCGTGAGCTTCTCTATGGCATGGCGACGGCGTGCGCAGGACTTGCTATACCGCCGCTGTCGGTACCTGCGGCAAGACTCGTTCCTCTCGGGGTTGACGCGGAGCGGATACGGCGCAGGCTCGAAGGCTTGAGTGTTTACGGACGGCCTGAGGGCGGAACTTTTGTCGACGGCGTGAGTCGCGTTGCGTATTCGGATGCCGATGTTGGCGGACGCAAGTATGCGATGCAAGCAATGGCGGAAGCCGGCCTGAAGCCGCGCATCGATCCTGCGGGAAACATTTTTGGAGCGCGCGCGGGAACGGACGCCTCTTTGCCACGCATTCTGTTTGGGTCGCATATCGATTCCGTCCCGAACGGCGGCAACTTTGACGGAGACGTGGGCTCGATGTCTGCGATCGAAGTGATGCAGACGCTTGAAGAAAACCGTGTGACGACGAAACATCCACTGGAGATGGTCATCTGGTCGAACGAGGAAAATCTGGTGGGCAGCCCGCTTGCCGCTGGGGGGATGGACGAAAGCGTGCTCTCCCGGGTTTTCAATGGTATTCGTGTGGACGATGGCTTGCGCAAAATTGGCGGCGATCCCGCACTGCTGGCGGAGGCGCGCATCGCTCGGCATTCGTTTTGCTGCTATCTGGAGCTGCATATCGAGCAAGGCGGGACGCTCGACAAAGCAAAAATTCCCATCGGCGTGGTGGAAGGCATCGTCAGCATTGATGAATACGAGGCGGAGATTCACGGATTTGCGAATCACGCCGGCACGACGCCTATGGGGGAACGGCGCAACGCCTTGCTTGCCGCAGCGAAGTTGATTGAAGCCGTGCAAGAGGTTGTGACGCGCGAGCCGGGGCGCCAAGTGGGGACGGTGGGACAGTTGCAGGTTTTCCCGAATGCGCACAACGTGGTACCGGGCCTAGTGAAGCATACGATTGAATTGCGTGACCTTTCCGCGGAGAAGATTGCGCGGCTGGGCGACGAGATTCAACGCCGGGCTCAGGAAATTGCACGCCAGACGGGAACGGAGATTCAGATTAAGAAAGTGGATCACGACCCTCCGGCAATAGCCGATCCAGAAATTCAGAAAAAAAATTGAAGAGGCTGCGGCGGGTCTCCAATTGAAAACGATGCGGCTGCCGAGCGGCGCTGGGCACGATGCGCAATGGATGGCGCGGCTCGCGCCGATGGGCATGATTTTTGTCCCGAGCATCGGTGGCATCAGCCATTCACCGAAAGAACTGACCGCGTGGCAGGACTGCGCGAACGGGGCCAACGTGCTTCTGCTCACGATTCTTCTGCTTGACCAACGTTAAGAAACGTCAAGATATCAGAAAGACGGACAGCGGGTATGTCCGTCTAAGGGCTGGGAGGATCCTCGAAATGATGAAGCGACTAGTGGTTTTTGCGCTTTTGCTGTTGTCAGTGCCTGTTCTTGCCCAAGACAAGAAAACAACGACGCTGCGGGAAGTATTGCTGGCAGAATTGAAATCCACGCATGGCGCCGAGGAATGGTTTGTGCCCGCGAACATTGCCGTGAAGGGTTTGACCGCGGAACAGGCGAGTTGGACGGACGGCAAGGGCAATCACTCGGTCGGCCAGTTGGCATATCACATCGTGTACTGGAATAGGCGGAACCTAGCGAGGCTAAAAGGCGAGGCGCTTGAGAAATTCAACGGCAACAACGACGAGACTTTCGACATGTTTGATACGAAGACCTGGAATGATACCGTTCAGCAGCTCGATCAGGTCATGAACGATCTGGAGAAATGGGTGGAAACCGCCGACGAATCGAGACTGAAGGAGAATGCGCAAGTCTTTACGCACATCAGCACGCACAACGCGTATCATATCGGCCAAATCATTTATGTGCGCAAAGAGCAAGGCTCCTGGGACCCGAAGATGGGAGTCAAATAACTGCTCCTGCCAGTAAAAACGAGATAGAGCGCCGCAATCCGGGCCACTTGGCGTTTACCACAAGGCGTTGGAACGCAGGTTTTGCCCGCTCTTCTTTCGCGGCGTATAGTGGGAAATGACCGTGCGCGCTCACATTGCGCCGGCGGGGCAAATTCAACAACAGCAAGCCTGCAAGGGCAGTTCAAACGGATGGCCGCAGACGTCAACAAACATCTGGAACGCGCCAAGCGCTTCCTTGAGAAGAATCGTGTCGAGGACGCTATTCAAGCGTACCTGACGGTACTGGATGAAGCGCCACAGCACCAGGAAGCCACGCAAGCATTAGGCGATCTGTACGCGCGGATTGATCAAGCCGATCGCGCCGCCGTGTATTACGGCATGCTGTTTGATTTGTTGGTCGATCCGAAAGATGAAACCAAGGCGCTGGCGATTTACAACCGGTTTCTCCGCTCTATTCCCGCGCAACAGGCTCCCGAGCGTGTGGCGCGCTACGCTTTCCTTCAGCAGCGGCAAAACCGCCCGGACGAAGCGATCGAACAATACAATAAAGCCGGAGAGCTTTTCGTTGAGGCGGGACGCGACGAGGACGCGCTGTTTTGCTGGGAGCGCATCGCGCAGCTCGAGCCGGACAACCTCGCGCGCCAGATCAAGCTCGCGGAGGGCGCCGAGCGACTGGGCAAGACTTCACTGGCGGCACGCGCGTTTCTTCGCGCGGGACAATTGGCGACCACCAAAGGCTCTTCGTCGGATGCGTTGAATCTCCTCGGCCGCGCGCAAAAGCTCGCGCCACAGGAGCGCAGCGTGGCGCTGCTTTATGCGCAGGCCAACCTGCAAAGCGGGAACGCCGTGCGCGCGATGTCGATTCTGGAACCATTCGCGGCTACGGAGAATGACGCGCCTTTTCTCATGACGTTTTCCGAGGCACTGATGGGCGCCGGCCAACTTGAGCGCGCCAGCGAAGTGCTGCAAAAGCTGCTGCGCGAAAAAAATGAAGGGATGACGCAAATTTTTGATTTGGCAGAGCGGCATGCTACGGCAGGTCAGGACCAAAGGGCGATTTCGGTTCTCGAAATGCTGAAGCGGCGCACATTCGCCGACAAACGGCAAAACGATTTCGCAACCATGATGGACGGGTTCGGCGCGAAATTCCCGCATTCGCAAAGCATTTTGGAATTTTGGGCCGGCATCCATGACGAACTCAACCGCGAATCGCAATACTTCGAAGTGCTGATCAAGCTGTTCGATGTGTACTTGAGTTCGGGAAACGTGAAAAAAGCGGCAGAGTCGCTCGAGCGGCTCGTGGAAATTGATCCGTACGATTTCCGGAATCAGGAGCGTTTGGAAAGGCTGCGCGGGCGTGTGGATGACGCTTATGTCAGCCGGCTATCGAGCCGGATGTTGAAAGCGGGACAAGCTACCGGTGGACATGCTCCGCGGACGGGTGCGCCCGCGTCATCGATTGCGCCGGCGAACACGGAAGAGGCGCGCCAGATACAAGCGCTGGAAGACTTGATTGTGCAGACGGAAATCTTTTTGCAGTATTCGCTGCAGAGCAAGGCGCTGGAACGGCTGCAAAAAATTGCATCCCTGTTCCCCGGGGAAGAAGCCCGCAATGCGCGTCTGTCGAGTTTGTATCAAACCGCAAACTGGTGGCCGCCGGGAGCGCAGAAACCGAAAGCGGAAGCTGCGACAAAGAGCGAGCCAGCGGCTGCTGCACCATCGGCTGGCGAGCCACAGCCGGGAGCGATTACCGGCAAAACCGGAGTGTATTCCGCCGATACGCTGCGCGACCTCTCGAAAATCTCCGAGATCAACCAGAAGATTTTCCGGCAACAGACGCCGCGGGCGATGCTCAACACCGCGGTGAATGAAGTCGGAACTTATCTGAAGGTGACTCGAGCGCTGGCCGTGGCTGGCGCGCCAGGCCGCCCGCCGGAAATGGCCGCAGAATTTTGCGCGAGCGGAATAAAAGCCGCTCCCGGCGCCCAAGTGGTTCTGCTACTGGCTCAAATGGAGCAAGCAAAGCCGGACGAACTTGGCGGCCTGGTGGTGCAAGCGTCGGAAGGCTCAATTCTGCGCGACTTGGGCGTGGAGACGGCGCTCGGCGTAATGATTCTGGACAAAGAAACCCAGGCGCCCACGGGCATGTTAATTGCCGCGCAGGCAGAACGACACAAGTGGAAGCCAAATGAAGTCTATTTTTTGCAGGCCATTGGCGACCAGATGCTGATGAGCGTGAGTCACACCAGGTTGCGGTCGTTGGTGCGACGCATGGGTGTGTCCGACGAGCGCTCGGGGCTGCTGAGCCGCAGTTCGTACGTGAGCTGCTTGCTGACGGAAGCGGATCGCGCGAAGTCGCAAGGCACGCCGCTCTCGCTGGCGGTTCTGCAAATCGACCGTGGCGGAGAAATCTTGAGGCAGCAAGGCGAGCCGCCGCTCGAGCGCTTTTTGGAGCAACTCGCGCGCGCACTGCAGCCAATTGTGCGGCAAAACGATGTCGCAGTGAGATACACGGCGTGGTCTCTGGCATTTATTTTGCCCGACACGACTTTGCAAGGCGCCCAGAACTTGGCGGATAAGCTGCGGCGCGCCGCGTCCGGACTGCGTCCGCCATGGGACTCGACGGAGATTACTTTGAGTGCGGGAATTGTCGAAGCGGTGCCGAAGGCGGATTACGACAGCGAAGACATTGTGACCGACCTGATCAACCGCGCCGAATTCTCCATCGAAGATACGCGCAAAAAGGGCGGCGACAGCATCGTCGCCCTCGAAGCGCCGAAGCTCTAGGCCACGCTGACGCCGTTCATTTGGGTTGCTAGCCAGCCGAATTGTTTCGTCAGCTCCGCAGATACAACGCGAGTAAGGCAAACAATGGTCATCACTCGCGGTGTGCTTGATCGTCCCGTACACGGGTTTGGCGCTTTTCTTCTGCAACGGTAAACTGTGAGCAGAGAATTCTGCAAAGTGAGGCAAGCATGTTTCCGACCGATGTAGTGGTTGTGGCTGGAGCGCGGACGCCGATGGCGCGCTATACCGGCGCCTTTTCGGAAGTGAGCGCGATTGAGTTGGCGGCGCACGCTTCGAAAGAGGCGATTCGGCGCTCGGCCGCGGACCCTGGCGAATTCGATCACGCGATTTTTGGCAACGTGATGCAGACGAGCGCGGACGCGCTTTACGGCGCGCGGCACGTTGGGTTGAAAGCGGGGCTGAGAATTGAAACGCCCGCGGTCACGGTGAATCGGCTTTGCGGCTCGGGCATCGAGGCGATCGCCCAGGCCGCGCAAAGGTTGCTTCTCGGCGAAGCGGCGATGGTGCTGGCGGGCGGCATGGAAAACATGACGCAGGCGCCGTTTGTGATTCGCGGATTGCGCAACGGTTTGAAGCTTGGCGGAGGCGCGCTGGAAGATTCGCTGATGGCCGGCCTGACCGATACTTATTGCGGATTGCCCATGGCGCTGACCGCTGAAAAATTGGCGGAGCAGCACGGAATCACGCGCAAAGATGCCGACGCGTACGCCCTGCGCAGCCAGCAAGCGGCGGACGCGGCCTACAAAGCATGCCGCATCAGAGAAGAACTGGCGCCCGTAGAAGTCAAACAAGGGAAAAAGACGATCGTCGTCGGCGAAGACGATCATCGGCGGCCGGAGACAACGATGGAGACCCTTGAGAAATTGCCGCCGTCGTTCAAGAAAGACGGCATCGTCACTGCCGGAAACGCGAGCGGAATCGTCGATGGCGCAGCCTCCGTCGTCGTAACGCGCGAAAAGACTGCAAAAGATCGCGGACTGAAGCCCGTGGGGCGCATTGTGTCTTGGGCGGTGGCCGGGGTGGATCCGAGCATCATGGGAATTGGGCCAGTGCCGTCTTCGCAAAAGGCGCTGAAACTCGCCGGGCTGACGCTCGATCAAATGGATCGTGTAGAAGTAAACGAAGCCTTCGCCGCGCAGTATCTGGCAGTGGAAAAAGTTCTGGGCCTAAAGCGCGACAAGACCAACGTGAACGGCGGAGCCATTGCGCTGGGCCATCCCCTCGGCGCATCCGGAGCGCGCCTCGTTATTACAATTCTTAACGAGCTACGCCGGAATGGATTACGGTACGGTCTGGCAACGGCGTGCATTGGCGGTGGGCAGGGTATTGCGATGATTGTCGAAGCGATGAAGAACTAGTGGCTTGTAAGAACTGATGAAACGGGTTGCCAACCGCCTCTGGACATCTGCAAAGGTCCGTTTCTGATAAACTCTCCGTTCGCGGACAAGGGCGTCCCTCCGCGGTCTCAGCGAGGAAAAGCATGGCGATTCAAAAGGTGGGAGTCGTGGGGTGTGGGCTGATGGGCTCGGGCATCGCGCAAGTGTGCGCGGCGGCAGGATTCGCCACGGTCGCGCGAGAAGTGAGCGCAGAGCTGGTAGCCAAAGGGCTGAAGGGAATCGAGAAGAATTTAAACCGTCTGTTCGAGAAGGGAACGATTACAGAAGCTGCGAAAGCTGAAATTCGCGGACGGCTAAAGGGAACCACGTCGCTGGACGACCTGAAGGGTTGCGACCTGATTGTCGAAGCAATCATCGAGCAGTTGCCGGCGAAGCGCGAACTCTTTGCGGCCCTGGATTCACTGTGCCCCCCTTCCACGATTTTTGCCAGCAACACCTCTTCGCTGACCATCACGGAAATCGCGACGGCCACAAAGCGCCCGCAACGATTCCTCGGGCTGCATTTTTTCAATCCTGTGCCGGTGATGAAACTCGTGGAGGTCGTGCGAACGATTGCCACGGACGAAGCGGTCTATGACGAGATGGTGGCTTTCGGCGCGAAACTGGGCAAAACGCCCGTGCGCGCGAAAGACAGCACTGGCTTCATCGTGAACCGTCTGCTTGTGCCGTATCTGCTCGACGCGATTCGCGCGCTCGAAGAGGGCGTGGGCTCCATCGAGGACATTGATAATTCCATGAAGCTGGGCTGCGGCTACCCGATGGGACCGCTGACGCTGCTGGATTTCGTAGGGCTCGACACGACGTATTACATCTCTCAAATTATGTTCGATGAATTCAAGGAGAGGCGTTTTGCGGCGCCCCCACTGTTGAAGCGCATGGTGCTGGCAGGATGGAACGGGCGCAAGTCGGGCCGAGGATTTTATGACTACGCGGATCCGCAAAAGCCCAAGGCTATGAAGTTTTAATTCGCACAAAACAAAAGAAAAAATATAACGCAGAGATCCAGAGTTCACAGAGGGGCGCAGAGAAGAGAAAAAGCGATGGCTTACGAAAACATTCTGTACGAGAAGAAAGAGGAGATTGCGTACATCACGTTCAACCGACCTAAGGTGCTGAACGCGTTGAATCGCAAGACTGTCGATGAGCTGCATCACGCTTTGCTCGATGCGCGCGATAATGCGAGCGTGCGTGTACTGATTCTGACTGGTGCAGGCGAAAAAGCGTTTGTGGCGGGTGCCGACATCAATGAGCTCGCGGTGCAAACTCCCGTGAATGGCAAAGAGTTTTCGCTGTACGGGCAAGGCGTCTTCCATTTGCTGGAGACGATGGGCAAACCTTCGATTTGCGCGATTAATGGATTCGCGCTCGGCGGCGGTTGCGAGCTGGCGCTTTCCTGCACCATTCGAATCGCCAGCAAGACCGCCAAGCTCGGCCAACCAGAGGTGAAACTTGGCATTTTGCCGGGGTACGGCGGCTCACAGCGGCTGGCGCGCCTTTGTGGCAAGGGAGTGGCGCACGAGCTTTGCCTGACCGGCGAAATGATTTCCGCCGAGGAAGCGCAGCGTATCGGTCTCGTGAATCATATTTATGAGCCTTCAGAACTCCTCCCTGCGGCCGAAGCCATGGCGAAAAAGATCATCGCGAACGCGCCGCTTGGTGTGAAATACGCCTTGGAAGCGATTGAGCGCGGCGTGGAAATGCCGCAAGAGGAAGGGCTGTTCCTCGAAGCGACGCTCTTTGGACTCGCGTGCGCGACCGAAGACATGCGCGAGGGCACGAAGGCTTTCCTGGAAAAGCGGCCGGCACAGTTCAAAGGGAAATAAAGTAAAGAAGGAACAGGTCGCAGTAAAGCTACGAACAATCGCAAGAAAAATGACGGAGAAACTTCAACCGAGCAAAGTTCAAGGCGACCTCAGCGCCGCAGGTTTGCGCTTTGGAATCGTCGTCAGCCGGTTCAACGGCTTTATTACCGACCGCTTGCTCGCCGCCGCCACGGATGCGCTGGAGCGCGGAGGCGCGGAGAGCAAAGTCGTGGACGTCGTGCACGTGCCCGGCTCGTTCGAATTGCCCTTGGCGGCGAAAAAACTGGCTGCCACGGGAAAATATGACGCGCTGATTGCGATTGGATGCATTTTGCGCGGCGAAACTTCTCATTACGATTACGTTTGCTCCGAAACCGCCCGCGGCCTGCAACTCGCCCAAATGGACACCGGCCTGCCAATTATTTTTTGCGTGCTGACCTGTGACACGCTCGAGCAGGCCATCGATCGCGCAGGGCTCAAGGGCGGGAACAAAGGCTTCGAGGCGGGCTTGGCCGCAATGGAAATGGCGCAGCTTTCCCGCAAGCTGCGTGCGCCAGAAGCAAAATCGGCATCGGCGGCCTCAGCTGTGCCTTCTACTGAGTCGCGGCGGCGCAAGTAACGTGGCCCTCCGCACCAAGGCGCGCGAATTTGCCATGCAAATGCTCTTTCAGTGGGACATGAGCCAGCAGGATCCCGCGAAACTCGAGGCGAAATTCTGGAAAAGCGCCAAAGCCGCCGACACGACGCGGGAGTTCGCAAACCGGCTCTTTGAAGGCGCCGCAAAGGAAACCAGGGCGCTCGATGAAATCATCGGCAAGCACTGCGAAAACTGGCGCTTCGAACGCCTCGCGGCCATCGACCGCGCGATCCTGCGCCTGGCCATTCACGAAATGAGTTTCTCCGATACGCCACCGAAAGTCGTGCTGAACGAAGCAGTCGAGTTAGCCAAGAAATTCTCCTCCGAACAATCTGGCGCCTTTGTCAATGGCGTTCTGGACTCTGTCCATAAGTCCTTGACAATGAAGTAGTTGCACGACCTGACGCACCTTTCAATCCGTCAATAGCAATCTGTCGCACAATCTCGAAACTTTGCCCCTGTCCGCGTGTTTTAAACTTCTAGTGTGGTGGTGAACCCAGGGAATGTCTTTACAGGAGCGAAAAATGAAGGCTGAACTCACGGTTCGTCGAGGTGTGCTCGCGATGGCGTTTGCCGGTCTCCTTGCCGCCGGCGCTTACGCCCAGGACCCAACCCCGCAACAACAGGACATCCAGAACGACAAGAAAGATATTCGACAGGACAAGAAGGACCTGACGAAGGATCGCGCGGATCGCAATGCGGACCAGCGCGACATCAACAAGGACAAACGCGACCTGTCCAAGGACCGCGCCGACCGGAACGCTGATCAGCGGGACATCAATCACGATAAACGCGATTTGTCGAAAGACCGGGCCGATCGCAATGCCGACCAGCGCGACATCAACAAGGACAAGCGCGACCTCGCCCGCGATGACGCCAAGTATGGCGCCAACAGCGCCGAAGCCAAGGCTGACCGCAAGGATCTTCGCACCGATCGTGTGGACCGCAACAAGGATCAACGCGACATCAATCACGACAAAACGGATCTAAGCAAGGACCGCGCGGACCGCAATGCCGACCAGCGCGACATTAATCACGATAAGAAGGACCTCGCCAAAGATCGCAAAGACCGCAACAAAGATCAGAAGGACATCAACAAGGACAAGCGCGATCTCCACAAGGACCGCAAGGACCTGCGCCAGGATCGCAAGCACAAATAAAGACCAGTTGAAATAAAAATGGGCCGTTGGAGCAATTCCAGGGGCCCTTTTCTTTTCCACTTTAGTTTCTATTTTGCGTTGGTCCTTCTCAGACGCTAATCGTGCCTTCCAGCACTTTTACCGCGGCGCCGCTGACGCGCGGAACGAGCCTCTTGCCCGTTTGCGTGACTTCAACTTCGATATGGCTCGGCCGGCCCATTTCGGCTCCTTGGAGAATGCTCAGCGTATGGCCCGGCGCGAGTTTTCCATGCCGCACTAGATACGCCCCGAGCGATCCCGCGGCCGAACCCGTTGCCGCATCTTCGTAAAGTTCCCAGGGGCACATGCCTCGAGAGCACACCTTGCTATTGCCGTTCATCGCGAAGCAGTAGGCCATCGTCGCGTTTTTGCCCTGCAGCTTGCCCAACTCGATCATGTTCATGGCGATTTTCCCGAGCGTGGCGCGATTCCGCAGTGGCACCATCAGGTTGAAGATGCCGGTGGAAACAAATTCGGGTTCGAGCTTTGGATCGAAATCCTTTGGCGAAAGTCCGAGCGCCGCCGCGAGTTTCTTTTTGTTAAGTTTCGCGGGCTTAAAGAGCGCTTCTTTCTGCGTCATCGTCACGCGGTTCGGGCGGCCATCTTTAAACCGAATCTCCACGGGCAAGACTCCCGCGCCCGTTTGCTGCAGAACGTGGACGCCGCCCTCCTGGGCCGGAACGACGCCAAGCTCGGCGAGCAAGAACCACGTTCCGATGACCGGATGCCCCGCCAGCTTCAACTCTTCTTTTGTCGTGAAAATGCGCAGCCGCGCGAGCGCTTCTTCATCCGTCGGCTTCTGTACGAAGACCGTTTCGGAAAGGTTCATCTCGCGGGCGATGGCGAGCATCTCTTCGTCGGAAAGCCCGTCACCGTCCGTGAAGACTGCCAGCGGATTGCCGGCGAACCGAGTGGTGGTAAAAACATCGAGCGTGTAGTAGCGGTGTTCCATAGGTGGATTCCTGTGCTTACGGTGTTCGCATTAAATGCGCTGTAGCTCAGCGACCGTCCTTTCGTTGGTGATGTTGCCGGTGTTGAGCGTGGATTTCGGTTCAAACAACACTAGGTGAACTTCTTCATCCGCGACTGGGAGATGTTCCACGCCATGCGGCACAATGATGAACTCGCCTTCTTGTATGACCGCCTCACGGTCGCGGAACTTCATGCGCAGCGTGCCTTTGACCACCAGAAACATTTCATCTTCGTGATCGTGGTGATGCCAGATGAATTCGCCCTTTAGCTTCGCGGCCTTCACATAAAAATCATTCAGCTCGCCGATGATTTTGGGACTCCAGCGATCGGAGAAGCTGCTGAACTTTTGCGCGAGATTGATTGTATTAATGAGCCACCCCCACTGACCTGCTAAAGACTGTGAACGGTTTCCGATACGGACTCGAGAATGCGCCGCGTCGTTTCCGGCTTGCCCGTCTCGGAGTAAATTCGCAGGACATTTTCCGTGCCCGATGCGCGGACCATCACCCAGCCAGTTTCGCCGAGATAGAGTTTGATGCCGTCCATATTTTCGCGCCGCACCACAGGAAAATCGAGGACGCGGTTCAGCTTGCCGTCCGAAAAATGCGAAATGGCTTTCTCTTTTTGTCCCGGCTTCAGCTCAAGATCCACGCGGCCGTAATGGTATTCGCCAAACTCCGCGTGCAGCGCCGCGAGCAATTCGCCCAGCGATTTGCCGTGCCAGGCCATCAATTCCGCAAGGAAGAGAGCAGAAACGGTGGCGTCGCGCTCCGGAAGATAAAGGCTTGTTCCGATGCCCCCGCTTTCCTCGCCGCCAATCAAAATTTTCTGCTCCAGCATCAGCTCGCAAATGTATTTAAAGCCGATGGGCACTTCGTGGAGCTTGCGTCCAAATTTCGCGGCGAGCTTGTCGATGAGCTTGGTGACAGAAAAAGTCTTTGCGATGTCGCCGGGAAGATTCCGAGTTCCCGCCAAATGCCAGACGAGCAGCGCCAGAATTTGATGTGGATTGACGAACGCTCCCGTACGGTCAATCGCGCCGATCCGGTCGCCATCGCCATCGGCGCAGAAGCCAGCGTCGTATTTGCCCGCCACCACAGCTTGCCGCAACGCCTCGATGTGCGGCTCGATCGGCTCAGGATGCACGCCGCCAAAGCGTGGATCGCGCGTTCCGCGAATTTCGTCGCACGGAATGCCGTTGCGGCGGAGCAACTCCGGCAACAGTCCAGCCGCGGCCCCGTGCATGGGATCGAAAACGAATCGCAGCTTCGCCCCGCGCAGCCGCTTCCAGTCCACAAGTTTTTCGAGCGCACCCAGATACGGCGCGCGAGGCTCGATCGAATGAATCAGATCCTTGTGCGGCGGAAGCGGCGGCACGCCTATTTCCAGCACGCCCGCAAGTTCCTTTTCAATTTCCACGACAATCGAGGGAAGCGCGCTGCTGCCGTAGCTCGCCTTGTATTTAATCCCGTTCCAGCGGTAAGGATTGTGGCTCGCGGTGATCACAATGCCGCCGGCCGCTTTCTGGTTCCTCACTAAAAATGAAATCGTCGGCGAGGGGCAGGGCTTGTCCGTCAGCCAAACAGGAGTTCCCGACGCGCTGAGCACTTCGGCAACCGCAGCCGCAAATCGATCTGAAGAATACCGGTGGTCGTAACCAATGATCACGCCCTTGCGCGCGTCCTCGCCGCGAACCATATAGCGCGCAATGGCGTGCGCCACGATGCGCGCATTCGCAAACGTAAAATCGTCCGCAATGATGCCGCGCCAACCGTCCGTACCAAATTTAATCGTCGAAATCATGAAGGGGAAAAGTATACGCGAACCGTAGCGCCAACCAACAGCCCGGATTGGCCTGCGAAGTAGTAAGCGATGGGCGCTGATTACCGGTCAGCTTTTAGCTCTTCCCACGCGCGGCTGAAGCGAACCTTGCCTCGGAGCTGGCGTAGCTGCCATTCGACAGGGATGGTCTTCTTGAGCTTGCTGATAAGGCGGAGGAGGTCGGGCCGATAGTTGCGATGCTATTACACTCCCTGCAATTGACCCACCTCGGTACGAAGTCTTTGATCCGGCGAATCGCGTTCGTTGATAGACGTTTTTATTTGGAGCGATGTCTCATTTGGAGAGCATTCTTTATAAGAGGTTTGCCTTTTTGGTTTCCTCAAGAAATTTCACAACCTTGGCGACATCCTGCGCCCGCTCGCGGGGGCAGATGAGCAGCGCGTCGGGAGTCTCCACGACGACGAGGTCGCGGACGCCGATGGCGGCGACGAACTTCGAAGGCGCCCACAAAAAATTCCCGTCGGCATCGAGCGTGTGGCCTGGCCCAGCCAGCACGTTCTCGCCGTTTTTCTTCGCGAGCAGTTCGTAGACGGCCGCCCAGGAGCCAATGTCGCTCCACCCAATCTCTGCAGGCATCACAAACACGCGCGGCGGTCCTTCTGTGCGCGTGGCCGGTTCAAGCACCGCGTAATCCACGGAAATACTTTGCAGCTTCTTGTACATAGCACGAAGCTGGCGCTCGTAATTGCGTTTGCCAATCAATGAAGACAGCTCTTCTAGCGCCGCATGCGTCTTCGGCAGAAAACCTTTCAGGTTGTCGAGGAATGTCGAAACGCGCCAGAAAAACATCCCAGCGTTCCAGTGATACTTGCCGGAAGCCACGTATTCCACGGCAACCGGCAGCGCCGGCTTCTCGGTGAAGCGCTTCACCGCAAACAACGGGAAACCTTTCGCGGAAATGGTCTCGCCCATGCGCTCGATGTAACCGAACCCGGTCTCGGGCCGCGTCGGAGGAATGCCAAGAACCACCATGCGTCCCGGTCCGCGAGCCACATCCAGCGCCGCGGCGACGATCTCGCGATATTTTTCCGGCTGAGCAATGTAATGATCCGCGGGCAGTACCGCGAGCAACGCGTCCCCGTGCGCAACATGCCGCGCGTGAATCGCGGCAAGCCCGATCGCCACCGCCGTGTTCAACCCCTTCGGCTCGATTAGCACGCGTTTGCGCACTGCCCCAGGAATCTGCTTTCGAACAGCTGCAGTCTGCTCCGCATTCGTCACAGTCCAGATGCGCTCCGCAGGAATCAGCGGCCGCAACCGCGCCACAGTCTGCTCCAGCATCGTCTCTTTGCCAACAATGTTCAGCAGCTGTTTCGGCGTGCGCGTCCGGCTCCGCGGCCAAAACCGTGTCCCCCGCCCCCCGGCAAGAATCACCGCATGTGTTGTGAGTTTGTCTTCGTTCTTAGCCATCGATGAGAAGAACGAATTTAGCACACCGACTACGTGCGAAGGGGCAAGTAAAGCGCCGCAAGGTGCGCTGTCGTGGCACATCATGGAACAAAGGCAGTCAAAACGGAGATTCTGCCGTCGGTGCGCATGGAGCAGCTGGTGTCTGCGGGAATAAACCAGCACGCGCCCGCCTTCAAGGGAGACGGTCCTTGTGTGTATCTTGGCGGATCCCAAGACAATAAACCTGCACCCGAAAGCACGACCAGAATCTGAAAACGACGCTGACCTCGCGACGCCTCGAACAATTCGAACTCGACCATGCGACCAACGTCTATCCTGTCCACAGAAAAATAGGGACAGTCGACAAGATCATTCATTCCTAAATTCTCCCGGCCTTTCACGCGTTCACGCGGAGTTATTCTGCCTCCAGCTGCCGGGTCGAAGTTCATGACGGCGAGCGCTTTTTCAATATGAAGCTCGCGCGGTTTCCCGTTGGCGTCTACGCGGCCGTAGTCGTATGCGCGGTAAGTAAGATCCGAATACTGTTGCACTTCGCAAATCACCATGTCGGGGCCAATCGTGTGTGGCGTGCGCGCGGGAATGAAAAACGTGTCGCCAGCGTGAACCGGATGACGCCGGAAGAGATCTTCGAGAGAATTGTTTTGAAGCGCCTCTAAGAATCTCTCGCGCGTGACGCCTGGCTTCAGCCCAAGCAGCAATGACGCGCCAGGCTTTGCCGAAACGACGTGCCACATCTCCGTCTTGCCTCTGCCCCCAGCAACCTTCTCGTGAAGCGAAGCGCAGGAATCGTCGGGATGAACTTGGATGGAAAGCTTGTCGGTCGGAAAAATGAACTTCACGAGCAGCGGGAAATCACCGCCGTCAGGAAAATTGTCACCGCGCCACTCGGCGGGCATATCGCGCCAGGCCTCGGCAAGTGTCTTCCCCGCAAACGGGCCGCTAGCGACGCGGCAGTTCACATCGGTAAGCCACGCTTCCCCAATCGGTTCGATGAGATTCGATTTTTCCGGATAAAGCGGAGCCAGCGAACGCGCGCCCCAAATCCTCGGACGGAAGGTCGGCTCGATTCGAAAAGGCCCGCGGTCAGGCTCGTTCTTCAACGCCGCCAGGTCGGGATTTGGAATTACGCGAGGCAGCACGTTGTGGTGCCCAATTAAGCCGCAGCTTCCGCGCGCGCAAAAAATCTTTCCAGTCGCCGCAACCCCTCCTCGATGCGCTCGATGGAAGTGGCGTACGACAAGCGCAAATACCCCGGCGCGGCGAAAGCTTCTCCGGGAACAACGGCCACGTGCGCCCGGTCCAGCAGCATCTTGGCAATTTCCGCATCCGATTTCGCCAACGCCGACCTCCCTCCGCCATTCGCGAGGTGCTCCGAAATATTCGGGAACGCATAAAACGCGCCGCCGGGCCATTCACAAGTGACGCCGGAAATCGCGCGCAGTCCCTCGACAATCCGTTTGCGCCGCTTCGCATATTGCGCAAGCATCACCGGAACCGTCTCCATCGTGCCCGTCATCGCTTCGAGCGCCGCGTACTGCGCAATCGAAGTCGGATTCGAAGTGGACTGGCTCTGCAATTTAATCAGCGCTTGAATCAACGCCTCCGGCCCCAGCGTGTAGCCAATGCGCCAGCCGGTCATGGCAAACGTCTTCGACATCGAACCAATGATGATGACTTTTTCCTTCGCACCCTGCGTGCTGGCAATCGAGTACGGCTTGTGCGGCTCATAAGTAAAGTGCGAATAGCACTCGTCGCCCATCAGCCACACGTTATGTTTTTGGCAAAGCGAGAGAATACGCTCGTACTCGTCCGGAGGAACTACTCCCCCCGTCGGGTTACAAGGCGAATTCACAATCAAAAGTTTCGCTTTCAGCGTAATCGCTTTTTCAATCGCCGAAGCCCGCACGGTGAAGCCATCTTCAGGACGCGTCTCAACGTACACCGGCGTTCCTCCCGCATACTTTACAATGTCCGGAAAACTGACCCAGCAAGGAGTCGGAATGAGGACCTCATCTCCCTGCTGAATCAGCACGCTCATCACATTAAAAATGGAATGCTTGCCGCCTACGCTGACCACGCATTCCTTCGGCTCGAACGACGAATGCAGTTCGCGCTTGTGCCACGCGCAAATCGCTTCCCGTAATGGTGCAATGCCGCCCGCAGGCGTGTACTTGGATTTGTTCTCGTTAATCGCGCGGATCGCTGCTTCCTTGATATGGTTCGGCGTGGGAAAGTCCGGTTCGCCTGGACCAAAGTCGGCCACGTCGATTCCTTTGGCCTTCATCTTCTCCGCTTCGGCAAGGACGGCGGCCGTCGGTGAGATTTGGATACGGTTAATGCGGTCAGTCAGTTGCACTTCCAGCTCCTTCGGCAATGGGCAAGTTTACACGCAACAGTCTACAAGCCCGACGATTCTGGGCAAACACCGAATTGGCCCGGTCGCGATGTAGATTGTGGCGCTATCTAGTGTCCTGTCCCATAAATAACTGGCATTAGTGTTGCTGGGAATCTAGGCATCTCCCGTGCACAATGGAGGTGCCTATGGCGATGGGACGGCCGAAAGCGGCGTTGGTTTTAGATGCGGAGCTGCGCGAACAGCTCGAGAGCTTGGCGAATTCCCGTTCTCTTCCAGCGGGGCTGGTGCGTCGGGCCAAGATCATTTTGCTGGGTGCTTCCGGGAAAAACAACGTGGAGATTGCCCAGCAACTGGAGACCACGAAGGTCACGGTTGGTGTGTGGCGGCGACGTTTCCTGGCACAAGGGTTTTCGGGACTCTATGACGAGTTACGTCCAGGTCGGCCACGCCCCATTAGCGACGAACGGGTAGCACAACTGGTCCGCAAGACGCTAAAGACGAAACCTAAAGCAGGAACGCACTGGAGTATTCGGCAAATTGCTGCGGAGACCGGACTGTCGAAATCGACGGTACACCGCATTTGGCAAGCGTTTGGCTTGCAGCCACATCGACAGAAACAATTCAAAATTTCGAATGATCCATTTTTTGTAGAAAAAGTACGAGATATTGTAGGGCTGTATTTAAATCCCCCCGAAAATGCGGTGGTTTTGTGTGTGGATGAGAAAAGCGGAATTCAGGCGCTGGAACGCACCCAGCCGATGTTGCCGCTGGGATTGGGTTACGTCGAGGGCGTGACCCACGATTATCAGCGCCACGGAACCACCACGCTGTTTGCCGCGCTGGACACAGCCAACGGCAAAGTGCTCGCACAGTGTCGGCCGCGTCACCGGCATCAAGAATATCTGGGTTTCCTCCGAGAGATTGAGAAGAACGTGCCGAAGAGTCTCGACGTGCACATCATCGTAGACAATTACGCCACGCACAAGCACCTGCGAGTCCGGCGCTGGCTTGCGGCGCGGCCACGATTCCATGTGCACTTTACTCCGACCTATGCATCCTGGCTCAATCAGGTGGAGATCTGGTTCAATCGCATCACGCAACAAGCCATTCGCCGGGGAACATTCGGTAGCGTCAAGGAACTGGTTAGCAAAATTGACCACTACGTGAAGAACTCTAACCGCCGTTCGCAGCCGTTCGTCTGGACCGCTACGGCAGATTCGATCTTCGCTAAAGTCGAGCGACTTTGTGAACGTATTTACGGGACAGCTCACTAGATTGCCCGGGTATGTAGATAGCCGTGCTCATGTACTTTGCAAGACAACGGTTTCACCTTCTTAGAGCGATCATAAGCCAGGTTTTGCAAGCCTTTTGTATTCAGTGGATTACAAGCAACGCCAGAAGGCGAGTGCCTACTCTAAGAAAATTTCGCGCGCAACCGTTGCTCAACAATGGAGGGAACCAGCCCGTCCAAAGGCCCGCCATGCTGGGCGATCTCCCGCACTAGCCTGGAGCTCAAATAGCTGTAGGGTTCGCCGGGCAACATAAAAACCGTTTCCAGCCGCGGCTCGAGTTTCCGGTTCATCAGCGCCATTTGCAATTCGTATTCATAATCCGAGACGGCCCGAATGCCGCGCAGAATCACGCCCGCGCCGCGTTTCCTCGCGTAATCAATGAGCAATCCCTCGAACACGTCCACCTCGACGTCCGTCCACTTCTTCGTGACTTCGCGCAACATCTCGACGCGCTCGGGAACGCTGAACAGCGGTTGCTTTTCCGTGTTTCGCAGCACCGCCACGATGAGCAGGTCAAACATTTTCTCGCCGCGCTCGATCAAGTCGAGGTGGCCGTTAGTCACCGGGTCAAACGAACCCGGATAAATGGCAATCGATGTTTTCATGCGATTTCAGTGACGGCGAAAGCGGCGGCTATTCTAACCCAGCCGCAACAAGCTCGCCCGGCAAAGTTTAGGCCCGATCGTGCATCGCCTCCGGACCATGCAAATCTGTAAATCCTCTTCGCAGAAAGCCAGAGATATGACAGTATGCTGTGCCACTCCGACATAGCAGCTTTTCCTGCTTTTCATCTTGAGCGAAAGGGATTGAGCAGGTCATGATCGAAAGGTTCGTTCCCAGCTTTATTCTGAACTTCAGCGCGCGAGGCTTCCTCTTGCTTTTCCTGTTTGCGTTTTTTGTTCCGAAATTTGCCGTCGCTCAGCAACCTCCTCTGAATCTTATGCCCGTTCCTGCAAGTGTGCAGTCCGGAACCGGAAGCCTGCGCGTGGATTCCTCTTTTTCAGTAGCGCTGACGGGCTACACCGAGCCGCGCCTGGAACGTGCTGTCGAGCGATTCCTTCACCAACTCGATCGCCAGACCGCGCTCCCGTTAAACCTCAAAGCTGCCAAGTCGGCGCAGGCAACATTGGTTGTCCACACGGATCACGCCAGCAAGGAAATTCAGGAAGTGGGGGAAGACGAGTATTACGTTCTCGAAGTTACCAGCGCCGGCGCGAAGCTCAACGCACCAACGCCGCTCGGCACCATGCACGGCTTGCAGACTTTTCTCCAGCTTGTGGACATTATTAGCGATGGTTTCGCCGCTCCGACAGTGACGATTCAAGACAAGCCCCGCTTCCCCTGGCGTGGCCTGATGATCGATTCCTCGCGGCACTTCACTCCACTCGACGTGGTTCGCCGCAATCTTGACGGCATGGAAGCCGTGAAGATGAACGTCTTTCACTGGCATCTTTCGGACAACCAGGGTTTCCGCGTGGAAAGCAAGAAATTCCCCAAACTCCACGAAATAGGTTCCGACGGACTTTATTACACTCAGGACGAAATCCGCGACCTAATTGGCTACGCGCGCGATCGCGGCATCCGCGTGGTTCCCGAATTCGATATGCCCGGCCATAGCACGGCATGGTTTGTCGGCTACCCGGAACTTGCGAGCGCCCCTGGCCCCTATGAAATCGAGCGCCACTGGGGTGTCTTTGACCCTGCCATGGATCCCACAAAAGAAACAACCTACAAATTCCTCGACGAATTTATCGGCGAGATGGCGAAACTCTTTCCCGACAGGTTTTTTCACGTTGGCGGCGACGAAGTGAACGGCAACCAATGGGACGCCAGCTCCAAGATTCAGGAATACATGCGCGCCCACGGCCTCCAGAATAAACAGTCCTTGCAGGCCTATTTCAACAAGCGGCTGCAGCCCATCGTCCAGAAGCACGGCAGGAGCATGATTGGCTGGGACGAAATTCTCGATCCCACTCTGCCAAAAGACATCACTATTCAGTCCTGGCGCGGACAAGCCTCCCTGGCCGCCGCCGCGAAGCAGGGTTACCGCGGAATCCTTTCGAATGGCTATTATCTCGACCTCGGTTGGTCAACCGCCCGGCACTACGCCGTAGATCCCCTGAGCGGCGACGCGGCCACTCTCACCCCAGCGGAGCAGCAGCGCATTCTTGGGGGCGAATCCTGCATGTGGGCGGAATATGTCGACTCCGAGAATATCGATTCGCGCATTTGGCCAAGAAACGCCGCCATCGCTGAGCGCTTCTGGTCTCCTCAAGAAGTCACCGATCCGGCGTCGATGTATGCGCGCCTGGACGCCATCAGCACAAGGCTCGCATGGCTTGGACTCACTCACCGGACGTACTACGCCAAAATGTTGCGCCGCATCGCAGGTAGTACCGCGACGCCCGAGGAATTTGCCGCGTTGCGTGCCTTCGCAGATGTCGTCGAGCCCGTTAAGGACTACACGCGTGAACGAACGGCTCCCGCCGAGCCCACCAGCCAGACGCCTATGAACCGCGTCGTAGATGCCGTGCCGCTGGAGAGCGATGTCGGCCGTCGCTTCGGCGAACTTGTGGACAAATTCATTTCCACTTCCTGCATGGATAGCGATGCAGCCGACCGCCTTCGGGCGCAATTCATCGCTTGGCACGACAACGATGCCAAGCTGCAATCCCTCGCGCGGCGCTCCTTCCTGGTTCAAGAAACGGCGGGACGGTCGCAAGATTTGTCGGCGCTTGGAACGATGGGACTCGTTGCGCTCGATGCCATCGCGAAGCGCCAACCGGTGCCCGACACGTGGAAGACGCAACAACTCGCTACCCTCGGGCAAATGAACAATCTCGATCAAATGAAAAAGGCAAAAGTTCAGCTCCTTCTGATCCCGGTGACGGCAGTCCAGAAACTGGTCGATGCCGCTTCCGCAGTTGGAACCTGCGCAAGCCCAAAGTAATCCAAGGGTAGTAGGCCTGGGCCCGCTACAACCTTGAGCAGTTTGCACGTCTCATGAGAAGCGAATAAACTAAGACTGTTTTAGTCCTATTTGTAAATAGAAGAAAACAAATGGCTTTACTTACCTTCTAAAACAAAGAAAGCATTGACTTTCCGCCTTGAAAAGCGCTATATTTTTATGTGCGACTAGAACGGTCGTATATGTGGGGGAAGAAGTAAGTTTCTGTAGGTTCGATGTTCAAGCTTTCCAAGAAGGCCGATTACGGGTTGATCGCCGTCAAGCACCTGGCTCTGCATCGCCGCGAGCATGCCTGCAGCGCCAACGAGATTGCCGAGGAATACGGCATTTCCGCCACGCTGATGGCCAAGGTGCTCCAGAAGCTGGCCCACAAGTCCATTGTCGCGGCAAAGCATGGGTCGAGTGGCGGTTACCAGTTATCGAAGGAGCCGTCGCAAATCAGCGCCTTGGAAGTCATCTCAGCGATCGACGGCCCCGTGCTAATTACTTCGTGCGTCACGAACCACGGGAACTGCGATGCAACCCAGCGCTGCTCGGTGAAAGAGCCGTTACGCCGTGTGAACGAGAGCATCTTAAATGTATTGGGCTCGGTCACGATTGCGCAGATGAGTGAAGATCCGCAAGAACCTTCGCTTGTGGCATTAAGGACTTAGGAATTGAGGATTTAGCCTGCTTACCGCAGGCAGGAAGAATTAGGAGAAAGGGAAATATGGCCGTCACACTTCCAATTTACATGGACAATCACGCGACCACTCCAGTCGATCCCCGGGTGCTGGAGGCGATGCTGCCGTATTTCACCAATAAGTTCGGCAATGCCGCCAGCCGCAACCATTCCTTTGGCTGGGCCGGCGAAGAGGCCGTGGAAAACGCGCGCCAGCAGGTGGCTTCGCTGATTAACGCCACCTCGAAAGAGATTATTTTTACCAGCGGCGCGACCGAGTCCGACAACCTGATGATCAAGGGCATCGCGGAGATGTTTCGCGAGAAGGGCAATCACATCATCACGCAGTCCATCGAGCACAAAGCCGTGCTCGATACCTGCAAGAACCTCGAAAAGCACGGCTTCGAGGTCACCTATCTGCCGGTGCAGCGGGACGGACGCGTCAGCTTAGACGACCTGAAAGCCGCCATCAAGCCGACCACGATTTTGATCACCATCATGTACGCCAACAATGAAATTGGCGTGATCAATCCCATCGCGGAAATCGGCAAGATTGCGAAAGAACGTGGAGTCTTCTTTGCTGTTGATGGCGTCCAAGCAGTGGGCAAGATTCCCGTGGACGTCCAGAAGGATAACATCGACCTCCTGGCCATCAGCGCGCACAAGATTTACGGGCCGAAGGGCGTAGGCGCGCTGTACGTGCGGCGCCGCAATCCGCGCGTCCAGCTCTCCGCAATCATTGACGGCGGCGGCCACGAACGCGGCATGCGCTCTGGCACCCTGAACGTCACAGGCATCGTGGGCTTGGGCAAGGCCTGCGAAATAGCGCAAAAAGAGATGCCGGAAGAGAGCGTCCGGCTTCGCGGCTTGCGCGATCGTTTGAAAGCGGGGCTCGAAGCCAAGCTGGACGAAGTCTTCGTCAATGGCTCTATGGAACACCGCCTGCCCAACAACCTGAATATGAGCTTCGCCTACGTGGAAGGCGAGTCTCTGCTGATGGGCATTAACGACGTGGCGGTTTCGAGTGGATCCGCCTGCACCTCGGCAACCCTCGAACCCAGCTACGTACTCAAAGCTTTAGGGGTGGGCGAAGACCTCGCTCACACCTCGATTCGATTCGGCCTTGGCCGTTTCAATACGCAAGAAGAGGTCGACTATGTCATCGACAAGATGGTGCAAGTCGTCACCAAGCTGCGCGAGCTTTCGCCGCTTTACGAAATGGCCAAAGAGGGAATCGACATCTCAAAAATGAAATGGCAAACCGCCTAGAAGAAGGTTGAAAAC
>DATEGO010000139.1:0-28338 GCA_035280065.1 Candidatus Acidiferrum sp.
GTTGGGCAGGATGAAGCGGTGCAGGCCGTCGTAGACCTCTACGGAGTGTTTCGCGCTGGCTTGCAATCCCCTGGGCGCCCCTTGGGTAATTTGCTGTTTCTCGGGCCGACGGGTACGGGGAAGACGCGGCTCGTCGAAGCAGCTTCCGAGGCGCTCTTCGGCGATCCGCGGGGAGTGATCAAGGTCGATTGCGCCGAATTCCAGCACTCGCACGAAATCGCCAAGCTCATCGGTTCGCCACCAGGATATTTGGGACACCGCGAAACGCGTCCGGTGATCACCCAGGAGGCCCTCGCGCAGTATCATACCGAGAACTTGAAGATCAGTTTTCTCTTGTTTGATGAGATCGAAAAGGTAAGTGATGCGCTCTGGCAATTGCTATTAGGAATCTTGGATAAGGCGACCTTGACGTCGGGAGATAACCGGCGGGTTGATCTATCGCAAGCAATGATTTTCATCACCTCGAACCTGTGCGCCGGAGAGATTACTGAGCTAATGATGGGCGGCATGGGTTTTGCAGCAGCGGTGAGGCCGGAACAGAAAGCGCGGCTGGATGAGAAAGTCGAGCGGATGGCATCAGAAGCAGCGAAACGGAAGTTCGCTCCAGAGTTCATAAACCGAATCGACAGGGCGGTAGTTTTCCGGCCTCTACGGAGGGAACAGCTCGAGCGAGTCCTGGACATCGAACTTACAATGGTGCAGCAGCGGCTGTTAGAAACGCCCAGAGGACATTTCGTATTCCAAACAACGAATGCAGCGAAGGATTTCCTATTGCGCGAAGGTACGGACCTAAAATATGGAGCCCGGCACCTGAAAAGAGCAATCGAGCGGCACCTCGTTTATCCCCTGGCAAGCTTGCTGGCGACAGATCAGGTGGCGACCGGAGAAACGATAAAGGTTGACTGGAATGGCATGACGAGCGGACTGATGTTCCTCAAAAGAGCGTAAACGACGCTAACACGCGTTGAACAATCTCTCCTCCTGAGCTTCGAAATTATGTTGTATATACCTTGAGTTACATAACTCACAGCGATGCTTAAACTTCCAAGTAAAGTCTGGTACGGACTTGGTCTTTGGTTAGACTTGCAATGCGACGTTATTGGTAGTGTCTTTCCATTTTTCCTTTTCGTAGTCGTCGAAGTTTCTGCGCTAGCACAATCCACTGGATCAGCAGGGGGCTCGCAGAAGCAACGCTTTTTTTTTGCGCTGTCAGAACTGTCAGTTTCCTCCCTTATAGCGATTGTAGAGACTAAGAAAGCTGACTGGACCAAGATTGCCCGTTCCGGAGTCTCCAGCGGAGTAGGGGTGGACCATGAGAGCGCACCGGGTTTCTTGGTTGCTTGCCTTCACTGCCGTATTAACCGCCACCACGTCCACGCTAGGCCAAGCTCCTTCCACTCCAATCATCCACCAACCAGGCACTCAGCTGTCAGAAGCTCAAGAGACAAGAATCCGCAAGCGTGTGTTGCTCGTCAACGTGCCCGTCACAGTTATGAATGGAAAAGGCGAATTGGCCTTGAATCTAGATGCGAAAGATTTTGCAATCACGGACAATGGAGTGCCGCAAGAAATCGCATTTCTTGACTTAGGACGCCCCCCGCTTTCGATCGTCCTCTTGGTAGAAACCAGTTCGCGAATTGATCCTCTTCTGCCGGACATGCGCAGGACCGGAATACTTTTTGCGGATGCCGTTATGGGCCTCGATGACGAAGCTGCGGTGGTGGGCTTCAGTGACTCGGTGGACAAACTGGCGGAGTTCACAACCGATCATGAGGTGATCCTCAACACGATAAGTACCTTGAAGAGCGGCACGGAAGGGTTGAAGTTGTTTGATGCGATGGCTTTAGGAGTGGACTTGCTGAGCAGCCGTCGACAACGGGTGCCTTCAGCCGACCTGCAAGAGCGCCGCCTCGTTATCGTGATTATGTCGGAAGCGAGCGACGTTGGCAGTGACGGGCGGCTAGACGCGGTAATAAAGCGAGCACAGCTTTACAACATAGCCATTTATTCGGTGGGGATTCCGACCACTTTGGCGGAACTGATGGCGACTCCGAAGGACGTTAGACATCAGATCACGCCGGAAGGGATATTTCCACAGCCTGGGATGCCCGGAACAGTGCAAATATCCTCCACGGAAGACATTCGCTACGGGTACGGAAACTTGATGAATTTCAACCTATGGGCGCTCAAGAATGTCAAAGACCAAGTTACCGGTCACGCTCTCCAAAAGGCCGCCACGGGAACCGGAGGCCGGCACATCGCCACGTTCGGGCCGACGTCGCTACAAAAAGCCGTCGACGAGATTGGCGGCGAGCTGCACGCCCAATACTCGTTAACGTACGAGCCCAAGGGCACAAACGAGACCGGTTATCACAGAATCGGAGTGCGCGTGAAACATAAAGATCTGAAGGCGCGGGCGCGGCCAGGTTACTACGTAGCCCCGCCAGAGAGCTGAACACGCAAAAGTCGGCGCTACTCAGCACTGTGGGAGACGCGCTAGTCACGGTGCAACATGCAAGTCCGGCGTGATGTCGTTGGAAATGGAACTAGATAGATGGGAATTAAATCACGAAGGATTTTTAATCTCGGATTCCAGGACAGCTCGGACGGAACGGAATCCTATCAATGGTCGCCAACGCAAGAACAAGTCGATGCTTACATACGATCACTCGAATGGCAGACGCTGCAAAAGGACATTAGCATTCCGTCGCGGCACACTGAGAACCGTGGAGCCGCGGGAAGGAACCGTCGACTATTTGCATTCTCGTGCTTTTTTTGGGGACTGATAGCCCTGGCGCTAGGGTGTCTTGCGTGCCTACTTCAAATCATTTGCGAAGCGTTGAAATAGAAGATAGAGACTGTGGATACCATTCATATGTAACTGCCCCAGGCGGCCTTCAGTTCCCGTCCTGAAACGTTCTGTTATTTCTGACAGTTTCTTGCCTGTTACTTCCCAAACTACGCTTCGGTGTGGCGTAAGAAAAATAGGGTGAAGGGACAGCTCTTACCGGAATTCCGCTCCTTAGAACCTAGGGCAAGTCCGCTAGTTCCTGCAGAAGGTAGTCGCCTGCCTGGAGGACATTATGAAGCGCGCTTTGAAAACTCTACTCTGGGCCTGTTTGTTATCCTTTCCCTGTGGCGCGTGGGCCCAGGCACCACAACAACAGGCCCCAGAACAACCAGTTCCAAAGGAGGAGGAAGTCCCATGGTGGGTCCATTGGGGCGAACCAGAAGTTGGGAACGATAACCCGCGCGGCACCACGAGTCTCGGCATGCCCTTAACCGCTCCTTTGAGCCCGATTGGGCAGCAGGTAAGCTGGGGTTTGGGAGTGAGCGCCGGCGCGGGTTATAACTTTAATCGGCGCCACGCACTTGTAGGCGAGTTCATGTGGAATTGGCTTTACCCGACAAACGGAGCGCTGCGACCCATCCAAATCGCGCTAAACACCAATAAGGTCAGTGGGCATGGCAACCTCTTCGCTTTCACCGGCGGATACAAACTCGAATTGCGCGGCAGATCAGTTGGCACTTACTTCATTGGCGGTGGCGGTTGGTATTACCGCACCGCGAGCCTCTCAAGGTCTGTTCCTGATGGTACAAGTATCGGTTGCATTCCGGCCTGGGTCTATTGGGGCTATGAATGCCCACCAGGCTCATCGGGAATCATCGTCAGCGATTTGACGGAAGTGCACTCCAATTCAAGCGCTCTGGGTGTCAACGGAGGCATCGGTCTCACATTCAGAGTAGGTGTGGCCCCCTACCGGATGTACGTGGAGTCGCGCTATCACTTTGCACCCACAAAGAATGTCACTACTCAATTCCTCGTAGTCACATGGGGCATTCGCTACTGAGCCAGGCAAGGCGAACAGTTTGCCTCATAAGTCCCGTCAACCAGGCTGGTTAACTTGATGATTTCGTTCTTGTGTCTTATCAAGTCAATCGGGGCTCCCTTTTCACGGAGGAGCAGGTGATACGCCGTCGAACGCATTTCTCAGAGCCGAGGTCACCTCGACGGTACGCTTTTTCCCCTCGCCAGATCTCCAGCCATTAGAAAGAAGCCGCGGACTACCTTGGGCTACCTGTAACTTTTGACAGATGCTTCATTTGCGGTGAGCTGGGTATTACTGGGAAGGCTGAGATGGCTCGTTCGCAATGAGGGTTGCTGTCGAGTTCTGTGACGGATGTTGCTAAAATTCGAAGGAATCTTGTAGGTTTTCTTTCCCTAGTCCACCAACCCCTGAAACTCCTTACATTTCAGCCCAAATCGGTAAGCAGCATGTACAGCTTCAAATTCCTTGCTGTCGCCCTAGTGCTAATCGCAATGCCGTTAGCCGCAACCGCGCAACAACTGACAAGCCCGAACGAGGTGGTGGACAAGATTGTGGCGCAGGAACAGACGGCAGTGCAGTTGCTTCGCCAATACACGCCGCTGGTTGAGACCTACATCCAGTATCTGCGGGCAAATAGCGAAGCAGGGGCAGTCCCGAACGGCGACAAATATTTTCTTGGCCGGGCTGAGCTCGCGAGGGGAGTGGGGCTTGAACCTTTGGACCGTCCCCTAGGCGTGAACAATCAGCTGTTCGGAGGCTTGAAAGAATTCTTCACAACGGAGTTTGTGCCACGTGGCTTCCTGCAAATGATTTACGTGGACATGAACGGCCTCGATCGCAGTCATTACCGATTTGAGTACATCCGGCGTGAGTTTTTGGGTGAAGTACGGTGTTTGGTTTTTGACATCGATCCATTGCCGAAAGCAGGCAAAGGACGTTTCGTCGGCCGCATCTGGGTGGAGGATCAGGATTATCAAATTGTGCGCTTTAACGGCGCTTATGGTGGGCCATCATTGGTCAGCAACTATTTCAATTTCGATAGCTGGCGCATCAACGTGACGAAGAATCTGTGGCTTCCCGCGTTTATCTATGCCGAAGAAGGCAGCGTCAACGACAAAAGGACAAGGAACATCAGATACAAAGCATTTCGCGCGCAAACGCGCCTTTGGGGCTACAACCTTGGCCATGGGCGGCAAGAACAGGAACTGGGCAAGGTACTTGTGGAGGCTCCTACGGGAATCACGGATCAGTCGGAGGCTGCTAACGACTACTCGCCACTACAGTCGGAGCGTTCTTGGGATCGCCAAGCCGAAGACAACATCGCGGAACGCCTGGAACAGCAGGGGCTACTAGCGCCTCCCGGAGAAGTGGACAACGTCCTGCAGACCGTAATCAACAACATCGAGGTAACCAACGGTCTGGATATTCAACCGGAGATTCGCTGTCGTATCCTGATGACTTCAACGCTGGAGTCGTTCGCGATGGGGCACACCATCGTCTTGAGTCGAGGGTTGATTGACGTCCTTCCCGATGAAACAAGCCTGGCGGCCATTCTGGCCCATGAGATAGGGCACGTTGTCCTTGGACATCGCATAGATAGCCAATTTGGATTTTTCGATAATTTTCATGTCAAGGAAAAGGAGACGTTCCGCCACTTCGACTTTGCCCGCACTCCTGAAGAGGAACGCGCTGCGAGCCAAAAGGCGATTGAATTGCTCAAGAATTCACCGTACAACAATTACGAGAGTGCCGTACAGCTCTTCCTTCAAGCGCTCAAGAACAGGTCGAAGCAGATCCCCAACCTAATCAGTCCAAACCTGGGCAATAGGGTCCCGGCAAGCTGGATCCTGCCGTCCGCGGAGTTCTCCACGGAGCCTGATCGGAAGACACCAGCCAGCGTCATTGCTGCGCTGCCACTCGGGGGACGCATCAAAATCGACCCGTGGAGTGACGAGCTCCGGATGCTCAAGTCCAAATCAGTGGGACCTATCGCCGAAAGCGAGAAAATGCCTTTCCAGATCACACATTTCCTGTTCTATCTGACTCGCCAAGGAGATAGCCCATTGCCAGAACCTTCTGGTGCTGTTGCCGCGAAGGTGCCCGGCGACACAAAACCTTAGGCAACTCAAGAAGAACTTGATGTCGCCGCCTCCTCCTAAACCTCCCCTGGAGCCTCGGTTTCTGGCATCGGGTTCTTTAGCACAGGTAACCACACTTTTTACAAGGCCTGTGGAAGCACAACGCCGAGCAGCCTGAAGGCAGCGACCCCTTGCGTGATGTAGAGCGCACAATTTTTGAAGTCTTATATCTCCCGAAATGAGCCGAGATTCGCTGATACGCGAACTTAACGCGCAGGATTCGAGAGGCTGACGGTTGGCACCTGCAGAGGCAACACGAATGCCGTGGTGGGCGTGGACTTGGCAGGTCTTGGCCCTTGTCATCCTGGGCGTCCACGCAATCCTCGGCCCAGGCTTTCCCATAGCTGCCGCTGAGGGTGTGGCTCTGGTAGGCACCGTTTTCGCGGCAGTTTACCATGCCGAAGTTGTCGCCCATCGTGTTGGTGAACCATTTGGGTCGCTTGTGCTGGCCGTGGCCGTCACTGTTATTGAGGTAGCCCTCATTGTTTCCATGATGGTCGCGAGCAGTGCTGACACAGCAGGGCTAGCGCGCGACACTGTCTTCGCCGCCGTCATGATCGTCTGTAACGGAATTGTCGGCGTGTGCCTCCTTGCGGGCGGCTTGCAGCATCGTGAACAAGTCTTTCAGCTTCAGGGCGCGCAAGCCGCGCTGTCTGTGCTAATCCCGCTGACGACGCTGACCCTAGTCTTCCCAAATGTCACTTCTACCACAACCGGGCCGACCTTCAGCTCATCGCAACTCGTTTTTGTCGCCATTGTTTCTTTGACCTTGTACGGCTCGTTCTTGTTTGTTCAGACTGTTCGGCACCGCGATTATTTTCTGCCGGAAAAGGGTCAAGGAGAAACTCATGCTCTGCCGCCACCCACCAAGGTGGCCCTTCTGAGCGCCGGATTGCTTTTCGTCTCGCTCGTGTTGGTTGTGGCGCTAGCCAAGATGCTCACGCCGCCTCTTGAACTGGTCATCGACAGAGTTGGCGCCCCAAGAAGTGTTGTGGGCATTGTTATTGCGGGGTTGGTCCTTCTCCCCGAAGGACTTGCCTCGTATCGCGCGGCAAAGGCAAATCGCCTACAGATCAGCATGAACCTTGCCCTGGGTTCAACATTGGCCACGATTGGGCTGACCATCCCAGCCGTTGCGGGAGCGTCGATTCTTTTGAACAAACCTCTTACACTTGGCCTCAGTGCAAAAGAAGAATTGCTGCTCGCCCTGACGCTTATTGTTAGCCTGCTCACGATTGGTACAGGCCGCACTACCGTGCTTCAGGGAATTGTTCACCTCGTAATACTTACCGTTTTTCTCTTCCTTTCAGCGGTGCCCTGACACGTATGCGCTCTCGCATTCACTGCTAACGCAGTTGCTCCAGGTCAACGACATGTCTCTACTTCCTCGGCTAATTTTAGTTGATTGGGGTCGTGGCCCCTGCACCTGATACGCAATCCCGGACTGCGTTAGGTTCTTCCAGGGGGGATAGGCCACGACCCAGAAGCCTCCCTAAGTCGCCGGCCTTTATCGTTCAATGGGCACGTTTGATGAATGAGGCCACCTTCAGGCAAAACTGTGGAATAGTAATGAAAATTATTGACAGTAAAAAAGCAATGATGACCTTCTCTGGCAAACGTATGGAGGAACTCCGCCAAGAGCTACGCAAGAGCTTCCGTGATGAGCACTCGTGGAGACTGGAAGCCTTGGGTCGCATTTTAGAAACTGCTCAGGCGAGCCCAACACTTTTTCGCCAGTTTTGGATTCAGCCGCTCCAGGCTGCCGGCCTGAGTTTTGAAGTCGCGGTCGCACTCGTTGTTGACTCCTACTTCCAGCCGAACTAAATACTAACGTACACGCGTCGGCCAATGACCGGCGAGCAGGATGGCTAGCCGATGGAGGAAAATTGGCGCCCTTCATAGACAGCGAGGGAAAATCATTCTCTTCTTTGCATCATCTGAAGTACAGGAAAGTTCAACCACCTGGACAGTCCCTACCGAAAATGAAGCAACACCGCTCCGTATCTGCCACTGTTAGAATTAAAAGTCGTTTCCCTAGCCTCTCGCCCTAGGTGCTTGACTTGTTTAGCGGGGATGCCTTATCTAGCGTCGCGATAAGCGTTTTTGCGCTCGGCGGCACAGGAGCAGCACTGCCCATCACGATGTCTTTCGCGGGTATTTCCTTTCCGTAGAGATGTTTGTTTGCATCGTTGTCCGCTCGAAGTGTAGAGCCTGCCAGCGAGATTCCAGCGAAGAGTCCCCGAGCGCGCGAATAGGTGAGTATCTCAGCCCTCATGGCCGCATCGGTTTCGGCTGACGCTGTCCGTCCCACCGGCCCCGCGGCCGCCGAAGCGTCCCCACCAAGTTTTACTTTGCTGCTCAAAATGCTGGAGGCGGATCGCGAGTTCATGAGCAACAGCACGAAATCGGTCGCTTGTCCGCCCAATTGGAACCCCGCGCTACCGCCTTCGAGGGCCATCATGGTTGGCGCGCCCCACTTTCCCTTAAAATCCTTCCCGCCACGGCAGGTCATTACACCTCGTCCATAGCTCCCGCCAATTCCAATCGCAAATTTCACGACGGACGGCAGCACCACGATGCAGTCCGCCTTATCTAGCACGCTTTGTGGGATGCCATCCGGCGCATTTAAGATCTCATTCATCACTTTGCCCGCGTTTTCCACCCGTTCCTCTTCCTTTTTCTGTGCGGCCGCCGGCAGCGCAACCGCTAAGAGCAACCCAGTTGCGATCCATTCTTTCTTCATGCTGCCTCCTTTCTTGTAAACGCTTTCCCTGGTAATCCATCAACGAGCTTGGCCTGTGTTTTTGGGCGAGGCTGAGATGTCAGGGTCTCACTTTGGGGTTGTTGGCGGTGCCTCGCGGATCTTGCAACTCAAACCGCCATTGAGTCCATTTCTGTCGCGTGCAAATAGTAACTAGGCCTTGAAAGCCGTCACCTGTCACTTCTTACAGCACCACGTAGACGGCAGCGCATCGCTGCAGGAGGGGCGGGAGGATTGCGCTGTTTGTTTTGACAGGTTCGAAATGCGTAGTTGGAGAGGAAGAATAGGTTTGGGACAGCGGGACGGCTTCCTGTCAATCTCCGAGGCTTAGGAGGGCCCTGACAGGTGGGCCGCCCCGCCTTCATTCTCTTCATTCATTTTATCATTAACCAACGATAACGTGTCACGCCCTGTCGCGGTAGGCTCTTCAAATCGACGTCGGCCAGTTCTTCGCTTTCTTCCAGCATGTGTGTTACGGCAAGATTCCCAATGAGCGTACAAAACTTTTTTAGCTGTTTATTGGCGACCTTGCCAGGAATGCTTGCAGTCAGGGGAATTCGAGGGCGAACGGTGCGCTGTATGCGAACTTTGCAAACGCCTTGTTTGCAGAGGTTTACGGTAAGTTGTTGATTTCTCGAGTGGGGAGGTAGTTCAGTTGGTTAGAACGCTGCCCTGTTCTCGCACACTGTCACGGTCGGCCTCGCTCCTTCCTTCTTCGACGACCTCCCACCATAGGCGCGAACGCAGGCCTTGATGCAGTGATGTAAATAAGGTATGATTCTGCATCATGCGCACCACGATTACGTTAGATGATCATCTTCTGGAGCGGTTGAAGAAACGCGCGGCGGAATCCAGCACGAGCGTCAGCGGCCTGATCGAACGTGCGGTGCGGCTGCTGCTGCAGGCCTCTGCGCCGCAGCGGCGAGGCCGTTTCGACTTGGTGACGTTCGGCGAGGGAGGGCAGTTCACGACATTGAATATCGATAAGACCGCTGCGCTGCTTGAAGCCGACGACGTCGAGCGTTTTGGGAGGCAGCGCTAGCCGATGCAACTGCCGGACGTCAATGTCCTAATCTACGCGCATCGGCAGGACGCGCCCGAGCACGAACGATACGCGGCGTGGCTTAGAGCCCTGGTCGAGGCGCCGGAACCGTTCGCGGTCGCGGAGATCGTGCTCGCCGGCTTCCTGCGAATCGTGACAAACCCCAAGATCTTTCGGCCGGCGACTCCGATACAAACAGCCTTGGCATTTTGCCGTCGGCTCGTCGAGTGGCCTCGGGCCGTCTTCGTCATCCCGAGTCGCACACACTGGGACTTGTTTGTGAAAATGTGCGACGCCATTGAGGGCCCTTTGGTCAGCGATGCTTATGTGGCGGCCTTGGCCATCGAGCACGGCTGTCAATTGATCACCACGGATAGCGATTTCTCTCGGTTCCAGGGACTGCGTTGGCGTCATCCATTAGGTGCGTAAGAACGCGGCAAGTTGGCCGGTTTTGGAATGGCCAGATGGGCGAACCACTGCGTGGAATTTCTTCGATCTATTACAGTAACACCCTGTTCCATCGGCCCGTGCGCGAGTTATCGGCGGAAGACTTTCGGTCGATTGGCGCATCCGGGCGCGTCCCATCGTGCCTCACCTTTGCAGCTATCTCTGCTAGTACGAATCTCGCATGAGCGCGGTGACTCTTGCAGGTGTGAGGAAGACCCGTCTATCTCAGACAAGTAAGGAAACCTGCGCACCTGGTTAGCACAATGTTCTTTGATGAAGTCACGCGAAAGACAGGCTGGGTCCGGAATCGCAAGGGACGTGGATGGAAGCTAAAGCCGTAGCGTGTGCTCACTTCCACAGTCGCGGAATAAGCTCCGACGGGAAGGGCGGCCTCGTAGGAACCGCCTCCACCCACGGAAATAACCTTAGTTTAATGCGATTGCTCGTTCGTGAACGTGACGGTTGTCGGATGTTTGCCAACATAATCGTAAACTGTCCCCTGAATATGAAAAGTTTGCGGGGTTGCTAAAGGAACCTCTGACTGACCAGCGGAGGCAATTGGGACAACCAAGGCAACGCATAGTACGAGGGTGTGCTTCATTCTTGCGGAGTACGAACGTGAACCGATTGTAATGCAATGCCAGCCGTTGGGCCCATAGATATTGGCTGGGTTCAAGTCGCCTGCGGGCATGCTAATCACCTTGGAGATTTCCGAGTCGTGCACGCTGAGTTTTCCGCTTCGCGACATGGCCATCGTGTTGATCGAGCCGAAATACTCGGAAGCGGCCCGTCTGCATCGTTGCTTGCTGCGTCCGGCCGCTGCCGAGCCCGCGTGCATTCCTTAGTGAGGCGTGCAGTCGGTTGTCGGCGGTGATGCTTGGCCAACCGCCGTGTTCAGGGACGGTGAACCCGTGAAGTCGAACATATCTTCGAGTGCGTCTGCATGCAGGTCGCGCTTTGTCAGGTGCAGGCGCTCATCTGGATTGTCCAAGCTCAAGAACCGCCTCTCGATGAACGCCAGTAGTGAAGTGTGGTCTGCCACCGTGTGCGATACGTAGTGCTGCTTCGCAAATGGCGAAACCACCATGAAGGGAACACGGAATCCAAGCTGGTCAAAGCTGGCACAGTCGTCAGGATATGGCCCGGCCGGATTCGCGATCAGCTCCGGGCAGAGAAACGTCGCCTCGCCTACGGTAGTATCCAAAGTGCCCGATAGCAAATTAGATGCACACTCTGCTCCCTGCGCAGGCAGCAGGCTAAGCGGAGGATTCGATAAATCCGCGCACTGCCCTGGCGAAATTCCGTCGGGCGTCCGAGCGGTTCCTTGCGGCGCCTTCGGGGGCGCCACGTGATCGTAATAGCCGCCGTGTTCATCATAAGTAATAAAAATGACTGAATCCTGCCAGAAGGGCCCATTCCGTACCGCGTTCACTATCTGCGAAACAAATGCCTGCCCTCTCTGGATGTCCGTTGGCGGATGCTCGTCGTTCTCATTTTGAATTCCTCCGTTTGGGACTCCCGGCAACCCAAAATCCGGATCAACAAACGCTACCTGTGGCAAGGGCGGTAGCTGAGGCGATCCCGCAGCCTGGGCAAAGAAAAATGGCAAGGGTATAAAGTGAGGATCGATGTTCGGCGGTGCCCCGAACGCCCGGAAGCTCGCTCCTTGCGGCGCATCCTGAAAATAATCGCCCCAGGAAATTCCATTTTGATCCAGCAAATCGAAAATCGTTCCCGTGATCGGCTTATATCCTCCCGGCGGTGGAAACTCATCAAAAGTGCTCAAGTGTCCAAAGGAAGTTGCGGCAGCGAAAAATGCGCGATTGCTGAACGTGCCGCCCAACACGGACGAAAAGTATCGGTCATTGATCGCGAAGTTCGCGGCCAAATTGTAGTAGAACGGAATATCGTCCTGGTTGTAGAAGCCCATCGTCTGATCTTCAGTTGCGTTCTCAACGCTATGGTCCAACTGTTCTGTTGCATCGTTAACGAGCACGAAACCGTCGCTCACCGTCTGTCCAAGTGCGCCGTTTGGATTTAAAAAATTCGCTTCTTTATGTGTACCCGGCCAGGAATGATCCAGGTCGGGAGCCGCGCAGCGCCGGCCATCATGAAACGCAAATACGGTGGTCCCACTGTCGTCGAGATTCGAGTTGAAGCAGGTCAAGTTGCCCACCGCGTCGACTTTGCAAGACAATCCGTCTACGCAGTTGTGATCGTTCTGGCTGCAGCCGCCGGACGAAGTACGGTAGGGGGTCCCCGGCGCATAGGCCAGTGCTCCAAAATAGTTATCGAACGAGTGGTTTTCCTGCATCACGATGATGATGTGCTTGACGTTCTTGATGTCGCCATTGGCAAACGCCCGCTCTACGGTTAGCGCAGTGAGTGCAACCACCGCCAGAGCGGCGAGCCGCAACCGGTACGAGTTCATTGCTGTCCTCCTTCGCTGGTGCTACACGGACCCAAGGTACGCTGCCCTGAATGTCGACAAGAATAGCCTTTGTTTCGTTCTCGACTTTCCCGATTCCCAGGCCGATCCGTGTTTGGATCTGTATGGTGACAATACTTACACAGTGCGGGGGATGCAAGCGACAAGGTCTGACACTCAGGATTTGTCGCGCTTTGTCGGACATGCATTCAAAGTAGGGATTTCTCTTGTAACAGCCCGCTAGTCACGAATCGCCGATTAAAGGCCGGTCGTCTGGCACACTGGGCAACCGGACAAGCACATTTTGCAGGGGGCAACACGGGTCGTGACTTCAATTTGCGTCTGAAAGACTCACACAGGGCTAGAGTATTGTCTCCGAAGAGCAAATTGGCATTGCTAATTCTGATTCTGAGCACGAATGAACGCATAGACAGCCGTTGCGTCCACCTTCAAAGTCAAGAATTTGCTGGTGTGTGGAGTCCCCCGCAGAGATGCTGAGTCTGCCGTGGACGGGGTGTCGGCGAATCCACTCTTAAGTGACAGAACCACTTGGAAATGGGCAGGGTCAGGGTCGTCCCTGGCAAAATCGGATATTGGTTGGTCCCCAGCAACCCAGGCTCGTCGGATTTGGACCTTCTTAATATGCCGGCAATCGACGGGGGTACAGTTGGACGCGGGATCTAATGGCGGCTGTTTCGTGCGAGCGGCCCAAGCCAACAACCAAGGTCCAAGATTCTTGTCATTCAGAATTTCCCAATGCTTGACGATGCCGTAGTCATCTAATTCGATCATAACATCTCGTTCGTGCCAATATCTGTCCTCAGCACCAATCACAGACACCGTTTGCGAAGTGTATTCAGAGAAGCGGCCCCAATAGAGGTATAGGTTCTTGAATCCCGTGTCGAGCCAGCCTAATTTTTTGTCAACTTCTGATCGTTGAGTGGACCCGGCAACGAGAAAGGTGAGGTCTACTTTTTTATTTCTCTCTCCATTGGCGCCGACGTTGTGGCCAGAAACCTTGATCGGGACGAACGGGAGGCATCCAGAAAAACTGACACACGTTGGGAGAACGAAACCAACAATGGCAACTCTTTCTGAAGTCCTCGCCATCCATCTGCCACGTGGGACAAGCAGACTTTTTATCGGTGACATTTCCATCTCAGGCCTCATACGCCCCGCGCAGTTTTCCTGACTCGATTCCGCTGAGGTGCTCCTTTTTTGGAGCAAGTTCCCTTGCGACGGGGCGGCGCGTCTGTAGCCAGGTATCAATTTCTCTCTTAAATGCGTAAATCGTGCCCGCCTTGACATGAATATGTCGGTGGACAGGCAGACCTTCACGCTTTTCCCAACGTTGTACCGTTCGCACTTCACGCTGGAGATAGACAGCGATCTCCTTCCAGGAGTCCAAGCGATCGCTCGCTTCGTGCCTTGCTAAAGCAGAGAGGCGTTGGTTCTCTCGTTGTTGATGCCATCCGCCCACCGAATCCCGCGCAGTTTGCTGTCCTGACAGAAGGAGGTGTTGGACGCTTTTAGCTCTCAGTAATTGCATTAGGTTTTTACTCCTGGGTGTCGAATGGACTCGCGAGCTGTGGTGAATGAAAAAGACCCGCAAACGCCCACTGGGACACCATGACAGCCACAAGCCTCGTCCAAGTGCCAAGGCTGGGCTCTTGAGTACCCAGGTCTTCGATCAACCGCGTTCTGTCTAACTGTGGTTAAAGTGCCAGGTGCTGTGACACAGCTGCCACTCATTTGCCGTTCACTTCTGCCATTACCGTCTGCGGCGCTACAGCGCAGACTCTTGCTAGGGAACTGAAAGCATTCGGGTTAGAATCCGCACTCAACACTCCTGACAGACACCCTAGAGAACGAGATCTAATGGACGCTGAGTTTGCAGCAGAGCCCGCAAGAGCGCAGGGAGAAGGTGAACTCGTAGCGCGGATTCGGACGGGCGACTCCCTCGCCGAGAACGAATTCATCGCAACGTACCAACGGGGCGTATTACTCATTGCGACCGCTCGCACCCGTGATCGAGAAGCAGCGCGGGACCTAGCGCAGGAAATTTTGATGGCGTCACTGAAGGCCATTCGTGAGGGAAAGCTTCGTGACGCAGAGAAGCTGTCCGCGTTTGTGCAAGGGACAGCGCGCAATCTGATTAACAACTATCTTCGCGAGAAAGCACGCCGGTTCGAATGTGACCTCGACCAAGCCGATGGCCCCACCAAAAATCTCGTCGAAGAGCTGGAACTTGCTGAAAAGCGAAGACTTATCTACAGGGAACTTGAGCGTTTCAGTCCCGTGGACCGGCAGATTCTGCTCCTGTCGTTGGTGGACGGCCATTCCTTACTCGAAGTCGCTCAGCGGTTGAAGCTATCACACGATGCGGTGCGTGCGCGCAGGTCGAGAATGATAAGGAAGATTACAAAAAAGTTCTCCGAGATGTCACAGAAGCGACGTTTGCGACCACTTTCAAACTTAGGGGCACTATGGCTTGCCGGGATGTAGACAAAAACGATCTTGCTTCAAAGTATCTCAACGGCCAGCTTGATCCGGCGGCCCAGGACGATTTTGAACTCCACATTCTTGAGTGCAGAAACTGCCAGCATTCTCTCGAGGCGCTGCAAGCTATGCGTGACGTTCTCGCAGCCCGCGCCCATGAAATTCGCTCGTATTCTTCTGTTGCCCATGGCCGCCTTCGATGGGAATGGATAGGAGCGGCTGCCCTATTCGTCGTTGCTTGTGGTTTCGGTCTCGCGCCGTTCGCGCTGCACCGTCTTGCTGGATCCAAGCTCGCCCAGCAAAAATCTCCGACTCCCAACTTGACTGCCAACAAGACGGAGGTCAGCGCTGCCGAAAAGGTTTCGGGCTTGTCCTCTAAAGGGGTACCAGAGACGCACTCTGCACCCTCCATCGGCCCGGCACCTACCAGCGGGCTCACGGTTGGTGGGGCGCGCGCTCGCCCAAACCAAGTTTCCGTAGATGGCGCAGATGCCGTGGACAAATCCGTGAACGGAATTCGCGCCGCTGTACCCAAGGAGGCGATGAAGGAATCCCAGCTCAAACGCCAGGCTGGTAAGGCTCAAGACGAACTGCCGGTTTCGAGTGATTTACCCGCAACCGCCCGCTCGCCAGCCAACGCAGTGGAGCCAACACTGGTCGAGCCTTCCAAGACCGAAGCGTCGCAAACCATCGACAATCGGAAAATTGAGAACCTACCGATAAATAATCGAGACTACCTAACCTTCACGCTCTTAGCAGTGGAAGTTGCTCGCCTTGGCAAGGTCACGCCGCCAACATTTACATTTTCCGAGGTTGCTGTTTCTAAAAAGAGTCTTTTTCAAGCCCCGTTGTTTGCGTTTGATGCATCTCGAGTGGGTGGCAGCTCGCATAGTAACACTCGGTCTCTGTTCCAAGCTGCCATCCGGGCATACGCGGAAAAGCGCTATGGCGATGCAAAAGCTCTTCTCGAAGACGAGGTCAGGCTGGCACCGGACGTCCCAGAGGTCAATTTCTTCCTGGGCGTCTGTAGGCTAGTCACGGGGAAACCAAGTTCCGCTGTCCAACCGCTGCAATCCGTCTTGACGAATAAAGAATCTCCTTACGTACAATCCGCGCATTTCTACCTCGCAAAAGCCTATCTACAGCTGGGCGATCTGGAGCATGCCGAAGCACAGTTGGAAGCGGCAGCTGCCATGCCGGGGCAGTTGCAGGCAGAGGCGAAGTCTACGCTAACAGAGCTGCAATCTTTCCTTGCAACCGAAAAGGAAAAGAAAAGACCAGAACAATCTGACAGACCCAACTAATGCGCAGCGCGGAGTTCCAGCTTCACTGCACAAGGAGACGAGACACTACTTCTGTGAAGTGGTTGACGCGAGAAGAAATCACGATTTTGAAATGCTGGCGGCCACGAAAGGCAACGCTACGACTTTGCGATAAAAACGCGCTCGCAGGTGGTGAGAGCGGAAACGTAGAGAGGAGAGATTTAACATGAAGCTGCGACTGCTCTTGATTCTGCTCCATGCATCCATTCTCGTTTCAGTTGCGACGGCGCAGACGGCCGAGGAGATCATTGGGAAAAACATAGAAGCGCGCGGCGGTACCGAAAAACTTGCGGCCATCCATTCAATGGTGGTGAGGACGGTTGAGGAGGCGAGTTGGGGTGGAAAAGGATCATCCGTACTCAGCATCATGCGTCCGGATCGGATGCGGTTATATTGGGAATGGCGGGGCGGCCCGAAAGGGCCACTCCTCACGATGATCTGGGCCTTCGACGGCGAAATTGCGTGGTGGGCTGACCAGCATAAGGGTCTGCAAGCACCGAACAAGGTGACAGGCGATGGAGTGGAAGAATTTCGGCGAATGGCTCGTCATCAGTTCGCAGAATCCGTGGGTGACTTTCACAAGAATGGCGATACGGTTGAGTTAGTCGGCCAGGATAGTGTCGAGGGAGCACAATGCTACAAAATCCGTTTTACAAATCATGGCGAGGTCCGCTATGCCTATTATGACACGCAGTCGTTCCTTGTCGTGCAGTACGAAGTAATAGGCCACCGAAAGAACAAAAAGGACAAAGAGGATGTTTTCCGCGTTGCCGTCAGCGACTACCGATGGGTAAACGGCATCCTGTTCCCACACAAATTCAGAATTGATGGCATTGACGCGAGCCCATTTGCTGTTGCCCGAGGGCTTCCCCTGGGGTTCGCTTTCGTCACGAAGAAGAACTCGATGACTTCTACCATCCAAACAATTGAAATCAATCCGGACATGGACGAGAACACGTTCCAGATCCCCGGTAAAGCGACCCAGGAGCCGGGCAAACAGTAGTACGAGACCACCTCGCGGCGCCTGAGTGGTTTGGCCTGGCCAAGAACTTCCTTTAGCGACGGGCGAACGCCAGTCTCCCTACGCGGCAAGTTCGTATAACTGCCGAGTTGGAGGCTCTCAACACATTTTTGGTTTGTATTCCCAACTTTGAAGGCGCGTTCTGCTCCGACCTTCCCCGAGAGCGCTGCTAGGCATAAGAGTACCTAGAATGGAGCTTCAGAGACGAAAGGGAGCGACATTTGCCCCGCCAGGGCGGAGTGTCGTTCTTTGTCGCTTGCGAGGCGGTGAAAACCCTGTCTAGGGTTGGTTAATGCGCCGCGGGCCAATTCCTTCGGCAGGAGGCCCGCAAGCGGCACCAACATTTTAGTGTAGGAGAAAGTCATGAAATCCAAGATTCAAGCAGTTTTGATGCTTGCGTTCAGCCGGGCGAAGTTCTTGGCACTCCTTTTTTCATTAGGGGCTTTGGCGCTTGCTCTCCCTTTGTTTGGGCAAGCACAACTCGTTCTCTATGACGATTTCAGTTTGCCCCGCATTGATCCCTCCAAGTGGATTGGTTTGGACGGCGACTTCACAAGCGTCCGCGACGCCGTGCGGAGGGTCGCGCAGGACGAATCGGGTTCAGGCGCTGGATTCCTCCACCTATTCAACAACTCTTACGCCTTTGCGAACTCCGATAGTGGAGGTACGGGAGGCGTATTCGGTCTTGGATTCCCGAACCCGGAGTCTCTAACCGATTTGTCGTTTACGGTGATGGTCAAGAGAATGGTGGCTATCGGATGCGACACAAACTCCTCCCCTTCCATTGGTTCAGTGGAATTCCGAGGCAGGTTCTTCAACACCGAAATCTCGCCAACAAGCCAGCTGGGCGATGTTGAATCGGTTATAGGTCCTTCGCGCGTCTCAACCGATACAGGCACTCAGTTTACAATCGTCGCCTTTTATCAACGGTGCGACGATGCGAATTGTGGCGCGAGAACAACGCTAGATTTGAAGGTTCTAGGTTCCGTCAATCCTGGCGAGGCGAGCACGCTACGGATTAAATGGGACCGACCCAACCACCAGTTTGTCTATCAGCTCAATCAGCAACCTCAAGTCATCTCCCCCTACACCGTATCGGACGTATCTGCCGCCGTCGGTCAGGGTAAGGGAATTGATATCACGCACGTTGTTGCGAACTGTACGACGACTCCCCGCCCAGTTGTAACCACAGAGGCGTACTTCAGCAATATATATACAAACCATTAACCCTAGCATTTGCTGCTTGAAACACCTCGCGCTGGGCGCAGGAAGAACACTTATGACCTTACGCTGCCTTCTCAGCATTTTACTTTTCGCATTCGTCGCAGGAATGTCGGGTTGCATCGGTGGGCCAACGTTTCGCACGACGACGACGCCTCCTACTCCTACTATCACTTCCGTTTCGCCTACCCGCGTCACCGCAGGCGGTGCAGGGTTTACGCTGACGGTAAACGGAAGCAATTTCAACTCCGGCGCGGACCTTGTATGGCGCAACCCGGATAATCCGGAATTTATTGGCGGCCAGGTGACGGTCGTGAATTCATCACAAGTCACGCTTCAGATTCCTGCTGGCGCCATCGCGGTCCCGGGCTCGGCGCAAGTTTTCATCTTCAATCCCAACTCTCCTAACTCCAACACGGTCACATTTCCTATCAACCCGGGCCCTCCCGGCGGCGCCCAGGCGATTTCTGTAGGCGCGAACAGCGCACCGCCAAACGGCAACAGCCACGACCCGGTGCTGAGCTTTAACGGACGCTTCGTTGCGTTTGCATCTGAGGCAACGAACCTGATTACCCCGAGTGCGAACTTTTCAGAGGGGTACATGCGAGATACTTGCCTCAGTGCCATCGGTCCGCCAACGTGCATCCCTTCGACTCTGCTTGTTTCCGCCATCAACGGCGGTACCGCAGGCAGCCCGGTGGAGGGTAATGGTCAGGGAGGAGCGACGCCGTCCTTCGGATCCCAGTCCTTCTCACCTCCGTCGAGCGGGATCCCTCCGGCGGGCCGCTTCGTTGGTTTCCTGTCGACAGCGACCAATCTCGTTACACCCAACACGACTTCTCAGCAGGCTTATGTGCGAGACAATTGCTTCGCCTCTTTCATTGTTCCTTCATGCACTCCGGCCACGGCGCTCGCCTCTGTGACGCAAACTGGCGGCGAACCTAACGGCTCCGCTTCGGCACTCTCTTTCGCCAACAACACTTGCCATGTCGCGTTTGTTTCAGCTGGCACGGACTTGGTGAGCGGCGTGACGATACCTAACGAAATATACTTAACCTCGTGCTCGGCGAATGGCGTTTCAGGCGGTTTCACGACGACGACTCTTGTTTCTGCCAGTAGCTCAGGCGTCTCCGGCGATCAGGGCGCGCAACAACCCGCTATCAGTTCCGATGGCCGCTTCGTTGCCTTCGCCTCCACTTCGACGAATCTGACAAGCACGCCGAAAGGAGGTGTTCAGCAAATCTATCTGCGCGACACCTGCACGTCGGCCCCAACTGGCTGCGCGCCAGCAACGACGATAGTTTCGGTTGATAGCTCGGGGAGTGCCCTTGCGGGAAGCAGCTCACTTCCTGCGATCAGCGATGACGGCCGCTTTATTGTTTTTTCCACTCAAGTCGCGATACCAACGGGCGGCGGCACAAGCATTGTTTCGGTACATGACGCCTGCAATTCATCGACTGGGCCTGCGGCTGCTTGCACACCTTCCACTACCGCGGTCTCCATCGGTGCGGGAGGGGCCGCCGCGAACGGCCCGAGCAGCTCGACTCCTCACGCAGTCAGCGGAGACGGCCGTTTTGTCGTTTTCTCATCTAGCGCTACGAATCTAATTGCAGGCGGGAATCCCGCCGCTCAAGTTTTTGTCCGCGATACCTGCAATTCGTCCAGCGGTCCCGTCGCCGGCTGCACACCCAGAACGGTTTTGGTCTCAATGGGCAATGCTGGACCAACGGGTGGCTTTGACGCGGCGATCAGCGATGACGGGCATTTTGTCGCTTTCGTTAACGAAACGCTTGGCTCGGTCCAGCAAGTCCTGGTTGCGGCGACTGGTTTCTAACGGCGGAAGATTGGAGGGATCGCGAGCAACCCGTCGCCCTGCCACCACGCGTCCAGTTCATGGCGGAAACGCATACACACTTACTCCGCCCCGCTGTCTGCGGCGCCTCACGGGCAGCTTTTCATTCTTTTCCCATCGCTGAACACACCTCACCCAGCGACTTAAAATGAGGGGCAATTTCCTTCCAACCTTTCAATAGTTCTTCTGCAGTCCTCATTGCTCAATCTCCTGCCGCGACAGAAGAATTGGCGCCGGGAACGCCTCGCTGTCATTTCCATGCAAGAACAATAAGTTCTGCACCTCCTCGGTCGTGCCGGTGAGTAGCAACTCTCCTTCCGCCTTCTGGTATGAAACATCCACGCTCTTCTCTTCGACTTTCTTCTGCAGCCATGTCCCGTCCAGGAACGTCATCTGCATCGCGTCCTGGGAAAGCTCTATCCGCGCCATCGAGTGCACCCGGAACAAATGCATCTGGTAAAACTCACCCCCTGCCGCGCTGCCGTTCGGGAAAAAATCCACGAACCAAAACGTTCCGAGCCGCATGAAGTGCGCCTCAAATTCCGCAGATGATTCCCGCCCGCCTTGCGTTTCCTTCACCGCAACCCTGTACTGTTTCCCATCGCCTTGTTCGAAACGAAAAGTCACGTTCCCCTCTTCCGTCGCCCACGACCCTTCCAGCTCCTTGTCCACTTCCAAATCCGCCGCTGTGTAAGAGGGCTGCAAGGACATGACAAACCCTCCATTTTCGTCATCGCAGCCCCCGAGCATCAGGCTTCCCGCGGCCAGGGCCACTGCGAGGACATACAGCAAACCGGTTCGCTTTCGTTCTTTCTTGCACGTTTCCATAGACCGCTCCTTCCGGGTTTCTAGCCTGTATTGCCGCGCGGGCATCGGCCCGGGCGGTGTCATTTGCCTTCAATACGGAATAGCGTCAAATGCGGGCGAGAATTGCACCCGGACGGATTTTTTTTTTGAGCCACTAGGAATAAACTCCGCAGGCGTTGCTCAGAAGGAGCGTTTCAGCAGGCGCGCAAACGTCATTTTGATGGAGGAGTACCGCGTGGCCGCCAACATCAAAAGCAAGCCGAGAAGGAGCAGCGCGATGGACCAGCGCGCCTGATCCTGGAAGATATCCTGCTGCAAGCGCACGATCCCGATTCCCAAGAACAGTGCTCCGGTCACGAAATAGTTCTTCATCTGCTTGGGGATACTGGCATAAATGAACACGCAGGCGACCAGGGGCAGCAAAATCTCAAACGTACGTGCCTCGTGCTTCAAGGAAAGGTCCTCGACCGATTCGTTCCAGCGGCCGCTGGCGCGGACTCCGAGCGACAGCAACGAGGTCAAGATATGTCCCGGAATAACGAACCGGAACGCTTTGGCTACCGCACGGAGTTGAGACAATGCGAAGTTTCCAAAAACCAGCTGGAAGACGAAATAGATTCCCGCGTTCACAACAAATAAGTACTCGATATCTCCCCGGGTCCAAGGCAATGCGCGCTTGAGGGAGTTTTGAAATTGCTGGTAGTCGGAGGCGAGGCCGCTCATCGCCAAAAACGCAAACGCCACCCCCACGGGATAAAAGTAGCGTGAGTCGTTGGAAAGATTCAGCCGCTCCATCACGTAACCGCAGATGAGAAACACAATCGCAATCGGAATCAGCCGAAAATACAGCTTGCTGTGGTCGTGGTTCAGCCAATCGATCAGCCCCATTCGCGCCAGGGTGACGAGGCACAGCATCACCCCCATCACGCAAGCTACGAGGGAAAACACCGAGGACCGCGTATATCGGCGCAGCCAGATATACACGGGCATGGACAGCGCGATCGCCCACCAAAGCTGCAGGTTGGTGATCTCTTTGAAAGATCCGGAAATGTTGTGGAGCAATTCCCAGTCCGGATTCGCTGCCGGAATGGCCCGGATGTGATATTCCCCCATCGCTACTAGAAGTGTGATCGGCACGAGCAGGCACACGGCAAGCAAATGGGCAATGCCATTCCGCAGCTGATTCCTTCTCCAAAGCGCCAGCCCTTCGCGCCACGTCAAAGCCGTCACGCAAGCCGCGATCAGCACCCTCGGCGTGCCCGAAAGACGCACGAAGTGAAACAGGAACAGCAGCGCCGCGCCCGCAATCAGTATCCAAGCGCCCAGGTAAAGACTTACTTGGGGAAAAGTCAGGCGGCGCGCCTGCAGAATCCAGGCGTCCTCGCGCTCCACCAAGCGTCCGTACTGTTTGCGAAACCCTTCATACTCGGCGTCGGTGAGCACCTCGTCGTGCCGCCACCCCTCGATTTCTCCCAAATGCTCCTGGATTCTCGCGGAAACCAGGCTGCCGTACGTCGTGGGATTCGCATGGACTTTCTCGCCGGCCAAAAACCGCTCCAGGTCGTCCGCCATTTCCTGCGCGGACCGGTATCGGTTCTCCGGCTTCTTTTCCAGCGCTTTCAGGCAAATGTCCTGCAAGTCGCCTGGAATGTCGGAATTAATCCGCCGCGGAAGCTCCGGCTCTTCATGGCGAATGCCCTTCATCTGCCGCTCGAACGGTTGCACGGGAAACGGAAGGACACCTGTAAGGACTTCATACAAAATTGTGCCCAGCGAGAAGATATCGCTGCGCGCATCCAGTTCCTGGTCCCCAGTCGTCTGCTCGGGCGAAAAGTAGCTCGGCGTTCCCAGCATCTCGCCGAAGAGCGTGAGGTGGTCGGTGGATTCTTCGCGCCGGGCTAATCCAAAATCCAGGAGCTTCGGCTGCAGATCGGCCCCCACGAGAATGTTGGCCGGCTTCAAGTCCCGGTGCAGAATGTGATGATGATGGAGAACCTCAACCGCCAGCGCGACCTTCCGCATGAGCCCCGCGCGCTGCTCGATGGTCAAGGCCCTGGTAGCTGTGAACAAGTCGGCGCCATCCACATACTCCATCACGAAATGCGGGATTTCTTCCGCCCCCCCGAGGCTGTGGATCGTGACAATGTCCGGATGATTGATTTGCGCCAGCGCTCTTGCCTCTTGCATGAAGCGCGTGCGGATTAAAGCGTCTTGTCCGAGACGCATGCTTAAGACCTTGATGGCTATCTTCCGATTCAGCCCCTCATCTTGGGCCAAGAGCACGCGGCCCATTCCTCCCGCGCCAATCTCGCCGAGGATCTTGTATCCGGAGAGTCTCTCCGGGAGCGGCTCTGGTTCCTCAGTTGTTGAGTTTCCTTTGGGGTAATCCGTCGCGTCCATCTCTTTCAACACCTGAAGCAACGGTCGCAGCTCTTCTTCGAGCTCCTTGTAGTCCCGGCAGAACGCGTCCACATCCACGAATTCTTCGCGCGATGTGCGGTCGAGAAACTCGGCAAGCGCTGCGGCAATGGCGCCTTCCCGCTCCGCGGAGTCACGTTTGCCGCGTGCTTCTTTTCCCGGATTTCGGAGAGTTTCCTCGTTCATCGCTGTTCCGTTGTCAGCCCGGCCTCGCGGAACCGTTTCAGCGCGCGATGCAGAGTCAGCGCAACGCTTTCCCGAGATTTTCCCAGCCGCTCCGAGATTTCCCCGGTGGTCAGTCCCTCGAATTTCGCCAGCAGAATCACTTCGCGGTATTCGGCCGGCAGGGTGTCCAGTTTTCGCAACAGCATCTGCACGCTCTCCTGTTGCGCGAACAGCTGGCTGGGCGTCCTGAAATCCACCGGCTCCGGCCCGTTGGGGTTGCTTTCGGACTTGAATCGCACCAACTCCTCCGGGCTGCGTTTCCTCCGGTTCTCATGACGCGCCGCATCCACGATGGCGTGGTCCGCAATCCGCGAGAGCCACGCCATGAAGCTCCCCGGAGTTTGGTACGTGAACCGCCCCAGTCCTTGCGCCGCGGCCACAAACACTTCCTGAAGGATGTCGTCCACCTCCATTCGGCCGTGCAACTCCTCGCTCATTTTGTAGTGCACAAGCACGGCCAGCCGCCGTTGGTACTTCCCAAACAGGAGGCTGAAAGCGGCTTGTTCGCCCTTCTTGAAGCGTTCCACGAGATCACACGTCGACGTCTGGTTGTCCATGGGTGCCGGCCGCACTTGAACCCCTGAAGTTGTCTGTACTGTAGCGGTAGAAACTTCGGGAAGCAAGCAGGACCGACTGAGTGGATCGTGACTCGTGATTCGTGACTCGAGACTCGTGGGAAAGCGAAGAATCCCCGCGCGCGCCTGCCTATCGTCCCGGTAAGGGCGACCGAGGATGCGAAAACCGCAGATCCAGGGAACCAAGGTAGTCGGAGAGGATCAATGTGAGTCATTTACTGTCTGTAGTGGGATCCATCCGGCGAGAATGCCTGGATCACGTCATCGTGTGGAACCAAAGATCCTTGCGCCGAACTCTGCAACGCTACTTTATCTACTACCAAGGTTGCCGCACGCATCTGTCGCTCGAACCGGACCAGAAGGCGTTTTTGTAAGACACAGTACTAGCGAGATAGCGGCAATTTGCTTGCAGCCGTTTCACACACGTGTTGTATCTCTGCCTTTGATGCTAAGAAATCTTTGCGTGTGTCAGCGCGCTCAGCCTCTCTGCGCCTGGCCATTCCGCAAACCGCACCCTTCTACTCTCTCAAGCCTTGTTTTGGTACCAGTTTTGCGCTTTCGTCACCTATTCAGCTCCCGCTGTCGTCTGTCGTGCTCTACCGCACAGCTTCGGCGCATCCCGACACCGAACCTTCCCACAATTGAATTTGCATAAGGTCCGCGTCCGCCGCAACCACGGACGGCTTCCTTCTAACGGCTTTATCGAAAGCGCGCCGGAGCACCGCGCCCGTGCACACTTTCTTCCCGAAAGCGCGCCGCCGATAAAGCGCTAACGTTACACGGGCACAACTGGAGTTTCCCTCTTTCGCCGAGCGGACTTCGACATTTTCAGCGAGGTGAGATGCTGGTCGTATGAGTACAGCGCACTGCCGATAAACGGGAGGCGAATTATTCGTAGCGCAATGCGACCATCGCATCGACTCGCATCGCCCGGCGTGTCGGCACGTAGCATGCCGCCAGCGCAACGATGGCCAGCAGGATCGCCACGACTGCAAAGGTTTCCGGGTCCGTCGGCTTGACTTCAAAGAGGAGGTTTGTCATCACCCGCGTAAGAGCAATTGAACCGGCGATGCCAATCGCGATGCCAAAGAATGCAAGCTTCGCTCCGTCACCCAGCACAAGCCGCAGCACGTCCCGCCGCTGGGCTCCGAGAGCGATGTAGATGCCGATCTCGTGCATGCGCTGGCCGACACGATAAGCCATCATCCCGTAAATTCCCACTGCTGCGAGAACCAACGCGAGCGCAGCGAACAGGCCGAGAAGCAACATGTTGAAACGTTGCTCCGCCAACGAAACACCCATCAGGTCTTCCATGGAGTGGACTTCACTCACAGGAATCCGGCTGTCTACGCTCCAAACTTGCTTTTTTACAACTTCGATGAGCGCAGCGGACGCGCCAGGTGTTCTAATGGCAAGCGTCATCCACCGTCTCCAGGCTTCGTCGGATTGCGGAAACGGAGCGTATACGGCGGGATCGACCGGTTGATTGAGTCCGGAATGCTTCACGTCTTGCGCGACCCCTATGATGGTCATCCACTGATGCGGTCCTTCTCTTCGCGACCAATCGATACGCTCACCGAGAGGGTTTTCGTGCGGGAAAAACTCCCTCACCATTTCCTCGTTTACGACCGCCACAAGCGGTTGTCCTTCTCGATCCATAGCCGTGAAGCCGCGCCCGGCGCGAATCGGGATCTGCATCACACGGAAGTAGTCGCCCATCACCGAGAGGGTCTGCGTTTCGGGTTCGGCGCCCACGGGTACAGGTGGGCGCCCATCGATGACGAAACTGTGGCCCACGTAATTTCCGCTAAGGGGAATGTCCGTCACCATCGCGGCGTCGACGCCCGGCAGAGAATTTAGGCGTGCCAGCACCTGGCGGCGGAACTCCGTTTGGCGTGGAATCTTCGCGTAGCGCGTGTCAGGCAATTGCAGATGCATCGTTATTACGTTTGTTGGATTAAACCCGGGATTCACGGAGCGGAGCCGTGAGAACCCTTTGATTAATAGGCCGGCCCCAACGAGAAGAATAAGCGCCAGGGCGAATTCTGCGGTGACCAACAATTGCCGCAACACCCGACTGAAGGGACCTCCTGTTGAACCTCGCGCACCTTCTTTGAGCGATTCTGCGACATCCGCACGCGCCGCAGACGAGGCGGGCATGAGTCCGAAGACGGCGCCCATCAGGAGGGAGATACCGGAGACGAACAAGAACACGTGCGCATCCATTTGAATCCCGCTGAAACGCTCCAGCGCCGCTGGTTTGACCGAGACCAGAGAACCCGTGCCCCATTTCGCGAGCAGCAGGCCGGCAGCGCCGCCGATGATCGCCAAAATCCCGCTCTCGGTCAGTGCTTGACGAATCAGCCGGCTCCTTCCCGCGCCAAGCGACGCACGAATCACAAACTCCTGCTGACGCGCAATCGCACGGGCCATCAGCAGCCCAGCGAAGTTCGCGCAGGCAATCAGCAGGACTAATCCCACGGCTCCGAAGAGAACCAGCAGCGCCGGTCGAACTTCACCGGTCAACCATTGATGCAAGGGGACGAGCAACGTCTTCCGATCTCTCTCGTTGTCGGGATACTGCTCTGCGAGTCCGCGGTCGATCGTGGACATGTCCGCCTGCGCCTGCGAGAGCGTCATCCCTGGCTTCAGCCGCCAGTAGGTCCTCATGAAATGCACGCCGCGGTAAGGGGCAGCCTCCGGATAAGCCACCCACAGCGAAACGAACACATCCGCATGTTCCCTGGGCAAGGCAAAGCCCGCTGGCATTACGCCAATCACGGTGTAGTTGTTTCCACTCAGTGGGATCGTCTTTCCCAAAGCGTGAGGGTCGCTGCTCAGAAAGTTCTGCCAAAAATGGTAACTCACCACGATGTTTCTGGGTCCGCCGCTTACGTCCTCGTCTCTTGTAATGATACGGCCAAGCATCGGCGGAACCCCGAGCGTTTCAAGCAGCCCAGCATCGACATACGCCGCGAGAATCTGTTCGGGTTCTGTTCCACCCGTGTAGTCCATTGCTTCGATGTTAACTCCACCTCCTTGCGAAAGCGTGCGTGTCTGTCGCTGGATATCGATCACGTTTTGCAACGAATCGTTCTGCTTCGTCGCGATGAGCTGCTGTGGCTCCGGGTAGGGGAGCGGACTGAGAAGCACACTGTCAATCACGCTGAATATTGCGGTGTTCGCGCCAATGCCGAGCGCCAGCGTCAGCACCGCAACCATGGTGAAGCCGGGAGACTTGCGCAGCATGCGCAGGCCGTAGCGCACGTCCTGCAGGAGGTTCTCGAACCATTCCCAGCCCCACGCCATGTGACTCTTCTCGCTGAGCGCAGTTAGGTTGCCAAACCGACGCCGGGCGGCGGCCCGAGCAGAGTCTGCGGTCATGCCCGACTCGAGATGTTCCTGCTGTCGCAACTCCAAATGCAGCTGCATCTCTTCTTTGAGGTCCGCATCGAATTGGCGCCGATGTATCAGCATCCAAAGCCGCCTTGCGAGTTCGCGCAGCCAGTTCGTGCCAGAGCTCCTTTCACGCCGCTTCAATCACACGCGTGATCGCGCCGATGACGCGCTCGAACTGCGACATCTCGACGGCCAATTGTTTGCGGCCTGCCGCCGTCAGCTGGTAGTAACGAGCGCGACGGTTGCCAGTTGTCGTGCCCCACTTCGCGGTCACCCATCCCTTGATGAGCATCCGCTGCAACGCGGGGTACAACGAGCCTTCTTCGACTTGGAGAACGTCATCCGATATCCGC
>DATEGO010000140.1:0-5448 GCA_035280065.1 Candidatus Acidiferrum sp.
ATCCGAATTGGTCGGAGTTTTTCGAAAATATGTCAAGAATTGGTTGAGTTCCCGACGGCCAGCGTAACTTTTCGCGGCATTCCTCATCAGTGGCTCATCGCGAACACAAGTTCGTGAATTCTTGCCAATTCGAGGTGAATAGATGCGCTTTCGGCTAGTTATTGCTGCCTTATCTTTGTTGATTGCACTGCATTCTTCACCGGCTGCCTCCGCGGAGTCACAGGAGGGTGCCGTCTATGTCGCCAGTAACGAAGCCTCGGTAAACAGAATCCTTCAATTCCTGCGGGACGAACACGGTGTTCTCACGACCGCAGGTTCCTTCAACACCGGAGGACTCGGAACCGGTACGGGATTGGGGAATCAGGGCGGCGTTGTGCTCACAGACGATGGTCAATGGCTCCTTGTGGTTAACGCGGGAAGTAACGACATATCGGTTTTTGCTGTGGATTCCGACAGCGATTCGCTAAAACTGGCGGATCGAAAGGGATCGGGGGGCCAGCGTCCCATCAGTGTCGCGACGAAGCACGGATTGGTGTATGTCTTGAATGCTGGAGGAGGCGTGGGTGGTGCTGACAGCGTTGCAGGTTTCCGACTGACCCGCCGCGGTCAGTTAGTACCAATCCCAGGTTCCAGTGCGCCACTGAGCGCCGCGAACACGGGTCCCGCCGAGATTCATTTCGGCTTGGATGATGATGAACTGTTCGTCACCGAAAAGAATACCAACCGCGTCGATGCATTTCAGTTGGATGAGTCTGGGGCGATTCGCTCCTCTGAAACCTTTTCCTCAACAGGTGCAGAGCCCTTTGGATTTTCTGTGAGCCGGATCGCTGATGCCATTCTGGTTTCGAACGCAGCGGGTGGCGCGGCAAACGCCAGTTCCCTCACGTCGTATCAGTTTGACGATGGCGCGCTAAGCGTATTGGCAGGACCCGTCCCGACGAACCAGTCTGCGGCCTGTTGGGCGGTCGCCACGCGAAGTGGCCGCTTCGCCTATACAACCAATACGGGAAGTGGCTCGGTCTCAGGTTACTCGATCGCTGAGGACGGGACCGCGACACTCCTGAACAGCGATGGCATTACGGCAGTTGTAGGCAAGGGGCCAATTGATGCAGGTTTTAGTTTCGGTGACAGGTTTCTGTTCGTTTTGAACTCCGGAGATCACTCCATCAGCGCGCTTTCCGTTGGACACGACGGAAGCTTGCGTGTGGTGGGAACGACAACGGGACTGCCTCCGGCGTCGAACGGCCTGGCGGCTAGATAAAAGCCATTATCATCAGTTCAAGAGCGGTGGGGATGGCTTTCCACCGCTCTCGCGTTTCTGTAACTTTTGGCATCCTTTTGAATCCTTCCTTCTAGGGTCAAATTCGTTTCACCGTGCCAGAACTCCTCGCAGCTAAGAAGGACAGAGAATTCGAGCTGATAGACCGCATATTAGGTGGTCATCACGAGGCCTTCTACGAGCTGATCGCCCCTTACGAGCGCCGCGTTTTCATGACCGCTTTTGACATTCTTCAACTGGACGCCGACGCTGAAGAAGTGGCTCAGGAAGCATTTTTGAAAGCTTTTCGGAGTCTGCGGAGTTTTCGCCGAGAAGCCCAGTTTTCGACATGGCTCCTGCGTATTGCCGTGAATGAAGCGCGCATGCGCTTGCGGAAGCGGCGAGAAATTTCTCTTGAGTCCCTCTTTCCGAACCACGACGAAGTCGACTATGTTCCTATTCTTCTGGTGGATTGGCGAGAGATCCCCGTGGAAGCCCTACTCCGCGAAGAAACACGCCAGCTGCTACGGGAATCCCTTGCAGCTCTGCCGGAGAACTACCGCGAAATCATCACACTCCGCGATGTTAACGGCCTTAGCACTGCGGAAGCCGCCGAGATTCTCGGTCTAACGGTGGGTAATGCGAGAGTTCGCCTGCTACGCGCTCGCATCATGCTGCGGGACTTATTTGTGGAGCGTCTCAATCGCAAGACAAGGCATCGCGGGGCCAGGGAGGTGACGCCATGAAATTCGACTGTAAACATATCTGGCGTGAGCTCTCGAACTACTTGGATGGCGAGATTCCCCCGGATGTGCGACGGGATATCGAAGCCCATGTCGCTCAATGTCGGCACTGCGCGGCTTTGCTGGACAGCACCCACAACGTCCTCGTGCTGATTGCTGACGAGCGCCGCCTGGAACTCCCTCTTGGATTCAGTGCGCGCCTCCGGCAGAGGCTCGAAAGGGAACTCGTCACGGCGAAGCCGGATTGACGAAAAGCTGTAACTTTCGCTTCAGGAGGCAATCTGAAGGGTTTGTTGGCCGCGTTCTGCTCGGTGAGGCAGGGCGTTGAGGCTACGTTGAATGGAGATTTCTTCCCAGGAGACACCAAGACATGAATGAGCCTTGGTTCGGTCCAAAGACGAGTTTTCGGTTCACTGCTTTGCTGTGTCTTGGCTTCGTCGCCTTTGGGTGTCCCCTTTTGGCACAAAACCATGAGCCGCTTGCTCTCGCGAGCGGGCAAGAAAACCGCCCAACCAGTGACGGCGTTGCTCCGTCAATTGGGCTGGAGATCGGCCAACGGGCGCCAGCATTTGCCCTAGTGGATCAGTTCGGCCATGAACAGTCCAACGAGACGCTAAAAGGTTCAAAAGGAACGGTTCTGCTTTTCTTTCGTTCCGCCGACTGGTGACCTTTCTGTAAAGCGCAGCTCGTGCAGCTGCAAAACGCCAAAGCAAGATTCGAGAAGCAGGAGATCAAGCTGGCCGCAATTAGCTACGATAGTCCAGCTATCCTCACGGACTTCGCAAAACGGCACGATATCGAGTTTCCACTGTTAGCCGACCCAGATTCCAATGTCATTCGCAGCTTTAACGTCCTTAACGCAGAAGCAGGGGGGATGACCAAAGGGATGGCGCACCCCGGATTTCTCTATATCGACGAGGGCGGCGTTATTCGCGAGAAGTATTTCGAAGCAAAATACACGAACCGCTTCACCGCGAACAATGTCATTGGAAAGCTTTTCCCTGAACTAACCCAGGAAGTGACTCAGACCGTCGAAGCGCCCCACCTTCGACTCACCCTTTCACAATCGGACCGCACCTTCGTCCCCGGCAGCCGGGTCAGCCTGATCGTGGAAGTTCGGCTTCCGCCCGATGTTCACGTCTACTCTCCCGGAGTCAAAGGCTACAAGCCGATTCAGCTCGTCTTGAAGCCGTCCGGGGGAATCGAACCAGCGCCTGTGACTTACCCGAGTCCCATGATCCTTTACTTGGAGGCGATCAGGGAACAAGTACCGGTATTCGAAGGCAACTTTCGGATCACGCAGGATGTTACGATAACGCCCTCTAAAGCCGGAGAGAGTATCCGAGCCGTATTCTCGGTGGGGAAGACGATTTCGATTGCAGGAGAGTTGCAGTATCAGGCTTGTGACAAGACGATTTGCTATCCGCCCACTTCTGTTCCAGTAAAGTGGGAGTTAAAGGTCCAGCCCCTCGACCTCCATCGATCTCCCGGAAATATCCGGCACAAGGACACGGGGGACAAATAGGAGTTCACACTTTGAGGTCGCTCAGCGCGAGAATGGTGCGTCGACCTTGGTTAGCACGGTGCTTTGACGTGCCCAGGGCTGCAAATTGAGGCCGCGGCAAGAGGGTTTATGCACAGGAGTCTGACTCTGGGATTACTATTACTCGCTTCAGCGTGGGCGGTTCTTGCCCAGAATGCGGAGCATGCGTTCGATTACGACCAGCACGCACCGCTTGATGTGCAGGAGAAGGGCGTGACGAGGCATGGTGACAGCTCCGTCCTGGACATTTCCTACGCCAGCCCCAAAGGCGGACGGGTGCCGACCTATCCAGTCGTACCGAATGGGAAAGGTCCGTTTGCGGCTGTCATTTGGGGCCATTGGTATGTGGGTAACTCGCCACAACGCAATCGCAGCGAATTTTTGGATGAAGCAACTGCATTAGCTTCAACGGGGGTCGTTTCGCTACTGACTGATGGCCCAGTGGCGCGGCCTGGACATGTGGAAAATAAGGACCCATTGAGCGAAGGGCAGGTCGCTGACTTGCTTCAGCAAATCATCGACATGCGACGTGGGGTGGACTTGCTACTGGCACGCAAGGATGTCGACGCCCAGCGCCTTGCTTATGTCGGGCACAGCTATAACGCAACTGTGGGAGCGTTCCTCAGCGGCATTGACAAGCGCTTCAAAGCTTTTGTTCTGATGGCCGGAGGTTTGTCCGACGAAGTAGACATGAAGTCAAAGGAATATCAAGAGTTCCGGAAAAAGATGGGGCCGGAAAAGTTCGACGCTTTCGAGGCCAAGTACCGTTGGCTAGACCCCGGGAAGTTCGTGTCCCACGCTTCGCCCGCAATCGTTTCTTTGCAATATGGAACGAAGGACCTGCCGTTCCTCACGGCGGAACGGACGGGTGAATATGCTGACGTTGTCAGTGAGCCGAAGAAATTTCGGCTCTACGACGCGCCGCACGCATTGAATGCCGAAGCGCGCCGCGACCGCCTGGCTTTTCTGGCCGAACAGCTGAAGCTGAAACCACTCTCCCCATCCATCGTGGCCGCCATCCCGGCCTTTACCAGCCGCCGGATCAGGGAGAATAACGCCCAAACGAATAGACGGAGGAACGGCCACGAGGAGCGCGTCTTCTGTTACGGAGAGCGCTAGGCGGCGGGTGAAAGGGAACATGGGGATTGCTCCGGCGAGTCGCGAAAATTTAGAAGAATTCGATATCGTCTTCGCGATCACCGAGGCGGTGATGGGCTTCGTGCCAAACAGTACGTTGCTCATGGCGCGCGATCCGGAACTCCTCGCCGCCTTCGCCGAGCTCTCCGCGATCATCGTGGTTCGCCCGGGTCGGTTGGATCCGGGCATGAAGGCACTCATCATGCATATGGTAAGCCGCTCCGCCGGGTGTCAATACTGTGCTGCGCATTCGGCCAATCTTGCGGCCCTTCGCACTGTCCCAGTAGGTAAAATTGAAGCACTGGGAAATTTCGAGCAAAGCCCTGAGTTCAGTGACGCCGAACGCGCCGCCCTTCGCTTCGCGCAAGCCGCTGGCCAAGCGCCAAATGCTGTAGGGCCTAGCGAGTTTGCGGAATTGCGCCGTCACTTCGATGACGACCAGATACTGGAGATGGTCGCCGTTCTCGCACTAATGGGTTTTCTCAATCGTTGGAATGACACTCTCGGTACCCCGCTGGAAGCAGGGCCACGTCACTTTGCGGAGTGTCACCTGGCAGCCACGGGCTGGAAGGTCGGAAAACATGCAAGCACTATGCCGCTCGATTCGTCACCGCGGCGCCCGACCGCACTGAGTGCGCGACTTTTCCTGTGGCTACTCAGGCGCTGGCGACCGAGACCCCGGCAAGTACAATCCTCATCGAGCCTCAACAACAGGAGGTCAGCATGAGCGACGTCGTCTATGTTTCACACGTCCGCATCGAACGCAA
>DATEGO010000141.1:0-8220 GCA_035280065.1 Candidatus Acidiferrum sp.
TTTTTCACTTCTGCATCGATCTGTTCGGGAGCAGCGAGTTCAACCCGGTGCGTGATGCGGTCTTTTTTCGCAAGGCCGCCCGTATCAATCAAGCGCTTTGGCAGTTTTCCTTTGTAGTGCGTAAGCGCAAAACCAAAATCAATGCGTGAATTTGTTGTGGGCTTGATTTGCGCAAAGACGTGCTCGCGATACAACGGCACGATGGTCTTGCAGGGACAAACCTTTACGTTGTCGCCTAATGCCCTGCCCAGCTTCAGCAACTCGTCAAAAATCGGACGCAGCTTTTCCTTGGGTCCGGCGTATTGCTCTTCGACATATTTCGCGGCGCTTTTCAGATACGCTTCCGGAGAATCGTCTTGGCCCTTGCCCTCCGCGCGCTCCGCAATCCACCACGCGCTGTTGGTTCCCAGTTTGTGTTTCGTTTTCAACCATTCGCGGCGAGACTCTTCGTCTTTGGGGCCGTCTTTCTTCGCCAAGGCGAGCCATTCTTCGAGCGTCCGGCCCGTTTTCTCTTTCAGGTCGGCCACCCACTTTTGCACCATGGCAACGCCGGGATGCACGTCGTAAAGCGCTTGCTTCTTGGTAGCAGCCATGATTTCAACTCCCCGGAGCAGTTTCGCGCTTCACGATTGCCGCAACAACGAGTCCCACCAAAGTGAAGCCGGTGATTTGCGTGACCATATAGCCCGCGACGTAATTGCCGGGAAAATTGTACCAATTCCAGTACTCTAAGTTGGTGGTCACCGAGGCAAGCACACCGAGGATAACCACGAACCCTGCGCGCGCACTATATGCCTTTCCGGCAGCGGCCAGCGAAAGCAACCACGCCGCAAGCAAACCTTCCAGAAGATTTATAGCGCCCTCCTTCGCTAGCGCCGCGCCAAAGTTGAAAGCTCCCGAAGCCGGATGGTAGACCAATATTCCGTGGGGAGACTGTTCATACTTTTTCATGTAGGCGGGCATGGCCGCGTTGCGCTGCGCCATAGTTGGGTTTGCCCCGAGCCCCATACCAGGGAAGAGATACAGCCCCGCTTGCGGTATCGAAGATTGCATGGCGCTCAGCACCGGACCTTCGTTGGGAATTTCCTGAACGCCCAATTCGCCGAGCGGCAGAAAATCATGAGCCACGAACAACCAGACGAACATCGTGAGCCCGCCGAGGATTCCTGCAATCAGCACTCGCTTTGCCATGACTCCCTCCTTGAACTCCTAGCGCCCGCCGCTCCTTATTTATTGTCATGTTTAAAGTGGCCCAGGCGTTCCAGCACAGCGCCTACAATCAGGGGCAACGCCACGGTGGCGTCGTCGAAAACTTCCGCGAATTGGCCACCTTCCTCGCGAGGAACAAATTTCCCCCAGGAAACGGCCTCGCTGTACGTGCTGCCACTGAGTCCTCCCCAGCTCACTGGCTCGGGGCAGATGCGGACGCCGTAGTTGTAGCGCTTGAGCGGCAGCTTCTTGTACCCCCGCCGCGCCAGCAACTCCGCGTAAACGCCAAATTGTTGCGACCAATTGCGCGGCACGCCGCCCCCAATCGTAAAAATTCCCATTTTCTTTGTGGCCAGCATCGTGTTTGCGAACTTCTCGAAGTCTTCAAAAGGATCGAACCGCAACACCGGTCGGTTCTCTCTCTGCCTTGCGATTTTGTGCAGCGCGAAGTCGATGCCCAACTCAGAATCGCTGAAGGCCGGCACGAATACAGGAACGTCATGCTCGTAAGCGGATTTGAGAATGCCGCGCCGGTTCGCGGCGTTTTTGTGCAGAAGCTCCCCGATGCGCCGGTGAATCTTCCAACTGCAAACCACGTCTTCCGCTTCCCATGCGCTGAGCAGCCGCTGCATCACTTCTTCAACGTGATCGAGATTCACTTCCGGTTCGAGCGAATCGTACACGCGGTTGTAGCCCGCCTCGAACAGCGTTTTGTCGTCCATCCTCGGGTCATAGCGGAAATGCGAAAGCCCGGTCGCTTCCACGAGGCCATGCGCCATCAGAGCGCCGGTCGAGACGATGGCGTTCACCACACCGGATTCGATGAGGTCACAAAAAACCAGCCCCATCTTCCCAACCGTCAACGCTCCCGAAAGCGTCATCACCACGAAGCAATCTTTGTCGCGCGCCATGGCTTCGAGAACGTCCGCAGCGTCGCCTATCTGCCTCCCGGTGAACGCCGTGTTGCCCATGGCGCGCACAAGGTCATCGATGTTTCGGCAGCGCGATAAGTCCAGCGGAAAAATTGGCCGGAGCTTATCCTTCACCGGGTCGTGCAACACCCGCCCGGTCACAGTCTTTTTTTGCTGCCTCCCCATCGCATCTCCTCAGACTTAAAAGGTTAATTTCCTGGAGCGAATGAACTTCAATCTTGCCAGTGGTAGTGATGATACTTGAACGTTCGCAAGATTTTTAGTACAAACGCGGCACAAAGGAAAGCAAAATCGCGCGCCAAAAGCGGCTTCCTGCTCATGCTAAACTAAAATTCATGGCCGACAAATTCACTATTGGACTCGTGCAGATGAAGTGCACGACAAATGCAGAGGAAAACCTCGAGCGCGCCATCGGGAAAATTCAGGAAGCGGCAAAGCGCGACGCGCAAATCATCTGTATGCACGAGCTGTTTCGCGGCGAATACTTTTGCCGCAAGGAAGACGCGGACCTTTTCAACCTTGCCGAGCCAGTACCCGGACCTACGACGGAAAGACTGGCTTGCGTCGCCAAAGAAAACAAAGTCGCTCTGGTCGTCTCGATTTTCGAGCGCCGCGCTCCGGGCGTTTATCACAACAGTTGCGCCGTGCTGGACGCCGACGGACGTTTTCTTGGGAAATACCGCAAAATGCACATCCCCGATGATCCGCTCTATTACGAAAAGTTCTATTTCACGCCGGGCGATCTGGGGTTTCCGAATTTCGACACGGAATACGCACGCATCGGCGTGCAAATCTGCTGGGACCAGTGGTATCCCGAAGGCTCAAGGCTCACTGCGCTCGGCGGCGCTCAAGTCATTTTTTATCCTACGAGCATCGGCTGGCATCCGCACGAGAAAGCGCAGTTTGGCGCGGCGCAGCTTGAAGCCTGGAAAACGATTCAGCGCGGCCACGCGATTGCGAACGGTGTGTACGTGGCTGTAGTGAATCGAGTTGGTTTTGAAGGTCATCCGGAAAACGGCGACTCGGGGCTGGAGTTCTGGGGGAACTCCTTCGTCGCGGATCCGTTCGGCCAAGTCGTTTCCGAAGCCTCGAATTACAAAGAGGAAATCCTCGTCGTCGAATGCGATCCCGCCAAGAGCGAAGACACTCGCCGGAATTGGCCTTTCCTTCGAGACCGCCGCATTGATGCTTACCAACCTATCCTAAACCGCTGGCTTGGCGAAGAATAACCCATCCTCTTCTCTAAGTCTTATGTGCCCTTTGGAACCTCTGTGTTAAATTCTTTCACCCAATGAAGCAGCTCTCGCAATCTACGACGCCATTCTCGCTCGGCTTTCGCATGCCAGCCGAGTGGGAACCCCACGAAGCCACGTGGCTCGGCTGGCCGCATGAAGTGACCGACTGGCCGGGCAAATTTGCCACCATTCCGTGGGCCTTCGCGGAAATCGTTCGTCATTTGTGCCGTGTTGAGCGCGTTTTCTTGTTGGTTGAGAATCGCGAAGCGCAATCACGCGTGCGCTCGATCCTGAAAAAGTCCAGCGCGAATCTCGACGCCGTGGATTTTTTCATCGCGCCTACCGATCGAGGCTGGATGCGAGATTCAGGCCCCATCTGCGTTCGCAACGAATCCGGCGAAGTCGTCTTCAACAATTTCCAGTTCAACGGCTGGGCGAAGTATCCAAATTACAAAAAAGACGCTGCCGTCGTTGCGAAGGCAAATAGAAAGCTGAAAAGCCGCCTCTGGCAGCCGCACCACAAAGGCCGCCGCGTGATTCTCGAAGGCGGCAGCATAGACGTCAACGGCCGCGGCACATTGCTTACCACTGAAGAATGCCTGCTCAGCAAAGTTCAAGAAAGAAACCCGGGTCTCACGAAGAAAGACTACGCGGAAGTATTTCGCGAATATCTCGGCGTTACAAACGTCCTCTGGCTCAGGAACGGCATCGCCGGCGACGACACGCACGGCCATGTGGACGATCTCAGTCGCTTCGTGAATCCCACAACCGTTGTAACCATCGTGGAAGAGGACTCGCGCGACGCGAACTTTGCGCCACTGCAGGAAAATCTTGCACTGCTAAAAACCATGAAGGATCAGGGTGGCGCTCCTCTCCGAGTGGAGACCTTGCCCATGCCCACGCCGGTCTATTTCAATGATCTCCGCCTTCCTGCGAGCTATGCAAACTTCTATATCGCCAACAAGATCGTGCTGGCGCCAACTTTCAACGATTCGAACGACCGCGTGGCGCTGAACACCCTGGCACGCCTCTTTCCAGACCGCAACGTCGTTGGAATTCCCTGCCGCGATTTGGTCCTCGGCCTCGGAACGATACACTGCATGACGCAGCAGCAACCGAGCGCGCGATAAGGACGCGAGTCCTGCTTGTCCGGACTTCCAGCAAAGAGCGAGTATGTGATGTCGTTGGGTCTCTCCTTGGGCGCACGGCTGAAAGCGCCGACCAGCGAAACAAAGAAAAGCACTCTTTCGTAAGAGCAAATAAGCGTATTCTTGAACGTCTTCACGTCCGGAGGCAAAATGCATTTTCTCTTCTTTTCTTCCTTGATGGGCCCTCAAGTCTTCGTCATCGAATATCAACACGGCCTTATCGGCTGGCTCTTGATCGGCCTCGTCGCAGGATGGCTCGCAGGAAAAATCGCTCGCGGCCGCGGCTTCGGATGCATCGCGGACATCGTTCTTGGCCTGGTCGGATCCTTCATTGGCGGCTGGGTTTTTGTGAAGGTTGGCATTTTTGGCGGCGGTTTCTGGTACTCGCTCGCCGCCGCAACGCTCGGCGCTGTCATCCTCGTCTCCATCGCCCATCTCTTCGCCGGTGATTCTCATCATTAGGGCTGATGAATCTTTTTTGTGCCCCGTTCCCGGCCGCGCCGCCATTCGCGAATCTCCTCCGTGTGATACGATTCTCGTTTACGTTGTGGAGTCAATGTCTCCTTGAGCAAGACCCCAAGTAAAGCATCTCACGCGCTCACCGCTATTCCGCTCGGCGGGCTCGGCGAATTTGGCATGAACATGATGGTGCTGCGGCTCGGCGACGACATCATCGTTATTGATGCCGGTATGATGTTCCCCGAATCCGAACTTTTAGGCGTCGACCTGGTCATTCCGGACATTTCCTATCTCAAGCAGAACCGCGCAAAGGTTCACGCCATCGTGCTGACCCACGGGCATGAAGACCATATCGGCGCACTGCCGTACATTCTTCGCGATTTGAATGTTCCGGTTTATGGGACGCGCTTCACGCTGGCGCTCGTGAAAAAACGCCTGGAGGAAGCAGGGCTGCTGGACTCGACGACGCTGCGCGAAGTTATTCCCGGCCGTTTAGTTGAAATTGGGCCTTACGAAATTGAATTCATTTCCGTAACGCACAGCACTTTGGATTGCGTTGCGCTTGCGATTCGAACGCCGGTTGGCGTGATTATCCACACCGGAGATTTCAAGATCGATCAGACGCCCGTCGATGGCGCTGCTTTTGATTTGCACGCACTTGCCAAATATGGGCGCGAAGGCGTGCTCGCTCTTTTCAGTGACTCGACCAACGTCGAGCGGCCCGGGTTCACGCCTTCGGAGCGCGCCGTTGTGCCGCGCATCGAAGAATTATGCCGATCGGCGCCGCGTCGCGTGATCTTGTCGTGTTTCGCGTCCTCGATTCACCGCATTCAGCAGGTGATTGACATCGCGGTGCGCGTCAACCGCAAGGTGGCCTTTGTCGGGCGCAGTATGATTGACAACGTTGAGATTGCGCACTCGCTGGGTCTTTTGCACATCCCCGACGGAATGGTCGTACGGCCGCAGGACATTCGCGGCTTCGACCCGAAGCGGCTCGTGATTCTGGCCAGCGGCAGCCAGGCCGAGCCGATGTCTTCGCTCTCGCGCATCGCTGTGGACAATCACCGCCACGTTTCAGTGGACGAAAATGACACGGTGATTCTTTCTGCGCGCATCATTCCGGGCAACGAGCGGCCTATCTTTCGAATGCTCGATCACATGTTCCGCCGCCGCGCCTTGGTGTATTACGACAATTCCGGAGGCGTTATTCACGTTTCCGGTCACGCCAGCCAGGAAGAACAGAAGCTGATTCTGCAACTCGTGAAGCCGCGATATTTCGTTCCAGTCCATGGGGAGTATCGGCACCTTTTTCGGCACGCGGCGCTGGCGCATCAACTTGGGGCTGTCTCCGAAGAAATCCTCTTGCTGGAGGATGGACAAGCCATCGAATTTACCGAGGGCGGAGCGAAGCGGCGCGATCCCGTAACAGCTGGCCGCGTTCTCGTCGATTCCGGCTCGCTGGAAGAAATCGAAGAAGTGGTGATTCGCGACCGAAAGCACCTCTCGGAAGACGGCGTAGTCGTGCCTATCATCGCCATTGATAAACACACGGGAAAGCTCGAGTCGCAGCCGGAAATCGTGACCCGCGGTGTGATGAGCGAAAACGGGCAGGAACTCCTGGTCGGGGCGCGCGAAGTGCTGATGAAAACCGTTGCGGAATCAAACGCTGAAGAGAATTCCGACTGGGGCGTCATCAAAGAAAAAATCCGCGTGGACCTGAAGCGCTACATCAACAAACAGACTTCCAAAAGGCCTCTCATCCTTCCTGTCATTCTCGAAGTCTAGCCGGCTGTCTTCGCTGAACCTGCGGCTATTGAAACGCAACGCACTAAAAGAGATAATCCCTCGCAAGGTACGCAGGGGCAATTACACAAGAACTTTCGTTACAAATTGGGGTTTCTCCGAAACCCTGTCACTGGAGGGAGTCCGTGAACGAGACCAAGCCAGAGATGAAAAAGAGAGCTCCTGGAAATCCTGAGGGCCGGCGGCACATGCCTGAGCCTTCCCGAGAAGTGTGTTTGTGCGGTCACCGCGCCACCGTCCACGCCGCTTATCGGTACGCCTGCCAGGCGCCAGGGGAACGCAAAGGGTTTTGTGAGTGTATGCGCTTCATCGCGCGGAACTCGCCTGTGGGAAAAAGGCTGCGCACCATCGAGCGCGCGAAAGCAACCCCCGCTGGCAAGGCTGGGTAACAAAAAACTCGACCTACCGCAACTCACGGCACCTCGAGAAAACGTCCATAGCTCCACGGGAGTCTCCACAGGCAGGGACCTATTTCTATGTGCTGCCGTAATCATCTCCTCCTGGCGGAGAAACATGCGCTTCCTTTGCTGCGGAGGAGGAAAGGTAAAAAACTCCCACATGGCAGGCGCGGAGGCGGCGGCTCCGGGCAGATTCTTGACGCCGAGACCTTCCAACGTCAGGCGAAGCACGCTTGGATGCTGGTACAGCGTCGTGGATTGAAACCCTTTCTTGGACGAGGCGGGAGAAATCAACACGCACGCGACGCGCCCGCTTCCATGGGCGTTATCACTTCCCGATTCATCAAAAGTAATAATGAGCAGCCCGTCCTTCTGGAATATCGAGTTCTTAATCAGCGGATCGATGTTGGTCTGCAACCATGCGTCGGCCGTGCTGACCGGGCAATCGTGCGCGTCATTGCACAAGTTGGGGGTGATCCAAGAATAGTTGGGCAAATTGCCCGCGGACAAATCTGTCGCGAATTGCGTGAAGGGCACGAGGTTTTGTTTTTGCGTGGCGCTGTTCTGCACGTCGGCCATAATAGGCCAAGGGATAATGTCGTATGGCAAAGTTGCCGTTGTCTCCGCCCGTGTAACCCACCGAAGGCAGGTCCTCCCCGTAGGCCTTCCACGTCTTGCCGGCAGCTACAAGCTCTCTCACCACGTTGTCTTGCGAGACAGGGAACGTCGTCGGCGTCTGGCTGTCATCATTGGTCAGGATTTGGCCAGTCGTAAGATCCATGTAGTTGCCAATCGAGGGGTGCGTCGTCGCGTAATACTGTGTCGCCAGCCCATATCGACTGATGAGGGTGTTGAGGTAAGGCATGGCGGTCGTGCCTACGACGCTGGCATAGTTGGTATTCTCCTCGAGCACAATCACGATGTGGCCAAACGGCGCGTTTCCGCCTCCGGCTGCCAAGCTAATGGTGATGGAGAAACCTGCGGAGCCCTTGTTCCCTGCACTGTCAGCCACTTGAATGGTGAAGCTTGAAGTGCC
>DATEGO010000142.1:0-3939 GCA_035280065.1 Candidatus Acidiferrum sp.
CGTGTGGCGCGAAGGGCATATCTACCAGGTCGAAATTGTGGACTACCACTAGGAGGGTGAGATGGCTAAGAAGCTGAAGCCGGTGCATCCCGGAGAAATTCTGAAAGAGGAATTTATGGCCCCTCTCGGCCTTAGCATGAACAAAATGGCGATGGCCCTGCGCGTCCCGGTGACTCGGATCGCCGATATCGTCAACGAGAGGCGTGGGATTACCGCGGACACCGCACTGCGCTTCGCCCGCTACTTCAAGAACACGCCGGCATTCTGGATGAATCTCCAAACCCGCTACGATTTGGAAGTGGCAGAGGACGAGCTCGCGGACAAGGTTGAGCGTGACGTGCAACCGTTGGAAGTGGTGTCGGGGCGATAATTCATCCCGGTGGTGCGCTAGCGGTGCATGAATTCTGACCACAGACTGCAGGCGAGCGATCAGCCGACGTTAGCGCTTTTGGCAACATTTGGCAACAATTGACTCACAGAGCGGCGGGTAACACTTTGTTCCGGTGAGGCTTAGAGATTTGGGATGTAATTCGATTCCCATCGCCCGCTCCATAACTAAAGCAAACAAACCACTTATCTCGAGCTTGGCAAATAACGATTCGAGCTTATTTGGACGATAGCAGAACGCAGATTGATTAGAACTCAGCAGTGGGAAGTGTTTGGACTACACGCTCAGAATCGCAAGACGAGGAAAAGCGGCTCGGTACAAACGAGCTTCCAGGGTCAGAAGCCGGAACCCCTGGTGCAATGCGTGCGCTCCGATGAGGAAGTCGGCAAGAATTCGGGGCGGGCCGGAGTCCCGTTGCTTTCTTCGGCGAGCAACGTAGTGTTGGAAGGCACGGCCCGCAGCGCGCCAAGTGGCTTCATTGAGATTCCAGTCCACCGAGATGCCTGTTTCTTTGCAGAAGGAATCAAGGAAGGCTTCCGACCTACCGGGGGCGGCAAGTAGATCCGCGAAGACCGGTGCTGCAACAACGCGCGATCAAGCCCGGCTTTGCACGGGATACTGGACGCACTTACCTGTAAGTTCTGACAGTGACCGTCGCCAATATTGCTGCTTCTACTAGCTATCTGGAAGATTCGAATAAGAGCAGTGTCCGTAGAAAGTACCAAGATCAGTCCCCAGGAAAATGAGAGCCCTGAGGAGTTTGGCGATGGAAGAATACCCGGAAATGAGCGAAAACACGCGTAGCGCGGTACTTGCCTCGATTGAACGAAAGCGCTCGCAGATAGCTTTCATCATGGTGCTGGCTATTGCTGTGGTGGCGTTCGGTTATGGTTACCGGCAGCAACTCAAGGTCCGCTATTTGGCGGATCAAGAATTATTGGCCAACGCAACCATCAACGACCTGCACCGACAACTGAAAGATTTGACGAGTGAATTGAACAGTGTGGCTGCGGCGCAGCCAGCAGCGGCAAATGCCGAGGAGCAACGCACAACGAAGCAAACAGAAAAGAGGGCAGCCGTCGACAAGCGCTACGTACACCTGCAGACGCAACTGACAGAACAGCAAAGACAATTGAAGGAAGCACAGAATCTGGTAGCCAAGAACCATAGAGAGTTTGAATCGAGTCTCAATTCAACGCGCGACGAACTGAATGGTTCGATCGCTAAGACACACGAAGAACTCGTGGCCCTCGCCAAGCGCGGAGAACGCAGCTATTTCGAGTTCGACTTGGCAAAATCGAAGGAGTTTCAGCGCTTCGGGCCGCTCCCACTGTCCCTGCGCAAGACGGATACAAAGCACAACAGCTTTGATATGGCCATGATCGTGGACGACAACCAGCTGATGAAGAAAAAAGTGAATCTGTACGAACCGATCTGGATTCACACGGAGAATCAATCGGATCCGGTGCAGGTTGTAGTGAACCGGCTCACCAAGGATGTCGTTCACGGGTATGTCAGCGCGCCGAAGCACAAGCCTTCGGAACTGGCAATCACGGGCGTTTCCTCTGTCAGCTCCGCGGACGCACCGCGAAATACGGGAGGTGAACCCACAAAGCCTGAATGACCCGAAATCGGTAAGCAAGCGAACCACAGATCAACGAGGACACTTAGCCGACCTGAAAACGAGGTCTCATAAAGACAAAAGCTGAAAAGGTGGGTACTGCGACAGAGATTTTCGGTATACGTCTGCTTCGGAAAGGTGGAGAGTGTGACGCACCACATTTTAGGGTTCAGGGCATCTCCAACAAATCGTGGGCTTCCAACATTAGTGTTGGGGTTAATGGTGTCGTTATCTGCGATGCAGGCCCATCCACAATCTTCTGGCCCCGAGTTTCCTAATCCCGGGAATGCGCACATGTCCCGCGACAACCAGCGACAGCTCGGTCTGCAGGCTGCCGCCCAAGTCTATCAACAGATGCCGGTCCTGCCCGACAGCAGCCCCGAAACGCAATGCGTTCGACAGCTCGGCCAGAAGCTGATGGCTACTATCCCCCCGCAATATTCCTGGCCGTTTGAGTTCCACGTCGTCGCACAAAAAGAGATCAACGCCTTTGCACTGCCTGGTGGACCCATGTTCATCAACATTGGGACCATCACGGCTGCCGCCAACGAGGCGGAGCTTGCTGGCGTGATGGCTCACGAAATGTCGCACGTGTACATGCAGCACTCTGCGAAGCAAGCTAGCAAGGCGCAGACCACGGGATTGCTCGCCGGACTCGCCGAAGCCGCTCTGGGCGCAAAGGTGGGTGGGACCGCCGGACAACTTGGACAGATGGGAATTCAAATGGGAGCCCAAGGGCTCATGCTCAAGTACTCTCGCACCGACGAAGCGCAGGCCGACGCAGTAGGTGCCATTATCGTGTATAAGGCTGGCTACAACCCGCAGGCCCTGGCCGAGTTCTTTAACACCCTCGAATCACAGGGGGATAAAGCGCCACCGCAGTGGCTCAGCGATCACCCGAACCCCGGCAATCGCGAACAGGCTATCGAGAACGAAATTAAGGACTGGCCGCGGAAGGAGTATGTTAGCAACAGCTCCACATTCCAGAGAGTCCGCCAGCAAGCCATGGGAGTAAAGGCCTATACGGGTGAAGAGATCGCGCAAGGGGCAAAGTCGGGCCAGTGGGCTGCGTTGAACAAGAAGATTGGGGCTACTTTTAATTCGAGCGGCTCGGGGGCGGCCATCGCCAGCACATCGACCGCTGCTCCCAGTTCTTCACACAATACGGCCCCGGTCTCTCTGCAGAGTGTTCTCCCCGGCCAGCACATGCGCAAAGCCGACCTTGGTTCCCTGAAAATTGAGTATCCGGAAGACTGGCAAGTCATGATGCCCAAACAGCGGGGACAATTCGTCACCATTGCTCCCCAAGCGGGTATTACAGCCGATGGAATGGGTTACGGTGTAGTTCTTAATGGCGTTGCGTCACCCAAAGGTGAGCGCATGAGTATCGACGAGGTCACCCGTCAGATCGTCCAGGAGATGGAGCAGAACGACGGCATGAAACCGATGGGCAACGTAGAGCCGCTTACCGTGGCTGGTATTCAGGGGCGCTCCGTCACCTTGCATTCCATTTCACCCTTTCCAGGAGCCAGCGGCCAGTCACAAAAGGAACAAGACTGGCTAGTGACAGTCCCACAGCCTGACGGCTCCGTCATCTTTATGGTGTTTGTCGCGCCGCAATCAGATTTCGCCCGTTTCCAGCCAACGTTCGAGGCGATGCTGAAAAGCGTGCAGTTCTAGCGCCGCGACTCTAGAAACTTGATGGCGATTATCCGCAATGCGCGCAGAGGCATGGACCATTTATGTGGTGTGTCTCTACCTGAGGAGGGGAGTGTACGTAGGCAGGTTTCTCGAAGGTCGATTAGCAGAAGTAGGGTCACTTGCAGTCATGGGAAATAAACCGACGGCTCAACAGTGCTTGCCTGAGGGCGGGTATCAAGTCGGTACCCATGCGCGGCTTCCAGACATAGCCAAGTGCACCAGTCCCAAG
>DATEGO010000143.1:0-144542 GCA_035280065.1 Candidatus Acidiferrum sp.
ACAGCCGAACCCGGAGGGTGCGCCTCAAGATCGAGTTGCAAAAGTTTCAGGAGCAGCTTGCTGTCCCGCACAGGCACGGGAAGCCGAATCGTGCGAACGTGCAAGAGCGGCTCCTTGCGCGGGGAGTTGTTCCGTTCAAGCGTGAGAGTGACCTTGATTTCCCCGATAGCAAGAATGTGCATTCTCAGGCGCGCGCACAATTGTTCAAGAAGCCGGTTCAGAACGAAGAGCAGCGGCTCGAGCAAAACCACGTGAGATTCCAGGTCCATGTGCTCTTCAAAATTCACCGGAAAATCTTTGGCGATCAGGGGATGCGCATCCGTCCCCTGGGCCAGCCGCCACCAACGGAGTCCTTCCTGCCCGAGCCGCTCGACAATCGCAATTTCGGGAAGCCCCGCAAATTCCGCGCACGTGTGGATGCCCCAACGGTGCAACGTCTCAACAAATTCGAAGGGGATACGGAGAGCTTCGACCGAAAGGCTTCCGACCCGAAGTGCTTCCTCTCCGTCCGGAATCACCGTGACGCCTGCGAACCCCTGTGCAGCGGTAATCGCCGCGGACGAATTCCCGGCGATAGCAACGTTCGCGGTAAGTCCGACCGCAAAGGAAACCCGTCTCAGGTCGTGCGCTATTTTCTCGGGAGAACCGAACAGTTTTTCGCAACCGGCAAGATCGAGTACCACGGTATCGGAAAAATCCTGCTGTTCGCGTTTTGGTCCTTCCTCGACCCGCGGCGAAATCGCCAATGCGCAATCCAGAAGAGCGGCATACGCCGTGGCTTCCTGCGAAGCCGAACGCCAGCGCCAAGCGATGCCCTGGAACGCTTCCGCCTGCACCTTCGTCATTCCGGTTTCCACGCCCACGTTTCTCGCCTCTTGATTCACGGCAAACACTTTCGTCAGCGGAGCAGCGCCCGCGAGAATCGCAACTGGTTTGCCCTGAAATTCCGGCTCAAGACGAACGAGCGCCTGAACGGGAAAATCGCGAACGAATAGAGATGCGAAAGCCAACGTGCTTCCCCTGAACGTGGTGGAGGAAAGGGAAAGAAAATCGGGTGTCTTTGCTTCTTATGGAGTTTGCGTCTGCCAGCGAGCGAGATCGGCGGGTTGCGACAGCACTCGCGAACGGGTCACTTCTCCCAAGACTTCAAATCCCTCGAAGGTCGAAATTCCGGCTTCCACATTGGCAGCAGCACGGCTCCAGTGGTTCGAGCGTCGTTGGCACCGGAGAACCAGCGAGGCACAGCTTTTTGCACACGACTCTTCTCCGAGCAAAACGAGGATCGTCGGCGTGTTTTCCACCGCACGGCGAAAACGAAACCACGTGCTCAAATCGATGCGGCGCGCGTCCATCCAGGAAATCCCCCCCAGGTCGACCACGACGACGCCCCATCCCCCGCCGTGCAACAACAGGTCCGTTGACTTTAGCGCTTGTTCGAGCCGCTTCCAGGGCTTTGTGCCCCTGCGTTCGTATCGCACTTCAGGTGCTGGATACGCGTCCATCTTTATTGGCAAAGAACGCGAGGGCCGAATGCCTCTCCGGGGAGGTTCTCTGTCTCTCTCTACCTGTTCTCCCGCACAGCGAGCGACCACGTGGATTTGTGCAGACTCTGTAGGCACTTTTTGTTTACCGACTACAGAGGGAATGGCTTTCTCCACGCCGCGCATCAACTCACGCGGATGCCGCCAGCCATGTATTTGCGCGGGCTTCTTGCTGGCAGAAGCGAGACTCCGAGTTTTTGTTCCTTCCTTCTCTGCCGGAGCAAAGTAAGCGGATGCCTTCAGACCCGGTTCCCCATCCCCCGATTCTCCGCAGCGAATCCAGAGCAAGCGCGGAAGTTCCACTCCCGCCGCGGCGAGCGACAATGGGTCCAGAGAATCGGAAACATCAACGAACGCACATGCCTTCTGGCGTTCTGTTGCCTGGGCGAGCAACGAGAACGCAAGGCTCGTCCGACCTGAGGAAGCAGGTCCGCACAATTCCACCAAAGACCCGCGCGGAAAGCCACCACCCAGCACGGCATCGAGCTCCCTAACTCCGCTCGGCTGGAGTTCGACGGCGGAACGTCTCTGCAATCCTTCGAGGCCGCGTCCAATGAAGGCTTCAAATCTTCCTCGCTTCTGAGCGGGGGCAATCATTTCAGTATTCGCCTTTTCTTCGCCAATGCCAAAATTCTCCTCGCCAAGGGGGAAGTTGTCAAGGGAGCAGGGGAAAGGGAGAAGGGCGGAAGGCGAGTCGCTCAGTTTCCGGCTAGCGTTAACCTGTAGCGAGCAAGGTGGCGATCTGTTCGGCAAATTTCTGGAATTCGCGATCGACAACGCTTCGGAGCAGCACCTCGCGGTTCCCTCGGATGTTTTCTGCATCTGCTGTTCCGCGTACGCATAGCGCAATCCAGTCGCAGCGACTATCGTGATTCCGGCCACCAGCAAACTCGCAAGAAAGAAGAATCGTCTGGGTTTCATCGCCTCTCCTCGAAGGATGCCGCAAGCTGCGGTTGCCTACGTCGATGCTTCTCTTAGAATGAGTCAACGGCATTGAGCGCGACGACCGACGTTTTGCTGCCTCAGATGGAATGCGCTCGAAGGGTTCCTTGTCTGAGAAAGCTTTGGGATTTGTTGCGAAACGCGACGCAAATTCTTTCAATTCTTTGCTGGGTGCAGTCAGTAGGTAATAGCCTTCGTCATCCTGAGTGCATGTTAGGCGGAGGTGACCCAACTTCAACTCATCTTGTAGCCAGCTATCGTCCAGCAGCAAAAAATCGAGACTGTCATTTTTCACTTCGAGCCTGCCGAACACATGCAAAGGAATCCAAAAATTCTCTTCTTCGGTAAATACGGTCGTGGTGTCATCGGGTCGCACCTTCTGAGAGGTGGCGTCGAAGAACAGGTAACCGCCAAGATGCGCTACACAGATGTAAAAGGCTGTTTTATCGGCGTTGCTCGATTCTCCATCCTTTTCAATCAAGCGGTATTTTCGGTCTCCGAGTTTCTGCATTGCCCAAGTACCACTGAGGTCTCCGTGCGCCTCCCAGTCCCAGGAGGTCAGGCACGGTTTCGCAATCCTTGTCCGTGAGCAGATGCTGGACAGACACAGCCGGGAAGGAGTAGGCCGCCGCAGGCCTGGCCGCAGGTGAAGTCAGGAACCCTGCTAGAACACAGAATCGCGCGAATCTCATTTGCACCTTCCTCCTTTACCGCCCTAACCACTGCGGGAGAGCAGTTATGAGTGCAGGGATGTAGGTAATCAGCAAGACCCCGATGGAGAGCACCACAATCACAGGCAAAACAGCGCGAAGCACCTCCGGCAGGGGCTTGCGGAAGCGATAGGAAGACATGAGTAGGTTCAATCCAACTGGTGGTGTCAGATAGCCCAACTCCATATTCGCAAGGAAGATGATTCCCAGACGCACCGGATCGATTCCATAGGCCGCACCGAGAGGCACCAGCAAGGGAACCTCGACCACGATGGCAGGATAGATCTCCATCAGGCAGCCCACTACAAGCAGAAAGAGGTTCAGAAGGAGCAGAAAAAGGAATTGCGAGTGGATCGTGCTGGTGGTCCACTCGACCGCGCGCGCAGGTATTTCGGCATCGACGAGATAGTTCGTGAATCCCAGGGAGACTCCGAGAATAAGGAGCACACCGCCGATCACCAGGCCGCATTCGGACATGACGCGAGGCACGTCCCGGAACAGATTCATCTCGCGGTGAAAAACCGTGGCGACCAAAAAAGCATAGAGCGCGGTCACGGCAGCGGCCTCGACGGGTGTTGCGATACCGCTGAACAGTGCCACGGAAGCCACCACGGGCATCAGAAGCTCCCACTTTGCGTCCCACAACGCTACACGTGCTTCTTTCAAGTCAAACGGATGGAGAGAGTCCGCGTCTTGCTGCCCGCGGCGCATGCCCCAGAGCGCTGTTGCCGTCATCATCACGAGCGCAGGAATAATTCCTCCGAGAAACATTTTGTCGATGGGCACTCTCGCGACGATAGCGTAGACGATCAGGGGCAGACAGGGCGGCAACAACAACCCGAGCGACCCGGCGCCCGTGAGCAAACCGAGCGCATCCTTGGCGGAGTAGCGCGCGTCGGTGAGGACCGGCAGCAACAAACCGCCCAAGGCGAGAATCGTCACGCCGGATGCCCCGGTGAAAGAGGTGAAGAAAGCGCATACGAGAACGGTAACAATGGCGGGGCCGCCGCGGAATTGTCCGAACAGGGCGTAAAAGACGCGGACGAGCCTCTTTGGCGCGCCGCCCTCCGTAAGAAAGTAGCCCGCTAGAGTGAAGAGAGGGAGCGTCGGGAGAGTTGGATTCGTAACCAGCGCGTAGTGCGCGATAGGAATCGATGCAATGGGCTGACCGACGCCCCAGAAAAGGACTGCCGCGGTGCCGCCAAGGGTGACAAAGGCGGGGACGCCGAGAACCGTGGCCACAAACATGGCACTCAAAGCTACAACAACCATGTGGTTGCCGTTCGCGGGCCATTGCGACACGACCGCTGCCAATGCCAACGCGAGCACGCCAGCTCCCAAACGCAGTCCCCACTTTTCGGAAGTGTGCCACAGAATGCGCAAAGCAATCGCGGCAAAACCCAACGGAAGTACACACTCCACGATCCAGATAGGGACTCCAACTGCGAGAATCCGGGCCGATTCACGTTCGCTCTGCACAAATTGCGCGGCGGCCAGGCAGAGGAAGCCGCAAACGACGACGGCAATTCCGTGCGTGAATACCCGCGCAGCATCCTTTGTCCACCCGCGCAGCCGCGTTTCTCCAACGTTGGCCAGAGAAAGCAGGCGCTGTTCCCGGGCGGCAATGGCCCCACCGAGCATTCCGACGATCAGAACCATGTGCTGGACAATGGCAATGGAGGCTGGAATCGAAACATGCAGCGTGCGGCGCATCAGAGCCTCCGCCAGCGGCAAAATCACCATCACTGCGAGGGCAACCGAAACGAGCAAGTTTTCGCCAAGCGCCACTCTCGGAGCCCACTTCTTCGATTGCTGCACAAAGGCGGCCGGGAAGCATCGAATCGGCACGGCTTCGCTACTCATGGCCGACCTGCCCTCTGCGACTCGCGATATTCCGCGACGAAGCTTAGGGTTTTGTCGAAAGCGTCCGCGGGAATCATCTTGCCGCGCATTTTTGGATAGACACTTTCCGCAAAGCGGCGCCAATCGTCTTCCAGGTCCTGCGGAACCGGACGCACTTGCAAACCGCGCTTCTTCATTGCCTCCACCGCTTCCTGGCTTTCCGCGCGGCTCTGCGCCCGGATTTTCTTCCCTGCTTCGGTTGCAGCTTTCAGCACCTTTTCGCGCTGTTCCGGAGTGAGCGCGTCCCAGGCCCGCTTGGTCATGACCGTCGCTCCAACCAGGGGAACGTATTTCACTTCCAGGAGATTCTTCGCTGCCAGGTCGAACTGGCTGGCTAGAGCGTAGAAAGGCGTCACCGGGACGGTATCCACAAGGCCCGTTTGCAGGCCGATAAGCACATCGGACCATTCCAGCGGCACCGCTTGGAATCCCAGGCTGTTCATCAGCCCGGCTTCATCGATGTCGCTGGCAGTGACAAAAATCTTGCTCTTCTTCGCTTTGAATTCTTCGGGCGTCGTGTAGGGCTGCCGGGAAATGATGTGAATCCAACCCGCGTCGGTCCAAGCCAGGGCCACGAAGCCTTTCTGCTCTAGGCGTTGCTCCAGATCCGGCTGCATTTTCGAGCAGACATATTCCATCTCGTCCAGGGAGTGATAAAGCAGCGGTATCTTTTCGATTGCGCCAACCGCGGAATCAATGCTGGAGAGGCCCGCGGCGGAGAGTGTGGCGGCTTGCAGTTGTCCCAGGCGAAGGCGACGAATGGTTTCTTCTTCGCCACCCATGGTTCCGCCTGGATAGATAGTAAGAGTGACGGCTCCGCCCGTGCTTGCTTTCCACTGCTGTCCCATCTCTTCCAGGGCGTGATATTGAGAAGAACCTTGCGGAAGCAAAGTGGCCAGACGAATGCGGACCTGTGCCTCGCCGCTTGGAGGGAACAACAAAGGAAAGAGCAACAGCGCTACAGATAGAATCCATTGTTTTCCCTCAAGTCTCATTTCGAAGCCCCTGTGGTGCCGGCGTCTAGAAACAATTCGTCTTCCCGAGACAGCAGCCAGCGCGCGCGGCGCTGCATCATAATGTTGCTCAAGCGCCACTCCGGCCGTTTGTCCGGAACTACAGCAAGAGCCTGTTTCAGCAGCGTCTCGAATTCTTCGCGATTCTGTTTCTGCAGCGAGACGGTTTCCGCATAAGCGACATAGGGTGAAGCAAGTTGTGCGTTGGATAAGGAAACCGCGCGATCGAAGTGCGCTTTGCACCTGGCTGCGAAGTCTCCTTTCGCTCCCTGCCTGGCGGACTCGTAGCTGATCAGAAACTGGTCGATAGCCCCGTATTCGTAATCCGGGTTGAGTTCGTATGCGCGGTCGATCATGGCCTCGACTTGCGGCTGTTCGGCTACCAACTCCGGACGATCTTTGGAAAGCGAAATGGCTGCTCCCCACGCGACCGCTGTCCAATACAAGAGCGGCACATCTCCTGCCTTGGCCACCAGAACTGCGGCTCTGGGATTCTCACGCAGCGAACCGGTAAACCCGCGATGCTTGGTTTCTAGGCCGCGCAGACCGTAATCGCGCGCGCGAAGATAAAGATTTCGCGCGCGCTCTGCCAAAGCTGTGGATTTTGTTAGGTCCTCGATCTCAACCTGCTCAGAGCTTTGCTGAACGTACGCATAGGAGTACTGCGTGAATCCACTCGCAGCTGCAAAGAGCAACCCCCGATGCCTGGGACTCTCCGCAAGCAGGCCTTCAATGAGTTTGAGGCTGAAGGGTATGGCTTGGCCTACAAACTCAGGGTCATTATCAGAGGCGAAGGTGGTTCCGCTATTTGCCAGTGAGTCTCCCAGTTTGTTGATCGCGAATTTCCGTACGGAACATCCCGTCATCAGCATCGCCGTGGCCAGCAGCATCATCATGGAGGAAATCTCATATAGCCCGCAGTCAGCAAACAGCCGCGGCACCTGCCGGAGAGTTTTGCGGAGTTGAAAGTACCGCCGAAGGCAAAAGAGCGTGGCTTGAAGCAACGTGTAGCGCAGCCCCGCGGCCAAGAGCTCGACCTCTGCGGGGAAGAGGAGCCGCAGGCTTACCTCAACACAACTGATGCACCGTGTCGCAGTTCCCGAAAGTGTCCCCCACTCTTTGTCTTCCGCTAAGGCGATTGTATTCATTTGGGCTCATTCCTTAAATCGGCACAGTAGAGCGGCCCCTTGGAAGCAGCAAGCGACAAGGAGCGACATGGCGCTTTGGCGTCTCTTGTCGTGCTCCTTCCTTCCAATCCCAGCAGATACCCTGGAATGTGAATTTGTACTAGCAATGCAGGGGGCAAATGAGCTCTTCCGTCACAACCGAGGCGTGTTAGGGAGGACATTGTCGAGTGCTGAGGACTGGGGATACATCTCACACAACCCTGTCTTGAAAACCAAACTTCCGCGACGACCGATCAGGTAAGCAACAAGAGCCATTCTCACGCCCGATCAATTTCGGCAATTGAGAGAACGCTCGGAGGAGCCTGCTCGTTCGATTGCGACGCTGTTGGTTCTAACTGGACTCAGAATAGGCGAACTGCTCGCACTTCGATGGAAGTGCATCGACCTGAGCCCCCGCACGCTGCGTGTTGCAGAAACCGTCTACGACGGTCACTTCGACACTCCAAAATCGCTGCGAAGTGCGCGGATAATTTCGAAACCTGGTGCGTAGGTAAGTTGTTGATTTTTCGGGATGAGCGGCCTGGACTGTACACGGACTGTACACTTTGAGAGTGGTCGGGGCGAATGGATTTGAACCATCGACCTCCTGGTCCCGAACCAGGCGCGCTAGCCAGGCTGCGCTACGCCCCGACCGAAGCTCAGAGCAAAACGCCACCCCAAGCACGACTGACAGATTAGCATAGCTGCGCGCCCGCGACTAGGCAGCCCTTTTTTTTGCGTCAATGACAATCCTTAGAGTCCGGAGCGCGTGCCTTAATCTAATTCGTGTGCAAAAGCCTTACGCGTTTTTGCGATACATGAGGGGCACAAATAAAAAGCCGCCGGGAAGTTGGCGCTTCCCGGCGGCCAGTTCTCGTATGGACCAGGACTAAGCTTGGGCAGTGCTTCTCAGTTCCTTAGAACGAATACCTGAGCGCAATCTGCATGGTTCGAAACTGCCCCTGAATCGCGGTGAAGTTAGAGAAGTTCTTCGGCGCCTGAAGGTTTCGGACGGCTGGATCCGCCGCGATGCCGAAGCCTGTGCGGCTGGTGTCGACTGTCCCAAAAGGCTGGAAATTGGCTACGTTAAAGACCTCCCAACGAAGTTGGAGCTTCTGCTTCTCACTCCAAGGAAGGATAAACGTCTTGTCCAAACCGAGGTCGAGGTTCGTGTATCCGGGCAGTCTGAAGAGATTGCGTTGGCCGGTCTCTCCAGGATACGCATTCCTGAAACTCTGGTAAGCCGCAGTGGGACCGCAACCGAACAGCTTTGGAGCGTTGTTAGCGTCGCCACGGGTCGGACAGGCGCTTAAAGGCCGCGCGAGGGTTGTCCATGACTGGACTTGGAAGTTGGTGGCCCAGCGCGCGTCGTCAATCGGTGCATTGATTGGCAAGCCGGTGTTCCGCCGGAAAATGCCGGATAGTTGCCAGCCGCCTATAAAGGCATCAAGACCCTTACTCGCGCCGCCGGCAAAAATCTTTCCACGCCCAAACGGGAGTTGATAGATCGCATTGATGTTGATTACGTGGCGCAGGTCAAAATCCGAACTGGCATAGTTATCGTGCTGGCGGATCGAATTCCGGACGAACGAGCCACCGCCAAACGCTCCGGCATTCTGAAGCCCAGAGGCGTCATCCAGCGAATGGGAGTACGTGTAATTGAAGTCCCACTGCAAGTTATGGAAGCGCTGCCGCAACGAGAATGATGCTCCGTGGTACATGGAGTTGCCTACTGTGCTCCAAGTGCTGAGCGAGGCATTCTGAGGTCCAAAGAAGATGGACTGACCCAGACCCTGCTCGAGATCGTATTGCGTATCGGTCCAGTCATTGGCAAAGATGTTCCGCGCGATCCAAAAGACCGTCTGTGTGGGCGTGAACCCGGCTGGGATACAACGAGATGTTGGCGTCGCGCAAAGCCCTTCGTAAGAGTTCATTAGGTCCCGCAGGTTAGCGGGAAAAATGTTGTCGAAATAAGGCATAGTGGGAACAGCAGTGTTTCCCGGTGGCCGTTGATTGCGAATCTTTTCCAAAACAGTCGCGGCAGTGTACCAATCCATGCCGGATTTAGGGTCAAGCAAGTCAATTGGCTGAGCCACGTCCCTCTGCAGCAAAAGGTTGCGGCCGGCGCGGCCAATATATGACGCCTGAAATAACAGTCCTGCTGGCAACTGGCGCTCAACAGTAAGACTCCAGGTGTCCTCGATCGGTGCGCGCAGATTGGAGTCCAGTGAGGCCTCGATATCGCCGAAGTCCCCCCCAGGCCCTGTTCCCTGCGCCAGCGGGAAAGTTAACTTCGCCGGCGTAGTGATCTTTGGTAGGCCGCGCACATCTTGACCAAAAGCGGTAAACAGCGGCGCCGGCGCAGTTGTGATGTTGTAGGTGTTTACCGGAATCACGTCGCTTGAAGAAAAGCCAAGTATGTTGTTCAAATCAAAAAAACTGGCCAGTGCTTCACCATAGTAGTCAGTGCTCCTTGCAAAACCTGCCCGGATCACAGACTTCCCGCTCCCACCGAAAAGCGATCTCAACGGGCCGCCGTCAAATGGCGGTTGCCAGGCAATCGCGACTCGCGGTTGAAAGTCCGTGTAGTCCCAGTTATACATCGGGGGCCCTCCATTGGCGGGACCGGATGGGCTGACGGAGAAGAGGGTGTTGTCCGAAATCCCATGCGCGGATGCGGCGATTCTTTGTTCGAGAAGCAGTCCAAGCGGGATGTTCGGCCGCACTTCAAAGCCGTGCGTTTCATGAACCGGACTACTTAGTGTGTAGCGAAGTCCATAAGTTAGCGTCAAATTGCGCCGTATCTTCCAGGCATCTTGGGCATAGAAGTCGTATGCATTGGTAGCAAAATCACGCAGCGCTGGGGAGCCAGAGGCCAGGAGAGAACCGTCGTGGGCAAAGGTAAAGTTCGCGGTGTAATTCGAGAACCGCCCAATCAGAGCAGTACCCGCGTTCTGGACCGGTGAAATCGAGGACGATCCCATAGCGGGAAGGTTGTTGGCGGCAAGATAATTGGAAATAGCGTCCGAAACAATGACGCCGCCCTGTTGATAGCCGGAAGGGTTGGTCTGGGCAAAGTCGAAGGCGTTAGCGAAGCTGCCGCGATTGTTACGGATGACGCGTACGTTGGTGCCGAACTGGATCGTGTGAGAATTCTTGATCCACGAGACGTCGTCTAAAAAGTTGTGAACTGGGGTCGTTCGGTTGACCGTGCGAGAGAATGCTAACGGCGAAAATACGAACCGAAAATTGACGTTGTTGGCACCGCTGTCGCCGAGTTGACTGAAGGCTTCACGGGTGAACCCATAGCGGAAATTGTTTACCCAGTTCCTCCCCAAAGTCCAGGTATGGGCCGCGACAATTCCCCAAGGGTGCGACCATCGTGTCGGTGCGGGCGTATCAGGAAACTGCGGCAGCAAGCCGATGTGATCGTAAATCGTGTTGACGCGAACAAAGGCGGTTTGATCCTTTGTGATGTTCCAATCGAGCTTCGCCACATTCGAGTTCAATCTCTGCGGGGTCGAAGCGTTGAAACGAAAACCTGCCGTGTTCAGTTGCTGGGAGGCTGAACTATCCCCCACGGTGAAGTCATTGGCTGGATATTTCTGAGCAGCAGTTTGGAACACTGCAACGGCGGCAGGATTGACTCCGACTTGGGAGAATGCCTGGTTGAGTTGCGTCAAATTAAGAGTCTGGATATTGCCGCCAGTATCCAGATACTTCATTTCTCCTAACCCCATGCTCGCCAGGGGAACCGTCCGAACCGTGGTTTGACCTTGGGCTAGGCGCAGGCCTTCGTAGCTGTAGAAGAAGAATACCTTGTCCTTCAGGACTGGCCCTCCGAGGGCGCCGCCGAATTGGTTTCGCACGAGTGCCGGGCGAGGCAGGCGGCTACGGTTATTGAAGAAGTCGTTGGCCGTGAAGATTGTTACGCGGTTGTCTTCGAAGGCTGCGCCATGAAAGGTGTTCGTCCCACTCTTGCTAACGAGATTGACTTGCGCCGCGGAGGAACGCCCCTGACTAGCGTTGGGGTTTAATGTTGTTACTCTGAATTCTTCAATAGCTTCTGAATTGAGACGCAGAACTGGAGTTTGCAGCGAATTGACCACAATTTGGCCAGCCACAGTAGCCTCGATTTGCTGGTCATTAATATCTATGCCGTCCAGCGTGATGTTGGACTGGTCGTTGCGAGCCCCCGCTACATAACCCATAGGCGTTACGCCGGGCTGCAATGTAAGCAGGTTCAAAATGTTCCTGGCCTCGAGCGGAAGCTGCGTCACTTGCTTGTTATCAAAATTGTTGCCAAGCGTCGCGTCTTCGGTGTTGACTGCCACCGCTCCCGTTGCTTCGACCTGCACGATTTCATTTACGCTACCGACCTCCAGTTGCACATCCGCGGAGGCTACGGAGCCAACAGAGGCGGTTACGTTTTTCATAGCCTTCTTGAAACCCTTCGCCTCCACCTCTAGCACGTAGTCGCCGGGAGGAATTAGTTCAAAGCTGTAGCTCCCAGAAGCGCCTGTAGTCTGAGATCTGCTGATTCCGATGCTCGGATTCTTTAGAGTGACCGTAGCACCCCCAATCATCTTTCCCTGCACATCGGAAATCTCGCCGCGTATCGTCGACGTGCCGGTCTGCGCCTTAGCCAGGGCGGCAAATAGGAGCGTGCAGACCGAAAGCAAAAGACCAATCCTCTTCAGAGCCGAATTCATAACGTGCTCCTTTCGCGCACCAAGAATGGAATTGGAGACAAAAGCAGGCGGGAGGCGCTACGAGTATGCCCTGGCTTGCACCACCTCATCTCAAGCTTACTTTGTGCTAAGAGGGCTACCTTCTCCGCCACTCGACTTTAGCTAATCGTGGCCCTAGCTTTTAGGACAATGGAGCATTTCTGTCAAGACAAGTTCTTCTAAATTGTTTATCAAATCGTTTTAATCGGGACTCCGAATTGCTCTTGGGTGTGAGCTCGTTTTGGAAGTACTAGACCACAGCACCGCGTTATTTAACTTCGACCCGCTGCCTAATTCAGGTGAAGGAGTTTGGCTTCGGTAATGGCGGGAATCGCTCGGATGGGTGCGAGAATCGTGGGGGACACTGACCCATCGAGGCGCACCAAGGCGGCGGCTTCCTCCCCGCGAACAGCTTTTCTTCCGAGAGCGAACGTCGCGATGTTCACGCCGAGTTTTCCCAGTGTCGTCCCGACGTTGCCAATCACGCCGGGTTCATCGCGGTTCCGCAAATAAAGAATTGTTCCCTCGAGTTGCGCTTCCAGCGGAATGCCCTCCATCGTCAGCAGGCGCGCCGACCCATCATGAAAAACCGTGCCTTCCGCTGTAAACCCGCACGCGGCACCAGTCGTTTCGGGCAACACGCAAACTTCCAGCGTATTCGGAAAGCCGTGCTCGCGCCTGCGCGTCTCTTCCTGCACGCTCAAGCCGCGTGCTGCCGCCACCGCCGGCGCGTTCACCACGTTGACCTTCTCATCCAGGACGGCATTCAGCACGCCCGCGAGCACCGCGCTGCGAAGCAGGTGCGTGCCGACTTCAGCGACTTCGCCCGCGTAGCGAATGCGGATTCGCGCAGGGCGCGCGGCTGAGGCTTGCGACACCAGCGACCCGAGCCGCTCCGCCAGTTCCAGGTAAGGCCGCACGCGACGGTATTGATCGGCGGAAAGCGCCGGAAGATTCACGGCATTGCGGATGATTCCGTCGGCCAGGTAATCTTTGATCTGCACGGCCACCTGCGTGCCGACTTCTTCCTGCGCTTCCGTCGTGGAGCCGGCCACGTGAGGCGTTCCGATGACGTTCGGCAGCCCGACGAGCGGAGAATTCTTCGGCGGCTCTTCGGCGAATACGTCCACAGCTGCGCCCGCGAGCTTTCCGCACTTCAGCGCCTCTGCGAGCGCCGCCTCGTCCACAAGTTCGCCGCGCGCCGCGTTGATAATGCGCGCCCCGTTCTTCATTTTCTGGATATTCGCCTTGCTGATGAGATTCTGCGTCGCCGGGCTCAGCGCCGTATGCAGGGACACAAAATCGCTCTCCGCCAGCAGTTGATCGAGGGACACAAGTTCGACCGACATCTCCCGCGCCGCCGCTTCGCTGATGAACGGGTCGTAGGCCAGCACGCGCATGTCAAACGCCTCCGCGCGCACCGCAACTTCGCTGCCGATTCTTCCGAGCCCGATGAGCCCCAGCGTTTTGCCACGCACTTCGGTTCCCGCAGCGGACGATTTTTCCCAGCGCCCTTCGTGGATGGCTTTGTCCAAGCGAGGCACTTGGCGCGCCAGCGACAGCATCAGTGCGAAAGTGTGCTCCGCCACGCTTACCGCGTTTCCGCCGGGCGTACTCATCACCAGCACGCCACGCTTGGTGGCCGCTTCCAAGTCAATATTGTCCACGCCCACGCCGGCGCGCCCGACCGCGCGCAGCTTTGCCGCTTTGGACAGCAGATCCGCAGTAACGCTCGTGGCGCTTCGTACGATCAAGGCGTCCGCATCGGCGATTTCCCTCTCGAGCGTTTCTTTCGTTGTCAGAACGGTGTTCCAGCCGTCCTGCTCTTTTAGCAGTTGCACTCCTCGTTCGCTGATCTTGTCCGCAACGATGACCTTCATTCCGCCCTTTCAGTGACGTAGTTTGTCGTTTCACGCGCAGGAAATCAGGCGCGAATTTGCCACGCAGTATAAGAGATCAACGGTAGCGACTCCCTTTCGCTCTGTCAATTCGGGATAAACCCGCACGAAATTTCTGGAGGATAAGGCTATTGTCTGGCGCAAAGTATTGCGGCGGGCCCATTTTGGAGTGGCGCAGCCTCGCTGCCGCTTTTCTTGCCTCTCGCACTGCTCTAAGTGAGAAGGGCCAAAAAATCCACGAGTCTTAATACCCACCGCGGTCTGTTATAGTCACAGGTGCGAGGAAATAAGAAATGAGTCTTGCCGAGAAGATTCAAACGGACCTGGTCGACGCCATGCGCGCAAAAGACGAATTGCGCCTGAGCGTGCTGCGCGGAATTAAATCGGCCATCAAGCTGAAAGAAGTGGAAAAAATAAAATCGCTGGATGAATCCGAATCGATTCAGATTCTGCAAACACTCGTAAAGCAGCGCAAGGAATCCATCGAGCAGTTCACCAAAGGCAACCGTCCGGAACTCGCAGCCAAAGAAACCAAAGAACTGGCAATCATTGAATCCTATCTGCCTGCCGGCGCGAGCGGCGCGGAAATGGACGCCGCAGTCAGCAAAGCGATTTCCGAGACGGGGGCGAATTCCATGAAACAAATGGGAGCCGTGGTAAAAGCGGCGAAGGCCGCGCTGCAAGGCAAGACCGTCGACGGCAAAGTCTTGAGCGACCGCGTCCGCGACCACCTCTCCAAGCTCGGCTAAGATCTTTCGCGAACCTTGCGAGACAGCCGAGCCGCCGTGGGCTTAAAGGGGCCATCAGTGGCCAGCAGGCCTGAGCACCGCCGTGTTGCGCTCATCGCTCGCAATAATGCGATAAAGCTTTTTCAAATCTTCCAACCTGCTGACCGGCACGCTGAGCTCTTTCACTTCAAACGTCCGCGTATATTTCAGCGTGTTGCCGCTGATTTCCGTTTTACTGTGATAGCTCGCAAAGCTGTAATCAGCATTTACTGGAGGCGGCAAGTCATCCACCTCGTAGCCAGCGGGGATAGCGATCTCGATAGTGTCCGAATTTTTTCGCGGGCCGTCAAATTCGACTGGGAATTTTCGCGACTCTTTGGTCTCTAGCAGGTCGCTGGAATTACTGCCCACGACACGAGGCCGGACCAGGAGCAAGTTTCCGGCGGTCTTGGCGTAATTTTGGGCGACAAGTGAATATTGATAGCCGAACGGCTGGTCGGTCTGATTGAGATTCACCAAACTCGCTTTGGTGATTTGAAAAGTAGGCAAAGACTGAGATATCAGGCTTTCCAAGAATTTGATGCGGTCCGCATCCTTTGGTACGGACTTCAAATACGACCGCTGCTGCGTCGCGTAGTCGCCCTTGCGTTGCTCGATGAAGTCGCCGCTCAGGGTCCCGGAGGGACTCAGCGCAAGTCTGGCCGTCCTTACGACGCCGCTTAGCTCGGCGGGCAACAGCGGAAGCTTGATGAGTTCGCCTCCATCATCTGCCACAAGCAACCCATAATTTGCTTGAAGGTCTCCGCGCAAAGACCCAAACGGTGTCCATTCATCGGTTGGATCGAAAATCAAAATCCTGCCAAGCTTTGGGTGTTCGAACAAGGCAATGAGGGAAGGGTCCCTCGCATCCTGCGGCAGCTTGATGGCAAGGATTTCGTGATTGAACCATTCTTCTGTCGGCGGCCGGTCGGGGGCGGCACCGCCCCGCTTTGTGTTGATGGACACATGAAAAGATTCAACCCCGATTTCATGCAGCATCGACCCGAGCAGCATTGCTTTGTCTTTGCAGTCTCCGTAGTGGTGATTAAAGATATCTGCCGCAGCGTGAGCCTGAAAGCCGCCAATGCCCAGTTCGATCGCCACATAACGGATATCAGTTTGTACGAAGCGCGCCAAAGCCTGCATCTTCGCAAGCGTTGTGGGCGACGAAGCCGTCAGGGTAGCGACTCTCTGCTTAATTTCGGGAGAGGCGTCGCGCCGACCCCGATCAAGGCCGTCTTCCCAGCGGGCCACGTCATTCCAACTTTCAAAGCCTTTTATTCCGCTGCCGCCAGGAGGAAACAAAGAAACAATCATTCTCCCAGCCACTCCGCTCAGGGGCGGCATGTCGCCCTCAGGTTTAACGGCTGGAACGCTTGTCAATGCCCATTGCCATTGGCCAGATGCCTCCGAAGGCGCCACTTCCGGGTGATTCAGCCACACCGCTCTGTATTCCCAACCGGGCGGGAGTTGGAGCGTATAGTGAGCCTCGCGGACTGGTACGCCTATCAACTGAAATCTCCAGACGTTCTGCAGGACGTACGGGTGAACTTCTTGCTCGATTTCGTAACCAACGAGGTTTCCCGGGTCGGCGGCGGGGATGGCCAGCACTCTGGTTTTCTGGTCGCTCATAAGTTCGCCGTTCTGCACGCCGAACAGAGCCGTTTCAATGGCGTCTTTGTCCTTCACTTCATAGTCTTTTCCCTGCGAGGGAATACACCATCCGTGAATGCTGTTTATTTTGGTCTCCGCGTCGAAGTCCGCGTAAACAGTTCCGAAGCCCCGCCCGTCTGGCCGGAGGATCTTGTAGACGCGTCGCTCGATGCGCTTCATCTTTCCGTTGCCTTGAACAGTAAAGGTATCCTCGGCGAGCAGAAGCACTGCGTTTGTTTTTTCGTCGTGCTCGGGAAGAGGCGCATTCACCAAGGCGTGCATCCACGAGGGCGCATCGCCCGCTCGGACTGGCAGCGATGAAACGAGAAGAGCAAGTGTCAGGGCGGCGAAAGCCAACGCCGCCTTTCGATTTTCAATTCCCCGAAGAGACGCCAACCGGCTGCAAGACAATTTGCTGTTCATCGGCATTTTTCACCAACTGATAGAAATTACGGAGCGTGGGATAGAATTTCTGCTCGAGCGTGAGCAAATCGAAGGTCAAATGGCGTTCCAGATGGAGCGTTCCATTCTTGTTCTCCGTCTTTAGGTTGAAAACGATCAGCTTGGCATCCTGTGTCATAGGCTGAGGAAGAGAGTTCACTTGCCAGCCAAGCGGAAGCTCGATCTCAATGTCATCCTGTTTCTGATACATATACTGGAAATAAAGCGGATGGACGCGAGTAGCGTGTTCGTACATGTGCTTCTCGGGAGCGCTGAACAATCCTACAGGAAAAAACGCGCGCCTACCCGCTCCGGAGACCCAACCCGGTACTTTCAAATTGAATTCCGCCGAGAAGCCGGGTGAGGAACTCGACCAATCCGGTTTGTTTGTCAGGTCGACATCAATCCCGACCGGAACGATTCCCTTCACATAGTCTTCCAGGAACTTCTTGCGGGAAGCTTCGTCCTCGTTGCGCTCCTCGACGCGGCGCCAGGCGGCTTCGAGGCCGGTAAAGGTAATGGTGAGCTTGCCCTCCAGCGTCCCGTCGCTGTCCAGCTTCAAATCTGCCTTTCGAATGACCTGCGAATCGGAGCTTTTGGGTTCCGGGGTCATTACCCAAGTGCCACCATCTTTGTCCAGTTTCAACCCAGAAGTTGCGGTTTCGGTCCAAGGCAGCAAACCGAAGGGCGTGAACGCGGCCCCGGGATCGAAATACACCTCTTTGCCGCCGAGCTTGACCACAACGACGTTGGTGTGGAGGTCCGTGCCCCTCATGAGGTTCTTCCTAAAGAAATGATCATCCCGAGTGGCAATCCTAACGGGCGAGGCATCGAAACCAGCCGCGCGGACAAGGCCGAGAAAGAGCCAGGTAAGCTGATCTCCGTCGCCGTAACCGCGCTTCCAAACATCTTCGACGTTGCTGCTTTCCTTTTCCTTTGCGCGTTTTTGTTCCTGTTCGGTCTTCTGGCGTTCGTAAGACGTATTGCGAAGCTGCTGGACCCGCGCGTAGATTTTCTGGAGTCTTGTTTCAGGCGAATCACCCGAAGAGACAATCTGCCCAACCGCTTCTTCCATCGCTTTGCGCTTACTGACGAAGCCTTCCGCCTGGTCGTACAGTTTCTTTCCCCGCTTCTTCCAGAACTTTTCGGGGTCTTTCTCCAGGTCACCCTCGTAATAGATGAAGTCCACCATGTATCTCATGGCGTTTTCCGGGGGCATATCATCTTCGACCTGAAAGGCCGGAATGTCCTTTGCTTCCATTCGAATGTGACTACCCCTGGCGTCTTTTTCCTCCGCGGGCGGCGCGGTGCTTTCCGGAAGGCCGTTAGGCCACGACCATTGCAAGGCAAATTGTCCGTAGGGCTTCAGCGTATACTTTCCGAGCTTCGTAAAAAGCTCTTCGCTAAGCGTCCAGTGGGAATTGAAAACGTAGTATTCCGCGAAATCCATCATGTAGTGATACTCGATAATGCTGCCGGGTTGCACGTCAGAAAGCGTGAAGGTTTTTGCGAGAAACTTGAGGCCGCGGGCTTTAACGATTTCTTTCTCATAAACCTTGCCGTCAAAATTAACGATCGAGCCGTCCGGGCGGATGGTTCGCGCCCTTATGCCAACGATGTTCTCGTTCTCTTTGAAGAACGGAATCTCCACGTTGGCGAATTTTCGTCCTTCCTCGGTGAAGATTTTGGTTCGAACATAATTGTACTCATGGGGTGTCCGCGCGTCGCTGTCGTCGCGGTCGATCTGCCGGTAGAGAATGACCGCCGGCGCACCGGGAGCCTTTGGGTCGCCGGTCATCTTCAATTCTTCTGGCGTGATTGGCAGCCATTCATCGCCCGCGCTTGCGGGAGCGCAGAAACAAACCGTGGTTGCGGCCCAAACGATGGCAGCTAACAGTAGTAGGCGGCTGGAGCGCACGACGACCTCCGTATCCAACAATAGAAAAACGTAAGGGAACTCTTAGGCAAGCCGGTATTCCGGAGCGAATCGCGAAAGAAAAACCAGCCTGAATTGCGCCGGGCAAAATAATCCCGGGCCGACCGCGATGTGGAAGGATCCCGTCCCATCGACTGTGCTACCGACCTGAGCGAAGCGTCGCGTTGCACGATACATGGAAGCTTGCACAGTAGTCAATAGCCCGGAAGGGTACAAATGCCCGCTTCGCCAGCCTCGGGAAAGGATTCACTCTTTCCCCGGTTGTCCTCCTGCGGCATAATCCAGCCCACAGCGGGGGCAGCCAATTTGGATTTGGCCGGTCCTGGCATGCGACAGGAAAACGAGGAGGTGTCGGTGAGCGAACGAGCAGCAAGTGGCGAGGGGACGGCGGTTCGCGAGCGGGCGTGGAGTTCCACGGCGCCCCCAGGAGAATTCCGCACGTATATCTCCACGGAAGAAACGCTCAAGGAATTCACTGTTCGCGCGGTGGTTCTTGGCGCGCTTTTTGGATTGCTCTTCGGGGCGGTGAGCGTCTACGTCGGGTTGCGCGCCGGGCTCACAGTTTCCGCGTCCATCCCCATTGCCGTGCTTTCCATCAGCATCCTGCGCGCGTTCGGCCGCTCGACAATCCTCGAAAACAACATCGTGCAGACAACAGGCTCCGCCGGGGAGTCTCTGGCGGCCGGCGTGATGTTCACGCTGCCTGCGCTCATCTTTCTCGGCTTCGGCTCGGAGTTCACATTTTGGCGGATTTTCCCGCTGGCGCTGCTGGGAGGATGGCTCGGCGTCTTGTTCATGATTCCGCTGCGCCGGCAGCTCATCGTAAAAGAGCATGGCAACCTGACGTTTCCCGAAGGCACAGCATGCGCCGACGTCCTGGTTGCTGGCGAGCGCGGCGGCTCCTTCGCGGGACGCGTGTTTTGGGGCCTCGGCTTGGGCGGCGTGTACACATTCTTCATGAACACGGTACAAGCGTGGACCGGCCAGCCCGAAGCGCGTCCCCGCTGGTTTCCGGGAGCTTCCTTTCGCGCCACCATTACTTCGGAATATCTGGGAGTCGGCTACATCATCGGTCCCAAGGTCGCGGGCATCCTTTTTGCCGGCGGCGTGATTTCGTGGCTTTTGATCATGCCCGCGATTCAGTTTTTTGGGCAGCTTGCCGGAAATACGCCCATTTACCCTTCAACGATTCCCATACCGCAAATGACTCCAGACGACATGTGGCGCCAGTACATCCGGCCGATGGCGGCGGGCGCCGTGGCGGCGGCCGGGTTGATCACACTGATTCGCACTATGCCCACAATCATTTCCGCTTTGCGCGCGGGATTGAAGGATGTGCGCGCTGAGGGAGGCAACACGCCCGCCACGGGTGTCACCAGCCGCATCGAGCGCGACATGCCCACGAGCTGGCTCATCGCCGGCTCCGCGGTGATCATCGTTTTGCTGTTTGCGCTGCTAACTCTTGCCCCGGTGAAAGATGCGCACACGACTTGGTACCAGAATCTGCTCGCAGGCATTCTGGTAGTGATCTTTGGATTTCTTTTTGTCACGGTAGCTTCGCGCATCAGCGGCCTGCTGGGCAACTCGTCCAATCCGGTAAGCGGGATGAGCATTGGAACCCTCATGGCTACCTGCGCGATTTTTCTTCTCGCCGGATGGACAGCGCCGAGTTACAGCGTCCTTGCCCTCACGATTGGCGGATCGGTGTGCATTGCCGCGGCGATTGCTGGCGCTACTTCGCAGGACTTGAAAACCGGCTACCTCGTGGGTGCCACTCCCGTGCGCCAACAGTGGGGCTTGCTGGTTGGCGTAACGGTGTCCACGTTCGCCATCGGCATCACGCTCGGTTTAATGAACAAAGGACTCGAAAAATATATCCCGACGCAGATTCCAATCAACTTGCAGGCCTTGCCTGCGGGCGTCAAGGTGGAAAGAGAAGTCTTCGAGCATCACGGGAAGAATTACGTCCTTATTAATGCACTTGGTTCCGGCAGAGTGCCCGATGGCGAGTACCTCTACGACCCGGAAACCAGGGAGATTGAACTCCAGTGGGCGCAAGGCATTGGCAGCGATAAAGCACCGGCCCCCCAGGCGCGCCTGATGGCCACGGTGATCAACGGAATCCTCAGCCAGCGCTTGCCCTGGCGGCTGGTGATGATGGGAGTTGCGCTGGTAATTGCTGTGGAAATTCTTGGCGTTCGCTCGCTCGCATTCGCTGTCGGCGCCTATCTGTCGATTGGCACCACGGCAACGATGTTTGCGGGCGGACTGGTTCGCGTGCTGGTCGAAGCCACCACGAAGAAAAAGGATGAGAGTGAAGCAAGTCCCGGGGCTCTCTACTCCAGCGGTTTGATTGCCGCAGGCGGCGTTTTTGGCTTGCTCGGGATTGTTATCAATCTGCTGCAGGACCCGGAGATTTCAGCGCACGTGCCTGGCTGGGTTACTACTATTTTGCATCTGCCGTGGCGCGCAGACCTTTTCGCCTTCGGACCAAAAATGTTCGGCCCCCTTGCCGTCAGCAATCTCTTCGGCCTGATGATGTTCCTGGCTCTTGCAGCCTCACTGTTCTATTTCGCCCGCAAGAAGCTGGACTAAGAAGAAGTCAAAGAGTCGAAAAGTCAAAAAGTTCAAAAATCGAGAGTTAGAAGCGAGGGGCCGCGCTTGTCCAATTAAAACTCTTCTTTTGAATTCTTGAACCTATTGACTCTTCCATTTGCATTCGCATCTTTGACGCGAGCGCTGTGAGGCCGTAAACTTCGTTTATGTATTCTCGTTCCGGCATTAAGAGCTATCGAGTCAGTTTTGACTTTTACATCACTGCGGCCGTTAAGCTTCTCCTCATCGCGAACTTCGCGGTTTTCATTTTTGAGGTGCTGCTCTATCGCTTTTCTGGCCTGTCTGCCTACGCCTGGCTGGTGGATTGGTTCGGCCTGGTTCCAGCTCGCGTCGTATTATTGTGTATCTGGCAGCCCTTCACGTATTTGTTTCTGCATGACGTCGGCAGCATCTGGCACATCCTAACGAACATGTTCATGCTTTGGATGTTTGGCCGCGAGCTAGAGTTGGTCTGGGGAAGGGATCGATTTCTACGTTATTACTTCCTGACCGGCGTCGGGGCTGGACTTCTAAACGTCGTTGTAAAACTGTCTCCAGCGGTTTTTGGGCTCGGGATTCCCAAGTCCGCCCACATTCCTACGATCGGGGCTTCCGGGGCGATCTTTGGAATTTTGATCGCGTGCGCGATTCTGTTTCCGGACCGCCGGGTTTACATTATCCCGTTTCCTGTGGCCATCAGCATGCGCACGGTCGTGATTATCATGACGGTACTGACGTTTCTCGGAACCTTGGGGTTGGGAAATGACCAGATAAGTCATCTCTGCCATTTGGGCGGATTGGCGATTGGCTATGTTTATCTGCGCCGCGGATCTTTTCTTTATAGTCTGCGCAATAGTTACACCGATTGGCAAAGCAAGCGCACTCGCCGGCGGTTTGAAGTTTACATGAACAAGCACCGCAAGGAACCACCTTCGCGCCCCGACAACTGGGTGAATTAAGAATCTGGTGATCATAGAACGGAGATCAGAGATCCGTTTTGAAAAACGCTACTCCTCTCTGATCGCGTATCCGTCTTCAGAGACGACGCTACTTTCAGAGCTCTGTTCTCGGATTCTGATCTCTTGCTTACGCTGGCCCACCAATGACGTGAAACTTCATGAAATTTGTTGTGCCGCGGATGCCCATGGGCGTTCCCGCAACAATTCCGATGACATCGCCCCTGCGTACCAAGCGTTCTTCGAGCAGCCTTTTCTCCGCAACTGCCGCTAATCCATCAATCTTCCGCACATCCTGAATATTTCGTGGATACACGCCCCAAATAAGCCCGAGCCGTCGCCGCGTTTCCTGCTCAGGCGAAAACGCGACAATCGGCACGAGCGGGCGGTATCGTGAGATTAATCGCGCGGTGAATCCACTATGCGTAAACACGGCAATCACTTTCATGTGCAGTTCGCGAGAAGCGTGGCAAACCGACTCAGCGATGGTGCCAGGAATTTTGAGCTGCTCCTGTTGCGCGGGCCGCGGAAATTCGCGAACGCTGCCTTCCGCCTCTTCAACAATGCGCGCCATCATGGTCACGGCTTCCACCGGATATCTCCCCGTAGCCGTTTCCGCGGAAAGCATCACTGCGTCTGAGCCGTCGAAAATGGCGTTGGCCACGTCGGAAGCCTCCGCGCGCGTCGGACGCGGATTCTCCGTCATAGACTCCAGCATTTGCGTCGCGGTAATGACGGGCCGTCGCAACTCTCTGGCCCGGGCAATAATCATTTTCTGCACAACCGGCACACGCTCCGGGCTCATCTCGACGCCAAGGTCGCCGCGGGCAACCATCACAGCATCCGCTGCACGCAGGATGGCGTCCAGATTTTCGATCGCCTGCGGTTTCTCCAGCTTGGCAATCACCGGCGTATCTTTTCCCGCGCGCCGGATCAATTGTTTTGCAAGCAGGACGTCTTCCGGGCGCCGCACAAAACTCACCGCAATGTAATTTGCGCCGTGTTTCAGGGCAAACGCCAAGTCCATGCGATCCTTTGGCGTCAAAGCGGGAACGCGCAACTGCAATCCCGGCAAATTGATGCCCTTGTGCTGACCGAGCGCGCCTCCGTTCAGCACTTCGCAAATCACTTGCCGGTCGCGCACTTGCTCGACGCGCAACTCGATCAGGCCGTCCGAGAGCAAAATGCGGTCGCCGCGGTGCACTTCGCGCGGCAACGGCGTGAACGTGGTGCTGATTCGCGTGGAATCTCCCAGCACCTTGGCGGTGGTAATGACGAATTGCTGCCCCGCCCGTAGCATTACCGGTCCTCCTCCTGCCAACGGGCCGGTGCGAATCTTCGGTCCTTGCAGATCCGCCAGAATTGCAATCGGCTTTTCGTGCTTGCCCGAGGCGCCGCGAATCATCGCGAAGTTCTCCGCATGCTCTTCGTGCGTGCCGTGCGAAAAGTTCAGCCGCGCCACGTCCATCCCCGCTGTGAAAAGCTTGTCAATCATCCGCGGAGAACGGGTGGCCGGGCCGATGGTGCACACAATCTTCGAGTGACGAAAATTCATGCTCTCTTCCGAGGACAAACTAAACTTTCTCGTCTTCTATTATTCAACGGGAGCTTCGTTCCAGTGATTTTCTTTTTGAATGGTTGCCAGCAGCTTCTTGCTTTAGTAACGCGTGACCGCAAACTCCGTCACGATCTTGGTCAGCAGGTCCACACCCTTGTCAAAAGACGCCAAAGGAATCCGCTCGTCGTCACCGTGCATGCGCCGCAAATCCTCGTCGCTGAGGGGAAACGGCACCAGCCCGTAAGCCTGCACGCTGTGCAGCCGCAACTGCGCCGAATCGGTCAGCCAAGTCGATTGAAACGGCAAAGCCGGAGCGCCTGCAAACTCACGCGAGGCTACGCGGCAAATCAAATTGTAAAAATCCGATTCGAGCGAAGACGGAGGCGCCGCCAAACCCGCGTTTGGCTGCACTTCGAGCCTTACGGCTGGATCATTCACCAGCTTATTCAGGTCATTGATAATTGTGTTGAGCGAATCCCCTGGCAACAAACGGACATTTAGGTTCGCGCGGGCTTCCGCCGGAATCACGTTGTTGGCCACGCCCGCGGAAAGTACCGTCGGGGCAACCGTGTCGCGAAGCATCGAATTCCAAAGCGGACTGGCATCGGAGACCACACGCTGCGCGTGTTCGCCGCGGTCGGATGTGTCCATCGAGCGGATCCACTTCCCGATTTCATCGTCTTCGAGTGGCGCGATGCCTTCAAAGTACCTGCGTACAATCGCCGTGAAATGCACCGGAGCGGAATACGTCCCGATTTTCGCAACCGCAGCCGCCAGATGTACGACGGGATTGTCCTTCGTGGGTTGGGACGCGTGTCCCGAGGTTCCGCGCGCGATCACAGCGACGTTTACCGCTACTTTTTCACCGGCCTGGACGCCAATGTATTGAACTTTGCCGTTCTTCATAAAGACGTTGCCGCCTTCGTTGATTGCAAATCCGGCGGCAAACTTGTCCCAATATTTCGCGATGAGTGTCCTGATACTGGCGTCGCCGCTTCCCTCTTCGTCGGCGGTCGCCAGGAAGATTACGTCGCGGTTCAGGTGCGCATTGGTGCGCTTCAAGCCAATAAATACGGCCAGATTCGCCCCGAGCATGCCTTTGTCGTCGATGGTTCCCCGGCCATACATGTAACCGTCCTTGATCACGGCGCCGAACGGGTCTACTGTCCAGCGCGACTTTTCGACGGGAACCGTATCGAGATGGGCTACCAGCAGAAGGGCTTTCGACGGGTCCGGAACTACCGAACTTCGCAGGCGAGCTACCACGGCGCTTCGTCCCGGCCCCACGTCCAAGATTTCGGCCTTGATTCCTTCTTTTTGCAGCAAATTGGACACGTACATGGCTGCAAGGTTTTCATTTCCCGGTGGATTGGACGTGTTGATCTTGACTAGGTCCGCAAGCCAACCGCGGGCCTCCCTGGCGATCGGCGAAGGATCGCTTTGTAGAGCAGCATTGACCGCGCTCGCCGGCGTCGGCTGCGGGACTCCCTGCGCCGCTGCCGGAAAACATCCAGCAAACTGCAGAACCGCCGCTCCCGCAATGATCGGCACCGCCCGATTCCAATTCACGAATCCACCCTCCCGACGAGAATCTCACGAAAACTGACGCCAGCCGACCCAAATGGCACCAGCTAACGTTTTGCGTCCAGCGTGCTTCATACTAACATGCGGGTATGGGGACCTAGCCCGGTCATTGCCGGTGCGGTGTCTAAGTTCAACCGCCCGCGCATAACCACGATTGCGCGCGGACGAACGTATTGGAGATTGTTTTTTCTGTTTCCGATGAGGGGTAAAACGATGAAGCCTATTGTTTCGCTTTTGCTGCTTTTGGCATTAGGTGCTCTTGTCGTGATGGCGTTGGCGGAGCAACCCACCTTTGCACAAGCGCCCACGGGCCCGCAGGGCGGCCCTCCTCCTCCTCAGCAGCAACAGAAGCCCACGCAGGAGCAGACTCCGCCCCCGGGGCAGCAGCCCCCGCAATCCGGCGTCAGCATCAGCGTAGACGTTCCGGTCGTTACTCTCGACGTCGTTGCCACCACACAGCACGGCGATCTCATTCCCAACCTCAAGAAAGAGAATTTCCGCGTTTTCGATGAAGGCGTTCCGCAGGCCATCACTAATTTCGCGCCAACTGAAGCGCCCATCACTACGGTCCTTCTTCTGGAGTTCAGCAGCCGCGGTTACTACGACTTTTTTGCCTACATCGGTAAGTATTGGGCCACGGCGCTTTTCCCTCAGCTGCAGCAAAGGGACTGGGTCGCCTTGGAAACTTTCGACATGAAAACGCGCATCGAGGTCGACTTCACGCAAGACAAAGAGGAAGTAATCCAGGGGCTCTCGCGTCTCTATTTCCCAGGCTTTAGCGAATCAAACGTATTTGATGCTCTCTTGGAGACGAGCGATCGCTTGAAGGATGTCAAGGGAAAGAAGTCCATCATCCTTGTTGCAAGCGGCGTGGATACGTTTTCCAAGCATACTCTCGATCAAACGATGAAAGCTCTCCGCGGGAGCGATGTACCCATTTTTTGCATAGGGCTTGGCCAGGCATATTCAAATTTTGCACGCGCGGGAATACAGAGCATGAATTATCTGCAGGCTCAGAATCAACTCAGAACCTTCGCGCAGGAAACCGGCGGGTTCGCATGGTTTCCTCAGTTCGAAGGTGAAATGCCTGACATCTTCCGCAGCGTCGCCGCTTTCTTGCGCCACCAGTACAGTATTTCGTTCTCGCCGACAAGTGGAGGAAAGGACGGCAAATTTCACAAAGTAAAAGTGGAACTGGTCGCCCCTGACGGCGGCCCTCTTACGATTACGGACCAGAAAGGCAAGAAGCAGAAATACCAGATCTACGCGCGCGAAGGCTATCAAGCCACAAAAGCCGGGGTCGGCGACTGACGCGGTTGGAAAATGGAAACTGGAGAATTGAAAACCTATGCCTAAGGCCTCGCCTTAGCCGGACTCTGAGGCGCGTCGTAAGGTTCTTTCGATCTTCCAACTTCACTCTTCCATTTTCCGCTCAATATCCTCGTTCTAAATCCACCCGATTGAACAGTTCTCTCCCGTCAAACCATCGCTCCAGCAATTCCACCAGAAGCGTCGTTTGGCGGATCCACAGCCGGTCGCTCAACGCACTGGTGTGCGGAGTAATAAAAAGGTTTGGCGCTTTCCATAGAGCACTGTCCGCTGGCAACGGCTCCGTCTCGGCAACGTCAATCGCGGCTTCGCCCAACGCACCCTTCTTCAACGCGGAGATCAAGGCCGCTTCATCCAACAGCGACCCTCGCCCCACATTAATCAACCGCGCCCCACGCTTCATCTTCGCAAGCTCCGCCGCACCGATCAGATGCTTCGTCTCCGCTGTTTCAGGCGCGGAAATCACCACGTAATCTGCTTCGGGAAGCGCTTCATGCAACTTTCCCGCCGGAAGAATCCTCTCCACATGCGCTCCGTCACCCTCACCGGAACGCGTCACTCCCCACACTCGCATGTCGAAGGCTTTCGCGCGTTTCGCCAGTTCCCGCCCAATCGAACCGTAGCCCACGATGAGCAGCACTTGCCCGTTCACTTCAGCCAGGCGCTGCGGCTTGTCCCACAATTCCTGTTGCGACCAGTTCGCCTTGTCTTGTTGTCGCACAGTATCCGGGAAATTTCGGGCCATCGAGAGAATGAGCCCCATGGTGTGCTCCGCCATCGGCACGGAAAACACGCCGCTGGGATTCGTCACCAGGATTCCCGCGTCGCGCAGCTCCGGATACATCAGCTGCGCCACTCCCGCCGCCGTCGAATGAACCCACTTCAGCTTTCGCGCATCTTTCAATTGCTTCGCACGGAGCGAATAACCCACAAAAATGTCCGCGTCCGGCAATTCTTGCGGCAGGTTGTCGTAATCGGGAAGATGCACCACCTTCATTTCCGGCCAGCGCTTTCGAAGGGTCTCAGCGACGACAGGCTGGGGCCGCCACCACGTAAATGGATGCCACACGCAAATCACCAGCTTCGTTTCCGCAGGTTTTGTGCGCTTCATGGAAGGTCAGGAACAATCCGCAAATCGTTGCCGGTCATGTCCACAGCCCTTGGTTGTCCCAAAACACTGAGCATCGTCGGCGCAATGTCTCGGAGCGATCCTCCCGGCTTCAACTTCACTTTGTTGTCCTCGCTTACCAGAATAAATGGCACCGGATTCGTAGTGTGATACGTGTGCGGCCCTCCGGTCGCAGGATCGATCATCGTTTCGGCGTTACCGTGATCCGCCGTAATTATCCAGGCGCCCCCGCGCGGCTTGATCGCCTGATAAATGCGCGCGAGTCCTGCGTCCACCGCCTCCACCGCTTTGATCGCCGCGTCCAGTTTCCCCGAATGTCCCACCATGTCCGCGTTAGCGTAATTCATGATGATGGCGTCGAACTCGCCTTTCTCGATCGCTTGCACCACGGTATCGGTAATTCCTGCCGCGGACATTTCCGGCTTCAAATCATAGGTCGACACTTTTGGCGACGGCACAAGGATGCGTTCCTCACCTCCGAACGGTTTTTCCACACCGCCATTGAAAAAATACGTCACATGCGCGTATTTCTCCGTCTCCGCGGTGCGCAAGTTCCTGTACTGCAGCTCGGCAAACACTTGCGCAAGGATATGCTCCAGTTTTTCCGGCGCGAGCACGTATTTCAGCCAAGGCCACGTCTTTTCATACTGCGTCATCGCCACGTAGAAAAGATTCTGAGGCCGCTCATCATCTATGAATTTGTCGAAGCCCGGTTCTGCGAGCGCCTTCGTCATTTGCCGCGCGCGGTCCGCGCGGAAATTGTAGAAAATCACTGCGTCTTCGCTTCGAATCAACCCAACAGGAACAGCCGCGGGGCCGTCGCCTTTCGTCACCACAATCGGCTTCGCAAATTCATCCGTCACGCCTTGCTCATAACTCTTCTGCAGGCCCGCCACTGGATCGCTCGTTTTCGTTTCGGCTTCCCCATGTACCAGCGCGCGGTACGCCATTTCGACACGCTCCCAGCGGTTGTCGCGGTCCATCGCGTAGTACCGCCCAACCAAGGTCGCGATTTCGCCTACGCCCAATTCGCGCATCTTTTGCTGCAACTGGCGCACGTAATCACGCCCGCTGTTTGGGGGAGTGTCGCGCCCGTCCATGAAGCAATGCACGAACACTTTGTCGACTCTCTGCTGCTTGGCCATCTCCAGCAAGGCAAACAAATGCTGGATGTGCGAGTGCACGCCGCCGTCGCTTAGCAATCCCAAGAAATGGAGTCTCCGCTGCCGCCCGCGCTCCATCGCCTGCTGAAAAAGCGGCACGTTTTGCAATTGATTGTTGGCGATCATCAAATCGATCCGCGTGATGTCCATGTGCACGATGCGGCCCGCGCCCATGTTCATGTGGCCCACTTCGCTGTTGCCCATTTGGCCTTCGGGCAAGCCCACGAAAGGCCCGGAAGTTTGAATCAGCGTGTTCGGAAACTTGCGAAGCAGTTCGTCGTACGCCGGTTTCCGCGCCAGCGCGATGGCGTTTCCCTTCGGCTCGGCGCGATAGCCCCAACCATCCAGCACAGTCAATACAATCGGTTTCGGCCGCTTTGGCATAACCCTCGTTTCAGAACGAAACTCATTTTCGAACCTTGGAGAGGACTGTGTGAGCTCTAATGTGATTTGAATTCGCAGAGCGCGCTCATCAGGCGGTCCACTTCTTCAGCGGTGTTGTAGTGCACCAGGCCAATACGCAACACGCCGCCCTTGGGCTCAACGCCAAGCCGTTCGGAGAGATTCATGGCGTAGAAGTTTCCGTCCCAGGTGAAGATTCCGCGATCGCCGAGATACTTGGCGATTTCCGTTGGGTGATGCTCGCCCATCCGCAAGGAAATCGTGGAGCAGCGCCCCTCAAAGCGCTTCGGATCCGTAATGCCGTAGACCTTCACTCCTCGAATTGTTTGTAGGCCGTCCAACAGTTTTGTCAGCAATTTCCGTTCGTAGGGTACCGTCGCTTGAAATGCCATCGCCAGCGCTTCGCGCCGCGTCTTCACATTCGCATCGCATTGCTTCCCTACTCCCGCAATGTAATCCACGGCGGCGCCAATCCCAGCGATTAATTCCTGCACTTGCGTTCCGGTCTCCCAGCAATCCGGAATCGCATCCGTCGCCGGCCGCACTTTGTACGGTTTGAAGCGCTGCAAATGGTCCTTTTTCCCGTATAGCGTCCCCATGTGCGGGCCAAAAAATTTGTAGGGAGAGCACGCCAGAAAATCGCAGTCCAGCGCCCTCACATCAATCAACCCATGCGGCGCGAAATGCACGGCATCCACAAACATCAGTGCCCCTGCTGCGCGCGCCAGCCTGGTAATCTCCACGATCGGATTGATTGTCCCCACCATGTTCGACGCGTAGCCGACCGCCACCACCTTCGTCTTAGCTGTGATTTTCCGTTTCAGATCCTCCAAATCGAGCGTGCAATCCGCCTCGCGAATGTCCGCTTGACGAATGACGACGCCCTTTTCTTCCAGCGCCCGCCATGGCGCAACGTTCGCGTCGTGGTCTAGCGTCGTGACCACGATCTCATCCCCAGTTTTCAGTTCGCGCCCGATGGCCCGCGCCAGCGCAAACGTAATCGTGGTCATGTTCGGGCCGAACACGACCTCGCTCGAATCGCAGTTGAAAAAATCCGCCATTGCGCTACGCGTGGCCGCAATCATCGCGTCGTTCCGTCGGCTCGTTTCGAACGCGCCGCAGGTATTTGCGTTTGCGTTCACAAAGTAGCTTTCAACAGCTTCGATAACTCGCTTTGGCACCTGCGTTCCCGCCGGCCCGTCCAGAAACGCCGCCGCGTGCCCGTTCACTTGTAGCTTTAGCGACGGGAACTGCTCGCGTACCCACGCGACGTCAAATGTTTTGCTTTCCGTCTCTCTAACCGCCGGTGTGCTCATGACCTGCTTCCCATCGTGGACTCGCCTCTTCCTTGAATCAACTAGTCTCTCACAGGCGTTGCTGACGTTGTAGCAGCCAAAATCACTTCGCTTGCGGCAGTTTTGCACCTTCGCTCTGCCAATTTGGCCATCGCTTTTCATCGGGGCGGAATGCCGACTAATCTAGTTGTGTTCCCGCACGTGATAGCATCTTTTCATTTGCACTTAGACATGCCGCTATAGCGCCGGCTAGAAATCAAACGGGCGATCGCGAAACAACGAGCCCTGCGCTGTGTCTCTCAATGAGGTGCGTCATGCCCCAAACCATTCCACCATCGGAGCGAACACGCGTTGTGCGCGAGCCACAACGCGGGGTCTACGATCGCGAAACAATCTATAAAATTCTCGATGAAGCCTTCGTGTGCCACGTCGGGTTCTCCATGGATGGCCAGCCGTACGTCATTCCCACGCTCTTCGCTCGCGTCGGCGATGCCATCTATTTTCACGGCTCCGCGGCCAGCCGCATGCTTCGCAACCTTAGTGAGGGGATCCCCGTTTGCGTCACCGTCGCGCTCACCGACGGCTTTGTGCTCGCCCGCTCCGTCTTTAATCACTCCATAAACTACCGTTCCGTCGTTGCGCTCGGGAACGCGACGCGCGTTGATGAGCCCCAAGAGAAGTTCGAAGCCTTCCACGCGTTCACAGAGAAAATTCTCCCCGGCCGCTGGAACGAGGCGCGTCAGCCCAGCGAAAAAGAGCAGAAGGCGACGAGCATTTTGCGGCTGCCGCTCACCGAAGTTTCCGCTAAAGTCCGCACAGGCCCGCCTATCGACGATGATGAGGACTACGCCATGCCCATCTGGGCCGGAGTCATTCCCGTGCATCTCGCCTTCGATTCACCGGTTCGCGACGAAAAGTGCGATCCCGCAATTCCCACGCCTGCCTACGTCGCACACTACCGGAGGTGAACGGTGGCCGACTTCGCGCCTGCGCCAATCAAGCCCAGCATCGGAATTGCCGCTCTCGAAGCCCTAGACATTCGCGTTGGCACCATCGAGCGCGTCGAAGAAATCCCGCGCTCCGAGAAATTGATGAAGTTCACCGTGAATTTCGGCGACCATTCCCGGACGATTCTCGCGGGCATCACGAAGGAGCGCTCCAATCCACGCGAAATCGAAGGCCGGCAGGCATTGTTCGTCGTGAACTTGGAACCGCGCAAAATGGCAGGCGAGATTTCCGAAGGAATGTTCTTCGACATCGGCTACGCCGACGGAGTTACTCCGGCGCTGGCTGTTCCGGAACGTCCGCTTCCCAACGGCACCCGCGCTGGTTGACCAAGAATCTCACACTAAGTGTCATCCCGACCCCCAGGTCGTGGTCTTCCACGGCCTGGGACGGAGGGATCAGCTTTTTAGCCAGTCTACTTCGCAGCCGCCAGCTTCCGCGCCGCCGAACTCACCAGCGCCGCTTCATTCTCAAGCACACGCGCGACGACTACAATCGCCTCGTCCGCTTGCTTCCATTGTTTCAGTTCGATCGCCTCCCGCACTGCGGGAACCGTCTTCACCGCATAGCCCGTGTAAAATCCCGGGGCATACAGTTGATGCTTGAACCACGGCCGGCTCGGAAGCCCTTCCCCGTTCGTCAGCCGTCGCTCGCTTTCCATCAGCAGCTGGTTTACTTCCGCCAGCGAACTCGGCGCCATCCCCGCACCGCCCTTGGGATTGATCTGTTCCAGCGCTTTGCGATATTCCGCCGCGCTCCGATTCAATGTATCCACGGCATTTTCGAGTGGCGCAAAATTCAAATGTGGAGGCACAGCTTCCACCGCAGGCGCTACCAGTGGCCGCCGCGGATCAGCCGTCGCCTGAAACACGCCCTCCTCGATCTCCTTGTTTCGCTCGCGAATCTCATCCTGCGTTTTCTGCGCCAAGGCCTTCAGTTCTTTGAGGTATATCTGCACAGTATCCGCAAAGTCGCCGAATTCGAAGGGCAGCAAGTCCGCATCCGCCAGCCGCATCATGGCAGTTCCGCCCGCCTGCGAGAGAGCACGCCCGTAAACGAAGTCGCTGTCGCTGAAGTGCGTGTACCAATAAAAATCGTCGTAAATCGAGTGGTAGATGCCGCCGCCATCTTCTCCCCCAAAACCGATATTCAGGGAAGCAACTCCGTCATGCTGCAAAAACGCTGTGTAGTCCGAACCGGAGCCCAGCGCGGGAATCCGCAGGTCAGCGCGTTTGCGGATTTCTTCCCGCTGCTCCGGGGTCCTCGCATTGGCAATTTCTCGAAGCTGGTCGCGCTTCCAAATGCTGAGTTTCGTTTCCGGATCAGCGACATCCCGCGCCACATCGTTGATGAGTTTTTCCAGCGTGTGCGATCCTTCCACATTGAAATAACCGCGCCCGTTCGTGTCGGAATTGATGTACGCCACTGCATGGGCGCGCAGCTCGTCGTAGTGTTGCTCGGCAAATTCCGTCGAGCCCAACAGCCCCGGTTCCTCTCCATCCCACGCGCAATAAATGATGGTGCGCTTCGGCTTCCACCCGGCCTTCACCAGTTCGCCCATCGCCCGTGCTTCTTCGAGCAACGAAATCTGGCCGGCGATAGGGTCCTCCGCGCCGTTCACCCAGCCGTCATGATGGTTCCCACGAATCACCCATTCGTCCGGATAAGTCGAGCCGGGAATTTTCCCGATCACATCGTACAAGGTCTTCAGCGGCTCCCAGTTTGACTTCACCACCAAATGAACTTTCGCCGGCCCCGGCCCCACGTGATACGTGATGCCTAAACCGCCGCGCCACTCCGCGGGAGCAACGCGTCCGGTCAGCGCAGTGAGCAACGGCTGCGCGTCCGCATACGAGATCGGCAGCACTGGAATCTTTGTAATCGTCGGCGCTTCTTCCACTTTCAACCTCTTCGCATCTTTGGTCGCGCCAACGCCCGGCGTCAAGGGATCACCTGGATACAGCGGCATGTCTGCCACGCTCCCCCGCTGCACGCCATCGAACGGCCGGTACGGACCTGTTGGAAAAGTCTCGCCCTGCACAAACCCATCCTCATGCGGATCGGAATAAATCAAGCACCCCACCGCGCCATGCTCTGCCGCAACTTTCGGCTTGATGCCGCGCCACGAGTGGTAATAGCGCGCAATCACGATCTTGCCTTTCACGGAAACGCCCATGCGCTCCAGTTGCTCGTAATCCTCGGGCACGCCGTAATTCACATAAACAAGCGGCGCCGTCACATCGCCGTCAATTGAATACGCGTTGTAAGTGGGCAGTTGCTCGGCTTGTTGATTGGAAGTGGGATCTACGGACAGCGCCGGTTCCTGCAGTTTCGCCACAAACTTCGGCCCACCCTCAACGAGTTCCACCACGCGCTGTTTCGGCGTGGGAAAAAGCACATCAAACTGCTCGATCTGCGCGTCCAAGCCGAACTCTTTAAATTTCCCGAGAATCCATTCCGCGTTCTGCTTGTCGTAAGGCGACCCGACATGATGCGGATGCGCCGAAAGCAGTTTCATATATGCGCGCATGTTTTCCGGGCTCGGAATCGCGCGCAGCTTCTCTTCCCACTGCCGTTCGGTCTGAGAAGATTGCGCGGAAAAACCAAACAGCCGCTGCTCTTCCGCGGTAACGTGATTCCCGGCGGGTGCAAACGACAGCGAAGCAAACAGAATCAAGGCAAGCACAGTGTGACGAAACACATTTCCCCCTTTAACAAGCGCACGTATTCTGCATCAATGCACCACAAGTTGAAAAGCAGGCACTCACCCCCAACGCCGGTGCTCCCGATGCCAATCTGCATGTCAGCGAGTCAACAAGCCATTTGGAGTGCGGTTTAGCCTGAGTCTCGAAGGGTAGCCTTGCTGCCGCCTTTCTTTCATACGCCAATCGTCACTGGTTACTGAGCTGTTTCGACATCAGGACGTAGTGACACGGCACCTTCACCGGGACATCCGGCGCAAACGGCGCCGTCCCTGTCTGCACGTATCCCATGCGCTCGTAAAACGCCGGAAGCGACGTCCGCGGGCTGATAATCCGCAAATCAATCGCCCGGCATCCCGCCGCACGAAAATAATTCTCCGCCGCGTCCATCAATTTGCGGCCCAAACCCGTTCCTTGCCGCTCCGGAGCAACCCCTAGCAGCCCCAGATATCCGCGTTCGCCGCGCAGCTCCACGTAAACGCATCCCGCAAGCCCCGTCGCGTCTTCCGCAACAAGAAATTTTCCTTTTTCCATGTACGCGCGAAACCCCGCGGAATCGATTCGCTCCCCCTCAATGAACGACTGTTCCACCACAAACGCCGCATTAATCAGCCGCGCTAGCGGCTCGACGTCTGCTGCCGCCGCAATTCGAATTCGCGGAGCATTCTGTAATTCGCGCGATTTGCCAGGTTCGCTCATGGAAATCTTGAAATCTTATACGGACTCGCAGACCGTCACGAAACCGCCAAAACTCGAGTAGAATTCAGGCATGCGTGACTCGTCCGGGCGAAAGCGCTGCCGCGCCGTTCTTGAAGCACTCGCGGCCGCCCTTACACTACTCGCCACCTCCTCTTTGGCACAAACGCAACCGGCCAGCCTCACCGCGCGCCAGGAATTCCTAAGAAAGCTGGTCGCCGCAGCCGAGGAAAGAACGCACCACATTGTGCGTTACGACCCGGCTTACGTTCGCATTCCTTATCCCGGCGGCGATGTTCCTGAAGATACCGGCGTCTGCACCGATGAGGTCATTCGTTCTTACCGTGCGGCGGGAATCGACCTCCAAAAAGAAGTCCACGAGGACATGGAGAAGAATTTCTCTGCCTACCCGCGGCAGCGAAGATGGCTCGCTAGGAGTCCGGACGCGAACATTGACCATCGCCGCGTGCCGAATCTCATGGTCTTCTTCAGGCGCAAGGGAGAATCCCTGCCGATCACGCAAGACCCGGCAAACTATGCGCCCGGCGATATTGTCACTTGGGATCTCGGCGGCGGCGTGCCGCACATTGGAATCGTCGTCGACGAAAGATCAACACAAGGTGGCCGCCACCAGATTGTGCACAACATCGGCCAGGGACCGAAGCGAGAAGACGTCTTGTTCGCCTGGAAGACTACCGGCCACTACCGCTATTATGGTCCAGCACGATAGGCTGTCCAATGGAAATATCTGGCGCGGAAAAATAGGAGAAAAGCTCCCTGAACACGATCAGCCTTCGGCGTATTCTTGCTGAAGTGCAAGCCGCGGTCCCGAAGGGCGACCCATAGAGCAAGAATTCCACCTGATTTGCGTCAAACTCAGAGAGGCGTGCCTGAAGGATTCACCACGCCCGGGCAAATCGCACACTGCCTCGCACCTCCTCGTGAATCGCTTTGCTGATCATCGCCAAAATTTCGTCCGAAATATCAACCATGTTGTGCGCCGTGGCGATGTGATCTGCGAATTCGGCGATGACTTCCTCGTCACAAATGCCGCGCGCTTCGAACTTGCATCCAGGGACGAGATCGTTGCACTGAAGGACCTTGGCCATATTGAACTCCTGCAGTCAAACTCCAAACAAAGATCGGATCCGAATTGAAGGTGGGCACGCCCGACACGATGCTAGAGATAATTGAGCCTCATGTCAATGGCACCGGGCGAATTGGGACGGCAAAGATCGAATCTGTGTCACGAGTCAAGATCCAAGGTCGGGCGTACCCTTGGCGCGCATGCGCGAGGGTCTTGCGGCATAAATGTCAGCTTAACCCAGGGCCGCCTTCCCGTTGAATCGCGCCGCCGCGCCAAGCTCTTCCTCGATGCGCAGCAGCTGATTGTATTTCGCAACGCGGTCCGTGCGGCTGGCCGAGCCCGTTTTAATCTGTGCCGCTCCCGTAGCCACGGCCAGATCTGCGATGAACGTGTCTTCAGTCTCCCCGGAACGGTGCGAAATGATCGAGTGATAGCCCGACTTGCGGGCCAGCTCGATAGCGTCAATCGTCTCCGTCACGCTGCCAATCTGGTTCAGCTTGATAAGAATCGCGTTAGCGATTCCCTCTTTAATCCCGCGGGCCAGCCGCTCCGTATTCGTGACAAAAAGGTCGTCGCCCACCAGCTGAATCTTTTTCTTTGAGGATTTGCTTCCGATGATCTGCGTCAGCGACTTCCACCCCGCCCAATCATCCTCCGCCATGCCGTCCTCAATCGACACAATCGGATACTTTTCCGCCCACTTTGTCCAATACGCCGCCATGTCACCGCTCGAGTGCGCCGACTTGTCCGACTTCTTGAACACGTATTTCCCGCTAGGCTTGTCGAAAAACTCGCTCGACGCCGGATCCAGCGCGATGCTCACCTGCTCCCCCGGTTTGTAACCGGCCGCGGCAATCGCCTCGAGCACAATCTGAATCGCCTCTTCATTCGACTTGCAACTGGGGGCAAAGCCGCCTTCGTCGCCCACGGAGGTCGAATAGCCGCGCTTCTTCAACGCCGTCTTCAGCGCGTGAAACACTTCCACGCCCCATCGCAACCCTTCGGAAAACTTCGGCGCGCCCACCGGCATCACCATGAATTCCTGGAAGTCCACCGAGCTATCCGCATGAGCCCCGCCGTTCAGAATGTTCATCATCGGGCAGGGCAGCAAATTCGCCGAAGTGTCCGAGGAATACAGCGCCAGGTATTTGTAGAGTGGAATGCCCCGGGCCTCCGCCGCCGCTCGAGCCGCAGCCATCGAGATAGCAAGAATCGCGTTGGCGCCCAGCCGCGATTTCGTCGGCGTGCCATCCAGCTCGATCATTTTCTTGTCGAGCGCGCGCTGATCCGCGGCGTCCATCCCCGCAACCGCCTTGGCGATCTCTCCGTTCACATTGGCAATCGCCTTCAACACGCCTTTGCCAAGGTATTTGGACTTGTCGCCGTCCCGCAACTCCAGCGCCTCATGCTCTCCGGTAGAAGCGCCGGATGGAACCGCCGCGCGTCCCCGCACGTCCGCTCCGATGTAAACATCAGCCTCCACGGTAGGATTCCCTCGCGAATCGAGCACCTGCCGTGCATGAACTTTCGTAATCTTTGCGGACATGTCTAGCGCATCCCCTATACAAAATGTAAACCGATAATTGTAGCAGAGGCCGACGTGTGGCCCCCTATCGCCCGCCAACGTTTAAGGTTCAAGGTCGAATGTAGCGCCGCGGCTTCGGCGCAGCATCGTAGCCTTTCGTTCGAGGCGAATTACGTCCGTGTATTCCAGCGACAGGATAACCGTCGACGAATCTTGCGCGTTTACTCCACAGACAAAACACAGGTATTCACCCGATGTCGTCCCGATATGGCACTCATTCCATAATGGGTGTATTGTGAAATCCAACCTCGAGGACAAAGCAGTGCCCACCTTCCCAGCGCACGAAGGCCGCCGCTCGAAACGCACCGCCATGAGAAAGGGAGCTAGCGTGGTCGTCAACCTCGGTTCGCAGCCGCAACGGGTTCCCTGCCTTATCGTGGACCGTTCGCCTGAGGGGTTCCGCCTTCGCGGCGGCTTCCGGCTCAAGCGCGGCCAACTCGTCGAGGTTATTCCCGGCGACGATGAACTGAATGCCATCAAATGTAGCGTGGTCTGGATCGGCAAACCCGGCTCCAAACAAGACGGCGAGTTCGGCCTAAAGGCCGTTTAGCACGCGCGCTGGTTGCTGATGCGCCCTCCCTGTCTGTTTTGTGCAATCTGCTTTCTGCCTTCTGCCTTGCTCTCTTATACTGGTCAGCCGTTCAGAGCCAGAATTCAAAGGATGCCAACATGACCCAAACCCAGCAAATCGCAGATTCTTACCGAGCCGTGACGATCAAAGGCGCCTGGTACGGACCTACCCTTGCCGGGCTGATTGCCAAGACTTCTCCGGAAGAGGCTGTTACGCCGCCAATCCCCGGCGCGCATTCCATTTCAACCTTGCTTCAGCACCTGCTGCTTTGGAATGAAAGAGTCCGAAGGACCTGCGAGGGCACTCCGATGCCGCGATGGGAGGCGGAAAAGGAATGGGCCGAGCCGCCCATTCCCTGGAACGAACTGGTCGCCCGCTGGAATCAGAGCCGCGACGCGCTCGAAGAACGGATCCGGAACTTTCCGGCTGAAGATTTGGGGAAACAGGTTCCCGGGCGCGACTATCCTTACGAAACGCTGTTGCCCGGCACCGTGCAGCACACGATTTATCATTCCGGGCAGATCGCCATGGTCCTGAGCATGCTACGCTCGCGCCTTCAGTAAAGCATTTCATCTGAGCAATGCAGATGGGGAACGCTTCATGACTGACGGAGCAAAATTGTGAGCGGTACGGAGGAGATTTTGAAGGGCATTCGGACGATTGTTTCGGGAAGCGAGGATCGCATCGAGCGAGCGAAACAACTTGCTGAAGCTGTGCGGTGCCTGGGAAATTATCGCTGGGCCGGCGTCTACGACGTGGGCAGCGAAATGGTGTCTATAGTCGCTTACAGTAGCAACTCTACCGGAGCTCACGCCGGCAGCAGCGGGCCGGGAGCACCGGTTTTTCCGACGTTTCCTGTCACCAAGGGATTGACGGGCTCGGCTATCCGTCACAAGGCAACCGTTGTGGTCGGAGATGTGCGAAACCATCCGCGATATTTAACCGCGTTCGGCAACACGCTCTCAGAAATCATCGTGCCGATTCTCCATCCCCAAAACGGAATGGTAATAGGAACCATCGATGTGGAAAGCGAGCACGCAAACGCCTTTTCTTCACGCGACCAGCAATTGCTCGAAGAATGCGCCCGCGCCGCTTTGCCTTTGTGGGCGGTAAATTAGGCTCCGCGCGAAACGCATAGCCCAGTCAAGTCACTAAAGAGTGTCAATGTAGTGCTGTGCGGAGTGTACCCGGCCTGCCCCCCCTTTCGGGGGCCCGGTCGGGAGAATGGCACCTCCGCCTAAACGCCGTGTTAGGCCAAGCGAAAGGCGGGTAAACCCCTGCAGCCAGAATCAGTTATCGGCATTGAGAAAATGCAGGCATTCCCTTTATGCGAAGCGCACAGCCGGCGAGTACCTTAATCTATAGGGAAAAGGAAAAGGAGGCCAGCGAGCATGAAAGCGAGTTCGGGTCTTGCGAATCTGGCGATAGAAGGAGTTCTGGAGCTTTCCGTCGACGCGCACATCCAGAGAAAGATGGCCGCCAGGAACTCCTCCGATTTTCATCGCCTCACCGGCGCGATCGCTGCTTACGGAAACGCGCTTGCCGTTCTTGTGGACCTGCAGGAACGCGAAGAATTGAGCGCGATGATCGCAGAGATGAACCTGCCCGCCTCTGTTACGGGAGTGGCGCATTGATTCAAGGTTGTCAAAGTGTGGCGTAAGAATTGTCCGTTTGCAGGCAGCCGATGGCGAAGAAAAATCCCACCGATACCGTCCCCTGCCCCTGCGGCAAATACGTCTGGAAGGGTTAAGCCAGCTCGGGTTCTTCGATAAGCGATTCCTGGCGCACAACGATGACGATACCGGAATCCGTAACGTGATAGCGGCGGCGGTCAGCTTCCGTGTCATAGCCGATTTCGGTGTGCTCGGGAAGACTGACGTGGCGGTCAATGATAACGCGGCGAATCCGCGAGTGACGCCCGACATTCACGTGATTATAGATGATAGAGTCGGCCACTTCGCAATAACTGTTGACGCGCACGTCGTAGCCAATCACTGACTTCTGCACGCGGCCGCCGGAAATCACCGAGCCGCCAGCAACGATGGAATCCATTGCCACGCCCATGCGCGCGGGATCGGCGAAAACAAACTTTGCCGGCGGATACTGGTGCTGCCAGGTGCGCAGCGGCCAATCTTTGTCGTACAAATTGAAAACCGGCGACACGCTGACCAGGTCTATGTTCGCTTCGTAGTAGGCGTCTAACGTGCCGACGTCACGCCAGTAGAGGGCGTCCTTGGCATTTTCATCCACGAAGTTGTACGCGAAGACGCGGTGTTTGGAGATGATGCGCGGCAGAATATCCTTGCCGAAATCGTGGCTGGACTTGGGGTCTTCGGAATCCGCAAGAAGCATGGGGATCATCAGTTGCGTGTTGAAAATGTAGACGCCCATCGAAGCGTTGCAGTTGCCCGCATGGTGCGGGGATTCCTTGGGTGCGGCAGGTTTTTCCTCAAAACCGATAATGCGCCAGTCCTTGTCCACTTCAATGACGCCAAATTGCCGCGCGGCTTGCGCAACGGGAATCTGAATCGTTGCGACAGTCACGTCCGCGCCGGAGTCGATGTGCTGCTGGAGCATTTTCGCGTAGTTCATCTTGTAGATGTGATCGCCGGAAAGTATAAAGACGAACTTGGATCGCTCGCTGCCGATGGAGTAGATGTTCTGATAAACGGCGTCGGCGGTGCCTTGATACCATGATTGCGAAACGCGCATCTGCGGCGGAATCACTTCGATGTATTCGCCGAGTCCGGCGAGCGGCGACCACCCGGCGCGAATATGGCGGTTCAGACTAAGAGCCTTGTACTGCGTGAGAATAAAAACGCGGCGCAGGTCGGAGTTGATGCAGTTGGAAAGCGTGATGTCGATGATGCGGTAAAGCGCGCCGAAGGGCACCGCGGGCTTGGCGCGGTCGCGCGTGAGCGGCCAAAGGCGTTCTCCCTGGCCTCCGGCAAGAAGTACGGCGATGGCGTCCTTCATGGATGTGTCGGGCATGAGCCGCTCCCCGGGACGTGATGTAGAAGCGGCTCATTCTAACAACAGAGATGCACCATTGGGAAAGCTATGACTTAGAAAAAGGCGTAATAGGCGGCTACTTTGCCGTGCCCCGCCCGCGTGCAAGGTCGCGCCGTGGAATTGTAATATTGTCGTTACTATAGTTATAGCGTGGTTATCAGAGAGTCTTAGTACCTACAAAACTGCTTTAATTTTGCAAAGATTCCTTGACGGGAGCGCGCGATTTGATTTAGAAGAAGCCAGCGACCTTTCAAGGTGCGGCTGCAAAGCGGCCAATTCATGCGATAATTAAAAAGGCGCGGTGCCCGAAGGTTTCATACAGCATCAGTTTCCCGACCAGTGGCACCGCAAGTTACCAATCCGAACCGGATTGGGGGTGAATTCATAAAGTGGCAGAAGTCGTCATCCAGGAGAATGAATCTCTGGAAAATGCACTGCGGCGTTTCAAGCGCAAAGTGCAACAGGAAGACATCATCAAGGAGATTAAGAAGCATAGTTTCTACATGAAGCCCGGTGAAAAGCGCCGGGCCAAAGAAGCGCTTTCGCGGAAGCGACTGCGTAAGAAGCAGCGGCGGGAATCGGAGTAATTTCCTGGGGCGGTCCTTCAGGGCGGACCGCCCTTCCGTTATCCGACGCAGCCAAAGGCGCTCAGCTTCCGAGAATTAGGCCCCCGTTAGGCAAGAAGGTTTGGTTTTTTTTCGCAGCTTCGTACCCGCAGGCCCAAGGGATCCGCGCCCGGCGTCCCCGGATACTGGTCTCCTCAAGCATCTTGGCTCTGAGGTGCAAAGTCGTACCAAACCTCTGTCCCTACGGGATCCAGGGGAGAGCGCCTCATGGAATACCACGACAAGGTGTTGAAGTGTGGGGAATGCGGAGCAGAGTTCGTATTCACTGCCGGCGAACAAATGTTTTTCGCCGACAAGGGATTTAAGAACGAACCGAAGCGCTGCAAATCCTGCAAGGCAAAACGCGCCGAAGGTGCAGGAGGGCATTCCGCTCCGGCACGCACCGAAACCAAGACCAATTGCTCGCAATGCGGGAAGGAAACCACCGTTCCCTTCCGGCCCACGCAGGGACGGCCGGTTTTTTGCAGGGAATGCTTCCAGCAGCGGCGGGCCATGGGCGCGGCGTGAAGTAGAAGTTGGAAGTTAGAAATTTAGAGGTCAGAAGTAGGGCTCGCAGAGGAGAAGGCTTCCGGTGGGACGGAGTGGTTTTTTTTCGTCCCACCTTTTGTTTTGCTCCGCCTTGAATTCCCCGCGAATGATTGCCCGCCTGCTGCACGCTAAGAAAATTAAGAACGAGAATCAAGATAGGCGCTGAGCCGCGCTAGCGATTCGGGCATGTTCTTGCGCCCGTAGCCGAAGCGAATGTGGCGAGGCTGATCGTAGACGGTTCCGGGCAAGAGCAAAACTCCTGAATTTTTCACAACGTCCTCGCAAAAAGAATGCACATCTCGCTGGGGCTTGTAGTGCACAAAGCCGATGGGACTGGCGTCGGGCTTGACCCATTCGAAGAGATTTGAGCGCTGGCGAATGAACGAATCCAGAAGAGGCAAATTGCGCAGGACGATACCGCGATTGCGTTCGGCCATGACTTCGCGATGACGCAACGCCAGCGCGGTCAGAAATTCACTCGGCGCGCTGCTGCAAATCGTGGTGTAGTACTTGAATTCCAAGCAGCGGTGCAAAATTTCCGCGTCCTTGGAAACCAACCAGCCAAGCCGGAGACCAGGCAAGCCGTAAGACTTGCTCATGGAGCCGAGGCTGACGGCGCGTTCGTAGATTTCGCAAGCGGCGGGGAGACGGTTGGCTGGATCGTGCTCGAGTTCGCGATAGACTTCGTCACAAAAAACGACGATTCCACGGCTTGCCGCAAGCTTCATCAGTTGCTGGAAGACGCTCGCATCCATCAGCAGTCCCGTCGGGTTGTGCGGCGTGTTGATGTAAATGATCTTCGTCTTGGGCTGGAAAAGTTTTTCGAGCGCAGCGAGATCATGGGCCCAGCCATTCTCGTAACAGCGGCGCCATTCGCTCACTTGTGCTCCCGTGCTGCGCGCCACTTCGAGAGCGCTTTCGTAGCAGGGAGTCTCAACGATAATGTGATCACCCGGCCCGGCGAGCGCGTGATACAAAACAAAAATGGCTTCTTCCGCTGCAGCCACAGCGAGAACATCTTCCGGTTTGATTCCCTTATAGATTCCTGAGATGGCGTCGCGAAGATAAGGCGCTCCCGGCGATTCGGAATAGCCGCACCGAAGTTTCAAGAGGCCTTCGTGAGCGCCGGGCTCGAGGTCGAGCAGCTCCTGGATGGCGCGGGATTCCGCGTCGGAGCTCGATAAGAGGTATTTGGCGGTGAACTCGTATTTCCCGAAGTACTGCTCAATCCGAAAAGGCTTGATTTGCATGGTCAAGAGTCTGGCAAGGGCAGCATCGCGCAGTCCAGTGCCAAATTGACGGCTTAACCGGCAGTGGCTCTTAATTCGCGGCCCTGGCTGGTTTGTAAGCATCCTACTTATCGCATTCCCGAATCGAAATCGGTGGTAGATTCGGGTCACCAATCTTCAAGAGTTTCGCTGACAGGAGCGAGCATGGCGCTTTGGCACAACATCCGGTTCTCCCTGCGTATTCTTAAAAAACATTGGAAGCTGACGTCGATTGCAGTTTCTTCCATGGCCCTTGCATTGGCAGCGGCCACAATCGGGTTTAGCGTTTTCAACGCGCTGTTGCTTCGGCCTCCCGCAGTTCTAGCGCCGGACCGCCTCCTGACGGTTTATAGCTCGACACCGACTGAGGAATTCGGGGGCTTTTGTGACGACGACTATGCGTTCTATCGAGACCACAATGAGGTCTTCTCGGCGTTGATGGCATTTCCCTATTCCATCTCGATGCAGCCCATCGCATACGGCCATCGCACCAAATCCGGGCTGACCAATGCGGTGTCGGATACTTACTTCTCTGTTCTCGGTGTGCAGCCCATGCTGGGGCGCGGGCTTGCACGAGGGGATGACGACAAGCCATCGGCGCTCGCGGTCTTGAGCTATTCCTATTGGAACTGGATTGGAGCCGACCCCAATATCGTGGGTAAGACGGTCAGCGTAAACAACGTCCCGCTTACGGTGATCGGCGTGATGCAGAAAAGCTTTGTTGGGACGATCTTCAGCGACCTGCCGGACGTGTGGTATCCGCTATCTACGGATGTAACGGCGAACCACCAAGGACTGGCTTGGAGGACGGACCGCACGGTTCGGCTTCTTCGTATGGTGGGACGACTAAAGCCGGGCGTGACGCGCGAACAAGCTCTGGCGAAACTTCAGACTATTTCAAAGCAGCTTGCTTCCACCTATCCGAAAACGAATAAGGACCGCATTGCCCGGGTTGCGGAAACTAGGATGCTGCCTGAAGATTCCGTGTCCTCGGCAAGGATCATCTCAGCGATCATTTTCGCGATCGCTGGCTTGGTACTCTTCGCAGCATGCTCGAATGTTGCAAATCTTCTCTTGGCGCTGGCCAGTACGCGACGGCACGAAATTCTAGTGCGCGCTGCGCTGGGAGCCACGCGTGGGCAGTTGACTCGAGAAGTTATGGTTGACAGCACCCTCATCGCCGGAGCAGGCGGAGTGCTCGGATTTTTCCTTGCACTTCTCGGACTCCGGCAATTACTGCAATTCAAGCCATTCATCCCGGGCCTTGGCGCGATTCCCATAACAATCGATCTTCGCCCGGACATGACCGTCATGGCGGCCACTGCAGCTCTGATTTTTCTTGTCGGTTTGACCACCGGAGTGGTGCCAGGTCTTTACTCTTCGACGCCCAACCTGGCTGGCGCGCTTAGCGGAGAAATCGCGGTCGGCGGCACACGCAAAGGTAGGATCCGAAACTCCCTGGTGGCGGTGCAAGTCGCGGTTTGTACTTTGGTGTTTATTGGCGTGGGGCTGTGCTTTCGAAGCCTCAACAATCTCCGGCACGTCAATCTGGGATTCGCGGCTCGAAACATCGCCATTTTGACCAGTGACTTGCAATCCATTGGAACTTCCGAGGAACAAGGGCGGAAGCTTTACGCCAAAATACGCGAAGCGGCCTCGCAGACGTATGGAGTCGAGTCCGTATCGCTCACGGGCGATATTCCTGTCAGTCAAAATGAAGGCAGCGTCGAACAAGTTCGCGTTGCAGATTCCTTAACACTCGGCGGAGCTGGTGAGAGCGTCGCGTTCGTTATGGTTGACGAGAATTATTTCTCCACGTTGGGAATCCCACTGTTAACGGGGCGCGTGTTTACTTCGCAAGACCCTTCGAAAACCCCGGAAGTCATTATCGTAAATCATTGGATGGCGGAAAAATATTGGCCGGGACAGAATCCTGTTGGCAAGATGCTACAAATCGAAAAAGGCCATCGTGTCGCAACTGTCGTGGGCGTCGTCCCCGATGGCAAATACGTGGACGTTGACGAGCCGCCGCGCCCATTCATGTATTTCGATTTGAATCAACACTACCAGAGTGTGGTTTACTTGTTGGCACGCACGAAGGGTGCGCCGCGTCAGTGGCTTACTCCGCTGTCGGAAGCGCTGCAGAAGGCCGCCCCTGGCCTTTTCTTTATGACCTTGACGATAGACGACTGGCTCGACTTTGCGCTGTTTGTACCCAGAATCACCCTTTTCTGCATAGTCAGCTTCGGTGGCCTGGCATTCATGCTCGCAACGGTAGGCCTCTATGGCGCGGTTTTCTATTCCGTCAGTGAACGAAAGAAAGAGCTGGGCATCCGCGCGGCTCTCGGCGCGAACCCTCGCGATTTGTGGAACATGATTTTGCGGCAAACCAGTGTGGTCACCGCTACGGGAGTTTCTTTGGGCATTCTTGCGGGAGTCATCGCCAATGCGCTCGTTCGGTCGTTGCTCTACGGAATCCACCCGGTAGAGTGGACGGTGTTCTCGGCGGTTGCGCTGACCATGGCCTTTATTACCGTGCTCACGGCTTATTCCGCAGCGCGCCCGTGGGTGCGCACCGACCCAATGGAAGCCATCCGTCACGTGTGATTTGTCAGCGGCGGAGGCGGGCCTGTCCCGCTTTCCTCGTAAGTTCCTGCAAATGCGAAGGTTGCTTCACCAAGCTGTCTGGTAGGCCGACTGCTCGGATACAAACATAGAGACTCTTTGAGTCTGGAGGTTGCTCCGTGTCTGGACTCGCGCAGGGCTTTCGGCACGCGATCCGCCAACTGGCAAAATCGCCGGTTTTCACCGCGGTAGCTATCCTGACGCCCAGTTCCGAAACCACAACAGCTTATTTCCACCTGGAAAATCAGCCCCTGAGCACTTCCCAGACGGGCTACGGCGATATGTCCATGTCCATGCCAGTGGTTGAAGCGATGCGCAAACGACAAGATGTCTTCAGGGACGTCATCGGCTTTGCTGCGCTTGGCTTTGACAAAGTGGCGGTGCGAGTCGGGGCCGAGCCAGAGGAAGCTCGGGCGAGGGTTCACGCCGGAAGATGAATTCACGCACGCTCCCATTTGCGGTCTTGCCGTCGCCCGAACATTGCGTTCCATGGTGTACGGCTTGAGTCCGAGTGATCCGCTGACCATTCTTCTTGCCTTAGTTGTGATCGCCTTTGTAACTCTGGCTGCGGCCATCTTCCCCGCGCGCCGCGCTGCGTCGGTCGACCCCATGCGAGCCCTGCGTATGGAGTAAGTCCGAAGGCCACAGGATAATTTCGAAAGACACATACCCCCCCTGCCCCCTGCCTGGTGAGATGCAAATCCTTGTGTCGGCGGAGTATGATACGAGGCGCAACATCCCCGGGATAGTTCATGTTCCAGCACGGAGGGCCAGCTCATGGCTCACCGCTTCACCATCGGCGTCGAAGAGGAATTTCAGATTATTGACCCCGCGACCTGCGAGTTGCGCTCGCACGTCAGCGAGCTCATCTCTCAGTCTTCTCCTGACATTATGGAGCAGGTCAAGCCGGAGCTGCACCAATCCATTGTGGAAACGGGCACGCGCATTTGCGACAGCGTTAGTGATTTGCGCATCGAGATGCACCGCACGCGGGGAGAACTGGTGGCCGCGGCGGAACGCGCGGGACTACAAGTGGCCGCCGCTGGGACGCATCCGTTTTCGAGCTGGATAGACCAGGTCATCTCGCCCGGGGCGCGCTACGAACACATCGTCGAGGAAATGGGGCAACTCGCACGGTCGCTGTTGATCTTTGGCATGCACGTCCATGTGGCCATGCCGGACAAGCAAACCACCATCGACTTGATGAACGGCGTTCGCTACTTCCTGCCACACCTCCTGGCGCTTTCGACTAGCTCGCCTTTCTGGATGGGCCGGAACACGGGACTAAAATCCTTCCGCACGACGGTGTTCCGCCGCTTTCCGCGGACCGGCGTTCCGGAGCAGTTCGAATCGTGGAGCGCGTACGAGAATTTTGTGAACCTGCTGGTGAAACTGCACTGCATCGACAACGGCAAGAAAATTTGGTGGGACGTGCGGCCGCACCCGATGTTCGGAACACTGGAATTTCGTATGTTCGACGTTTGCACCAAGGTGGAAGAAGCGGTGGCGATTGCCGCGCTGGCTCAGGCCATCATCGTGAAGCTGCACCGGCTGTACACGTACAACCAAAGCTGGCGGTTGTACCGGCGCGCGCTTATCGAAGAGAACAAATGGCGTGCGGCGCGCTACGGCATTGATGGCAAGCTGATTGACTTTGGCAAAGAAGCGGAAGTCAACATGCGGCAACTGATTCCGGAATTGCTGGAGTTCGTGGACGACGTTGTCGACGACCTGGGAAGCCGCGGCGCCGTCGAATACATCCATACCATTATGAACGAAGGCACCAGCGCGGACCGGCAACTGCGAGTTTATCGAGAGACGAGCGACTTGAAAGCGGTGGTGCGCCATCTGGTGGCGGAAACCCGTGGCGGCGTGACCGAGCCGCGCCCTTCATCGGCGCACGCGGTGAATTAAGCCGAGCAACGCGAGCAGTCCCACAGGTTCCTGACAGGAGCAAGCAAATGAAAAAGGTAGGCCTTCTCTGCGGGCGGGAATACAGCTTTCCTCCGGCATTTATCGTGCGCGTGAACGAACTGGGCAAGAAAGATGGCGTGGCCGCAGAGTTCGTGAAGCTCGGTGGGACGCGCATGGGCGAGCCCGCGAAGTACGGCGTTATCGTCGACCGCATCTCACACGAGGTCGAGTATTACCGCGGCTTCCTAAAACATGCGGTGCTGCAAGGAACCTACGTCATCAACAATCCCTTTTGGTGGACCGCCGACGACAAATATTTTAACTACTCCGTCGCCGCGAAGCTGGGAATCGCCATTCCCAGAACCATTCTGCTACCGCAAAAAGGCTATCCCAGCGACGTGGACATCACTTCGGAATCGCTTCACAACCTGGAATATCCGATGGATTGGGACGCGATGTTGGATTACGTCGGGCGGCCGGCGATTTTGAAACCTTTTTCCGGCGGCGGCTGGAAGCACGTCTACAAGGTGAACAACAAGCAGGAGTTGCTGGCCGCATACGATCAGACTTCGCCGTACTGCATGACCCTGCAGGAGTTCGTCGATTTCACGCAATACGTGCGCTGCTTCACGTTCGGCAAAACGGACATCATTCCCGTTCATTACGATCCAAAGGAACGTAAATATCTCGTTGACCATACTTACTTAACTTCAGAGTTGGGAGTGCGCATCGTGAAGGACGCGCAGACCATCAACCAGGCGCTCGGCTACGAAATGAACACCATTGAATTTGCCATCAAGGACGGCGTGCCTTATGCCATCGATTTTCTGAACCCTGCGCCGGATTTCGAGCGCGACCGCATCACCGAATTTTATTTTGAGCTGGTCGTTGAAAAGATGGCCCGCCTGGTGATCGATCGCGCGCTTCACGGGCAAGCGCATTCTCCCTGGCCTCGGTGGGAAGAAATGCTGGGGATTGGCGCCGCCGCAGGATTCACAGGAGCCCCCAAGAGCACTGCCACGGCACAAAAACCCGCTGCACTTCCAGCCCTGGGTTCCGCGCAAGGATCGTAAGCATGATGACGGCTCCGACACCTTCGGTGGTGCCTCCTTCGCCTGCGGATGAGTGGCACGAAATTCTGAAGCCCATGCTTCTGCGGATGCCGGGGCTTCCAGAAGATCTATTCCGCCGCATGCGCAGAGCCAACCTGACATTCGGCGATCGCGTGCACTGCCCTTTCCTGCGGCCGTTTTTTCTTTCTCCCGAAGACGAAGAGCGCGTGCGTGCCGTGGCGGAAACCATCGCCGAGCTCGGCGAACGCGTAGTCGTTGCCGCGTTGGACGACAAGCATCTCTTTGCGCAACTCCACTTGCGCGAAGAAGAGGAGCGCCTTGCGCGTATCCCCGTGGGCTTCGGGCCCGCCAGTACGGCGTCGCGTCTGGACGCCTTTTTACTTCCCGATTCGCTGAAATTTGCCGAGTACAACGGAGAATCGCCTGCCGGCGCAGGCTACGCTGAAACGCTCGCGGAAATCTTCAGCGAACTCCCGATGATGCTGCAGTTCACCAGAAAATACGAAGTATACCGGTATTCGCTGAGCGCCAAGCTGCTCGAAGCGCTACTGCAGAGCTACCGGGATTGGGGCGGTTCGGCGCAAAAACCGCAAATCGCCATCGTCGACTGGGAAGAAGTGCCGACGTGGAGCGAATTCGAAATTCTCCGGGCTCGCTTCGAAAAGCTGGGAATCCCTACCCTGATTGCCGACCCACGCCAGCTTGAATGGGACGGAAAATCGCTCACGATCGGGGAAAAGCGAATCGATCTGGCCTACCGGCGCGTGCTCATCAACGACATCGTGGCCAAGCCGACGGAGTGCTCCGCGCTGTTGAGGGCGTATACTGCCGGAGCGGTGTGCGTGGCGAATAATTTCCGCTGCAAGATTCCCCACGTGAAAGCATTTTTTGGGGTCCTCACGGACGAGCAAAACGGGGCGCTCTTTTCCCTCAGCGAACGCGAATTGATTCGCAAGCATATCCCCTGGACGCGCGTCGTCGCCGATGTTCAAACGGCGCACTACGGCGAGCATGTGGAATTGCTGGCGTTCGTCCGCAAAGAACGCGAGAACCTGGTGCTGAAACCGAGCGACGAGTACGGCGGCTCCGGCGTGACGCTGGGATGGGAAACTAGCGAAGCGGCCTGGGATGAGGCCATCGAGCGAGCGCTGACCGCGAAGAACGGCGCGTGGATCGTCCAGGAGCGAATTCCCATTCGCCGCGAAGTTTTTCCCTACATCGTGCAACGAGGCAGGGTGGATTACCGCGATATGCTGGTGGACTTTGCGCCGTACCTGTTCCGCGGAAAACTGTGCGGCTTTCTGACGCGCCTCAGCTCGACGGGACTCGCCAACGTCACTAGCGGCGGCGGGCAGGTGCCAGCGTTTCGCGTTGCGCCCAAAAGCATTGTCTCCAACTAAACGGTGCGAACCAATCGCAAGATTTTACCAGTCCCATCGGCCAGTGAAAGAAAAGGCTATACGAGAACGACTCAGCTAGAAAATCCTCGTGATTTAAGTAAAATAATTTAGATGAACTTCGGTGCCTCTAATCCAGACCTGATGCCGGGCGCGCGCAACGCCGTGGATACTTGCCTGAGTGTTCAAGCCGGTGAACACGTCGCGCTGATCGCCGACGAAGCGAGCCGAGCCGTAGCCGCCAGCATTTCCGCCGCGCTCGGCGAACGCAAAGCGCACTGCACGGGACTCTTGCTGGAGGATTTAGTTCCGCGGCCAATAGCGGTGGCCCCCGCGGTAGTTCTGAACGCGCTTGAGACGGCAGACGTCGGCGTGATGTGCATGACGCCTCAACCCGGTGAACTCGCGGCGCGCATGGCCATCGTGAAAGTCGTCGAACGCCGCCAGATCCGCTACGCGCACATGGTAGGCGTAACTCCGCAGATCATGCGGCAAGGAATGCGCGCGGACTACCGCATGGTGGACCGCCTGAGCGACAAGCTGCGCGAACGCATGCTGCGCGCGAAAACACTTACCGTGAAGACTGAGGCGGGCACTGAGTTTGCCGCCCACTTCGACCGCCAGCTCGATTGGGTGAAGACCAGCGGCCTGATCAACCCGCGTTACTGGTCGAATCTGCCTGCTGGCGAAGTTTTTACGACCCCGGCGACTGTAGACGGGACGTTTGTTTGCGACGCAACAGCAGGCGATCACTTCAACGGGAAATACGGCGATTTACAGTCCACGCCGCTCGCGCTCACCATCAAAGCCGCGCGGCTGGTGGACGTGGCCTGCAAACGCAAGGACTTGCAGCAGGAATTTTGGGATTATTGCCACACCGATAAAAACAGCGACCGCGTCGGCGAGCTGGCCTTCGGCACCAACCTTGGACTGACCGAGATGATCGGCGTGCTGCTCCAAGATGAAAAGTTTCCTGGCGTCCACATCGCTTTCGGCGATCCTTATGGCAGCCAGACGCACGCCGACTGGAAATCCACCACGCACGTGGACGTACTCACGCGCCAATGCGACGTCTGGATTGACGACGACCAGGTCATCGAAAAAGGCCGCTACCAGCTCGGCCATCTTGGCCTCGAGTAATTCAACTTCCACAGCGAATCGTTTCCTCCTCTGTTCGTCCCATGTATGCTTTAGGCTTGCCCATGTAATATCGACCACGGGCAGCGCGTAGTATTTTCAAGAGGCGCCAACATTCTGCAAGGAGCCAGCGATGCGCAATCAAATTGTGGGCACGACGATGCCGGTCCTGGAATTTGTGCTGGACCCGAACGACACGATCATCTCGGAAGCCGGCCAGCTTTCCTGGATGGGCAGTTCGATTCAAATGACTACGCATACGCAGTTTGGCGGCGGCGGAGGCATCTGGGGAGCGTTGAAGCGCGTTGCAGGCGGCGGAACGCTGTTCATGACCGAGTACCGCGCGGTGGGAGCCCCGGGCGAACTCGCATTTGCCACAAAACTTCCCGGGCACATCGTTCCGGTCGAGGTTGGCCCAGGCCGCGAATACATGATTCACCGCCACGGGTTCATTTGCTCGACCCCGCAGGTTCAGATTGGCGTAGGGTTCCAGCAATCGCTGGGCGCGGGAATTTTTGGCGGAAGCGGATTCGTGTTGCAGCATGTCGGCGGACAGGGCGCGGCCTGGATCGAGCTTTCCGGCGAATTGATTGTGAAAGATTTGCAGCCAGGACAGCTGCTGCGGGTGCATCCGGGGCATGTAGGCGCGTTTCAGACCAGCGTGGGCTTCGAAATCACCACCGTGCCTGGAATCAAGAACCTGATCTTCGGCGGAGACGGAATTTTCCTCGCGTCCCTGACAGGCCCGGGCCGCGTCTGGCTGCAGACCCTGCCAATCGCCAAACTGGCTCACGAGTTGATGGAGTACATGCCCATCGAGCGAGGCACACGCCCCCAAGCTAGCGTAGTGGGCGGAATTGTGAACTCCATCCTGGACTCGGACTGACGAGCAAAGCGCCAAGAACGATGGTCAGAAAAGATGCGAGATATATTCCCGCATCTGGTGCTTCCAATATGGCCAATCGTGGCCGCCCTGGGGTCCCCAGTTGTCGAGCGAGTGCCGAATGCCCTTGCCCGACAGAACTTCCGAGAGCCGGTACGTCGGCCCGCTGTTTTCCCATGGCCCCGTGCCGGTCGTGACGTGAATGTCGCAGCTCGCAATCTGCTCGTAAAACCATGGGTTGCTCATGTTCGAGAGATAATCCACGGGATTGTTGAAATAAAAATTGTCGTCGTACATCCCATCCATGAAATTCCGCAAATCGTAGACGCCTGACATCGCGAAACAGCGCTTGATCACGTCCGGATGCTTGAACAGAGAATTCGCGGCGTGATATGCGCCAAACGACGCCCCCATCGTTGAAATCGCAATTCCCTGCGTCTGGCAATTGTTCCAGATGAAAGGCACAACCTCTTCCCGCAAATAGGAATCGAAAACTGCTTGCACGTAGCTGCGGTGAAACGGGTGTGCGCCTTTGTTGTAAAAACTCAGCCCGTTGATGGAATTCACCGTGAAAAGCTTTACCTTGCCGCCTTCGATGAAATCTCCCAGCGCATTCACCATGCCCTGGCCTTCCAGTTCCCACTCATCGCCGGCGCTGGTGGGAAAGCCAAGCAGCGGCGCGCCCCAGTGGCCGTAGACCACCACGCCCAGCTCCAATCCAAGCCGCTGGGAATACCAGCGCTGATATTCGCGTTTCATCTGTGCCTCTTGCTTGCTGCGGGGAGAGAAAGTATGCCAGCATGAGCGGGTTGCGGGCAATGACGCAAGGTGCTTGTCCGCGCCTCGCAACATTCACAGCCGCCAACGTCTGAAGCTTTGGGACACTCAAATCAAAGAACAGGAGCCCACACGCATGGCTGGTTCCACACCGACCTCCAAGCCCACGCCGGAGCGCATTTTCAATGCTATGGTAGCGTTTCAGGAGACCGAAGCGCTGAAGGCAGCGATTGAACTGGACATTTTCACGGCGATTGGCGACGGAGCGAGCACGGCCGCTTCGATCGCCGCTAAGACGGGGGTGTCCGAGCGTGGCATGCGCATTCTGTGCGATTACTTCGCCATCAAGGAATTTCTGACCAAGAAAGGAAACGAGTATTCGCTCACGCAAGACTCCGCGGTCTTTCTGAATCGCCGCTCGCCGGCTTGTCTCGCGTCAATGATCGATTTTCTCGCCGGCCCCTGGAGCCGCAAGAATTTTGGCACTTTGGCAGAAGCCGTACGAAAGGGCGGCACAGCCAGCGACACGGGCGACCATACTAAGGCGCATGAAGAAGTCTGGGTAACTTTTGCGCGTTCCATGGCGCCGCTGACGATACCGACGGCTGAGTTCATCGCGGGACTGACGGGCGCAGCGGAAGGCAAGCACTGCAAGGTGCTGGACATCGCCACTGGGCATGGAATGTATGGAATCACCTTGGCAAAACGCAATCCCAATGCGCACGTCGTCGCGTTGGACTGGCCGGCGGTGCTGGATGTAGCGAAAGAAAACGCCGCGAAATTCGGCGTCGGCGGCCGCCATTTCACGAAACCCGGCAGCGCTTTTGAGACCGATTTCGGCGAAGGCTACGATTTTGTTCTGATGACCAACTTCCTCCATCATTTCGACATACCCACCTGCGAAAAGCTGATTCGCCGCGTTTATGCCGCCCTGAAGCCCGGAGGCAAAGCTATCACTCTGGAATTCGTTCCAAATGAAGACCGCGTCACCCCTCCCATGGCCGCCGCTTTCAGCCTGGTGATGCTCGCGAGCACCGACGCGGGAGATGCCTATACGTTTACCCAATATGAGAAGATGTTCCGCAATGCGGGTTTTGCGAAAACGACTTTGCAGCCCATTCCGGAAATGCCGCAACAGGTTCTAGTTTCGGAGAAATAGGAATTCCCAATATGAAGAAAAAAGCCAAGCCCGCGCCCAAAAAGAAAAAGCCTTCGAACAACAGTAACAACGACAAAGCCCTGCGCGAACACGTCGTCTACCTCTTGAAAGGCGGCGGGGCCCACGTCCATTTCATGGATGCCGTCGAAGGTTTCCCCGAAGCCAAGCGCGGAACTTTCATCGCCGGCTTGCCGCACACGGGCTGGCAGCTTTTGGAGCATTCGCGCATCGCACAATGGGACATCCTCGAGTTCAGCCACAATGCGAAGCATGAGTCACCAGGTTTCCCTGAAGGCTACTGGCCAAAAACGCCCGGCCCTCCCGATGGGTCTGCCTGGGACAAGTCCGTGGAGGCGTTCCGGCGCGACCTCGAGGAAATAGTCAGCCTGGTGAAAAATCCGAAGACCGATCTGTACGCGAACATTGCGCACGGCGATGGACAAACCATTTTGCGCGAGGCGCTGCTCGTTGCCGACCACAACGCCTATCATCTTGGCCAGCTTGTGGATTTGCGTCGCGCATTGGGAGAATGGCCCACGCCGTGATTTAACACAGCCTCGGCCGTCCGGCAACCACGCCACTACTCCCGCTGTCTCGGCACGGCAGTTTAACGTGAAATTAAGAGGCCACTAGTCGAAAATTATTGTGGTCGGGAGATTCGCGCGTCCAACAATACCTCGGACGCACGCCATCGAGAATTTCTAACACCATTACCTCCTTTGCTGGACTTGCAAGAATTACCAATGGGGTTACTATGGTGCGTGGCAGAAGGCGGTTTGTCCGCATCTTCATCAGGTTGAAGTAGCGAGGACGTATGATTCACATCGAGAACCTTTCCAACATCGAACATGAGACCGCAAGCAGCCGCCGCGGATTCCTGAAGGGCATGCTCGGCGCGGGCGCTTTTGTGCTGAGCGTGCGCTGGGTGCCGGACCAAGTGTTCGCCGCTTCAACGATGCCAAATGCCGGCGCTGCGGAAGCCATGAGCAAAGCCGCGCTGAAGCCAAACGTGTATCTGGCGATCGACACGGATGGAACGGTCTACGTGGTCGCGCATCGTTCGGAAATGGGCAATGGCGTGCGCACTTCTCTGCCGCGCATTGTCGCCGACGAGCTCGATGCGGACTGGTCCCGCGTGAAAGTCGTCCAAGCCACTGGCGACGAAAAATATGGCGACCAGGACACCGACGGCTCGCATTCCGTCGTGAGCTTCTTCGTGCCTCTGCGCGAAGCAGGTGCCACCGCGCGATTGATTCTCGTACGCGCCGCGGCAACACAATGGAACGTTCCCGAAGCCGAATGTTCCACGGAGTTGCACGCTGTCGCCCACAAAAAATCCGGAAAGAAAGCCGGTTACGGCGAGCTGGCAGCAGCCGCCGCAAAACTCGATGTTCCAAAAAAAGAAGAGCTAAAACTCAAGCGGCGCAGCGAGTGGCGCTACATCGGAAAAGATTCCGCCGGTTACGACCTGAAGGATTTGTGCACCGGTAAAGGGATATTCGGTCAGGACACTCGGATGGACGGAATGCTGTACGCCAGCGTGTTGCATCCGCCCGTCCTCGGCAGCACCGTGAAGTCCGTGGATGACAAAGCCGCCCTCGCTGTCACCGGCGTAAAGCAAACCGCAACCATTGACACCTTCAAGCCTCCCCTCCTGTTTCAAGCGCTAGGCGGCGTGGCTGTGCTCGCGGACAACACTTGGTCGGCTATGCAAGGCCGAAAGAGACTGAAAGTCGAGTGGGAAGAAAGCTCGCACCGCGTCTTCAACTCCGGCCCTTTCCGAAAAGAACTGGAAGAGACCGCGCGCAAGCCGGGAAAAGTCGTCCGTGAAGTCGGCAACGTGGACACGGCGTTCGCCCAGGGTAGAAAAATCGTCGAAGCAGAATACTACGCGCCGCTTCTCGCGCACGCCTCAATGGAGCCGCCCGCGGCATTGGCCGTTTACCGCGACGGAAAAGTGGAAGCTTGGGCGCCCACCCAAAGTCCCCAGGGCGCGCGCGATGCAATCGCCGCCGCCGTCGGAGCGAAGAAGGAAGACGTTACTGTGCACGTCACGCTGCTCGGTGGCGCATTTGGAAGGAAATCGTTCCCGGATTTTGCCGTGGAAGCGGCGGTGCTCTCGAAGAAAACTGGCAAGCCGGTGAAAGTGGTCTGGAGCCGCGAAGACGACATTAAGTTCGACACTTACCATTCCGTGTCGGCGATGTACATGAAAGCGGCATTGGACGCCGATGGGAAGCCCACGGCCTGGCTGCAGCGCACCGTGTTTCCTCCCATCGGTTCGACGTTCAATGCCGACGCGGTCTATTCCGATGCCGGCGAGCTCGGCCTAGGTTTCTCCGATCTGCCGTTCGCCATTCCCAATCATCGCTCCGAAAACGGGCCGGCCACCGCGCACGTTCGTATCGGCTGGTTCCGCTCCGTGGCCAACATTTATCACGCGTTCGCCATTCAGTCTTTCGCCGACGAACTGGCGCATGCCGCCGGGAAAGATCCGCTCGAATATCAGCTCCAACTCCTCGGGCCGGATCGCATCCTTCCCAAGAGCGAACTGCCCAAGGATTACGAAAATTACGGACAGTCTTACGACCAATATCCCATTGACGCCGCGCGATTCCGCCGCGTGCTTCAGACCGTTGCAGAAAAATCCGGCTGGGGCAAAAAGAAGCAAGGCAATGGCTTCGGCATGGGCCTCGCGATGCATCGCAGCTTCCTGACTTACGCTGCCTCTGTGGCGCAGGTCCATATTGACGACGCCGGCAAAGTCCACATTCAGCGCGTGGACACGGCCCTCGACGCGGGCACGGTAGTGAATCCGGAAATGGCGCGAAATCAATTTGAAGGCGCGGCAGTCATGGGTACGAGCATCGCGTTCTATGGAGAAATCACCGCAACGAATGGCGTCGTCGACCAGTCAAACTTTAACGATTACCCCGTGGCGCGCATGAATACCGCCCCGCGCGAGGTTCACGCGCACATTGTGGAAAGCGACGCGCCTCCAGGCGGAATCGGCGAACCGGGCCTTCCCGCGATTGCTCCGGCGATCTGTAACGCGATTTTCGCCGCAACCGGAAAGCGCATCCGCGAACTGCCGCTAACGAAAGCGGGCCTGGCTTAAAAAGAGGGGGATCAGTCGCACAATCTGCAGCCAATTCCTTGGCTGTGCGGGGCCGGTCTATTCGACATAAACCATCAACAGCGCCCCAAGAACCATCAGCAGCGCCGGAAACAACTGCTCGAAAAACGGTTTCCACGCGAACCGTGTTTCCGCCAATCCCTTCGACAGGCCAATCCCAAAACCAGCGATCGAATAACTAAAATGCTCAGATTGGATTCGATGCATCAGTTCCATCGGATTCGGTCCATGCATCCCTGCCCGGTGATCGTGAAAAAAGAGCATCGAGGAACCAATCACGGCTAGCACGGGAAAAGCCCAGCTTGCCCACGCGGCTTTCAACACTCCCCGTGCGCGCTGGATTTCAATCGCTCCCAGCGCCAACAGCAAAACCGAGAACGTTTTGTGCTGCAGCACTTCGCGGTGATTCGTCAGCCCGTAATACCAGCTTTGCGGTCCAAAGGGCCAAAGCTCCGTGTCACTCCAGATCAGAAGAAACAGACCTCCAAGGAGAAAGCACACTGGCCACACGAGCCGAAATAGCCGCCAGCGTTCTCGAACTAATCCTTCAGCAAGAAGCAAAACGCCCGCGAGCAGGACAAAAAATCCCGCAAGATGATGGTTGAATTCGCTCTCGCGCTTGTCAGCGAGGAGTTTCACGCTTCGCCCGGCATCCGCCGGGTCGTCCATAGGCATTGCCATTCCCGCGTGTATTTCATTCATGGAGCGTTTCTGTGTGTGAACAAGCGGCTGAAAACCCGGCACGATCGCGACGAGAACGAGCGGCAAAAGCTTCAGCCGCAGGCTGAGCAACCGCTCAGGAAGAACACGGGAAGTTCGCATACAAGCTCCGTCGTGAAGTCGAACCGGTTCGAACCAGTCCGGAACAGTCAGGCAGTTACGCAGCCCTTGACATAGGTTTAGAGGGCTCAGGTATTGGATTCACCAGGAATCTAGAGCGGTACAAGAAAGTTAGTTTCGCAGAAGGCTCCACCCTAGGCGCCGCTTTTCTTCGAGTGCTGCAGCAGCGGTTGATGTGCGCCAATCAGCTCTTTCTGCCGCGCTCAGCTCTCTTTGTAATGAATCGGCCACAGCACCTGCCAATTCTTGCCTCCATCTTTGGAAGATTCCCAGCTCCAGTCAAACTCTTTGGGCGAATATTCTTCCAGACCATGCGCTGGAGGATTTTCGGCCCATCGGGAGCCACGCCTTCGCGCGAGAGAATCATCTGCCCGTCCTTAAATTCACCCACAAAGTCGAGATAGCTTCCCTCGTTGTCCACCCAAGTCTGCTTCCATTTTCCGGCCCGCGGCAAAAACGACGAAACGCTCATCCCGCGTAGGCGCATGAACTCGCCCCCTGTAAAGCTCTTCCACCACGCACCCTTCCATGACTCGGTTGATGCTATTGGCGCCATGGCCAGTCTCGCCAGCTTTCTCGCCGGGCACCCAGAAGTCGAACTGTTTCTGTTCCAGTTCCCCGCACGGCTTCGGCGGAATTTGCAGAGGCCCGCAGCGTGCAGTCCGTTTGCCGGTAGCAAAGCCAGAAGCGCAAGAACTGCAAGTGATTTCATGACACGCCCCCCTCGTCGGGGGGACGGCCTCGCCTCGAAAATGTTTCATGCCGAGGGCCCTTAGCACGTTCTAGGAGGATGCCGCCTTGAAAAATTGCTGAATGAGCGGCCTGAGACATAGGACAGTTTTTGAGCGTGTTTTGACAAATGGTGGGCCCGCTAGGATTTGAACCTAGGACCAACGGATTATGAGTCCGCTGCTCTAACCGCTGAGCTACGGGCCCCACGCTTACTGCAACATCTTACCGTGAAAGAGCTTACTGGACACGTCCCACTTCCGTTTCATTTTGCTCAGGTGTGCCGGTGCTAGTTGTAGTGCCAGTTGAATTCGCTGAGTCAGTGACAGTAAGGCGCTCCACTGCCGCCAGGGTATGCTTCGGAGCAAGATGGGAATAGCGCACCGTCATTTCGATGCTCTTATGGCCCATAAGCTCTTGCACCGTACGAAGGTCAACGCCAGCCATGACCAGCCGGCTAGCGAACGTGTGCCGCAAGCAATGCCAGGAAAATCTCCGAACCTTAGCCTTGGGTAGTGCGGGCTCAAACCAATAGCGCGGGCCAGCAAGAGGGTCGCCGTCAAGATTCCGTACTATGGGGCCTGTGCCGTCGCCGCGCTTGCGAAGCTCGGCTAGTGCAGATATTGCAGTCGCATTCAGGGGAACGTGGCGCGTCTCCCCGTTTTTTGAACGCGGGATGGTCAGCACTTTACGCGACGTGTTGACGTTTTCCCAGGTGAGTGAGTACATCTCCCCCAGGCGCATTCCTGTGTGTAGCGCGAGATCGAGTTCTTGAATATGCTCTGGAAAAGTATTCTGAATGTACGTACGCAGCCGGACTTCCTCTTCATTGGATAACCAACGCACACGGGTATTGTTCTCCTGGCGGTGCTTGACCAGGCGAGCAGGGTTCTCTTTGACCTTTCCGCTCTCGATGCCAAGGCGGTACACAAGAGAAAGCAAAGCCCGATAGCGGTTTATCGTTGCAGGGGCCCACTCATTCTCTTCAGCATTCTCCGCCAGAAAACGCTCAAGCTCTCGCGGAGTGATCGATTCCGCTGAGCGTCCTCGAAAACTGAAAAGCAATTTCTCCATGCGAATCACATCGTCGCCGTAGCTACGCTTGTGGGCCTGTGAATAAGCGAGCGCGTCTTTGGCTAGCTCTGCGAAGCCCACCATAGGTGCGCGCAGATTTTCGGGCAGCTTCTTTCCTTGGAGTACTTCGGTCTTCCGCTTTTGGTACAGCTTGATCGCGGCACCTTTAGTGCCTGCTTTCTCTCGACGAATTCGGCCGGTAGTGTCGGCGTAGCGAATCCACCAGATGCTTGATCCGGGCTCGCGTTCATAGATGCCTCGCAACTTGCGCTCTTCAGGCTCTTGTTTGTTGTCCTGTTGCTGAATCGCGTCGTTCATGTGAATTCCCCCGGTCGGAACTACCGTTGCTAATGGTGGTCGCGCGCATTGCTGCGGCTGTTGGACCTGTTCTCTAAGGCGGTCCAGCGAATATCACGGAATGCCTTTTCGTCAGCCAACCGGAGCAATACCGTCCGCTTCGCCAAACCTGCGTAGCTCAAGGTCGTCTTCGTCTTTCGCTTTAGCTCTACCAACACTTCTGGGCTGATCGCCTCAGGCATTCCTCGCAGTAAGCGAAACAGGTCGTACACAAAGTCCTTCTACGGGTAGATAAGCTCTGAGGCGAACACTTCAGCGCCAATTTCGATACGTTTTGTCTGCTCATTCGTGCGGCACACAACCGGACCCGCGTCAGAATCGACAAGATGATGCTTTAGCTCATGTGCCATCGTAAAAATGGTCGGCTCGTCTGGGAGGCCACCAGCGAGCATTACAGTGACTCCGCAATCGTCATTAAAGTAAGCACCGCGCAAATCTTTGAACCCATGCCGAAAATCTAATTTCTCAATTCCCTCTTCACAATAAATTCGCCACATATCGCGCATCGAAAGATCTGAACCCTCAATCCCGTTTCGCGCCCGCATCTCCAGTGCCAGTTCTCGCATTTCGTAGTAATAGCCCGTGTCTCTCACTTTTTAGCTTTACGGCCTGGAGGTCGCTTGGTGTAAACCTGGCGCGCGCGCCGATATTCTGCATACCGCCTTAGCTCTTCCACGTCCTCGTCGTTCAATTGCTTTGCGGTGCGCAGAAGCGCATCGATCTTTTCATCCCGCTCGCTATGGACTTCTTCCTCGGGAAAGAAGTCCAGAATACGTTTGCCAAAAAAGCGTGCCAGCTTTTCAAGATCATCTATGGTCGGTCGGTATGTACCTGTTTCCCATCGCGAGACGGTGTTACTTGCAATTTTGAGGGCAGCCGCAAGAGCTTGCTGCGAGATGCCCGCGCCACTGCCGTAACTCGTCCGGAATTCTCGAATCCGCTGGCCAACATGTTCAGTTAGGGTCATCTTCTAGTCGCTTCTGCCATCCTATTACGGGATACCATATTACTGACCATGTGTAGAGTCAAGAGCAAAATTCCTACAGCGGATTGGCACGTCCTATAGCTGTAAGTGGACATGGTAGTATTCGCTTATGTCCAGCCTGCCAGCCAGCGGAACGGCTTCCGCCTCCCATTCGTCGCGATTCCGAATTCTTCTCCTCAAACTCATGGCGGTGACCGCAGGGCTCGTCGTCGGGGTCGGCGCACTTGCTTGTGCAGCATATTGGACTTTGACTCGACCCAAACCTTGGAACACAAGTGCGATAACCGCTAAATTCAAAAAGCTGGCGATCTATGAAAACCGAGACAAGCCGAGTGAGCCTCACTACTATTTGAACGTTTACTTCGATGCGTCGAACACCACAGGTTCGGATTACGTTCTGCCTACTGATGCATGGCAGAACCATTTGATGGAAACACAATCCGGCAGCCTGCTCGGCTCGGCTGGTTGGACGCTGTCGTTATCTCAGGCAACACTCCCGAGCAGAATTCCATCCGGTTTCTTTGACCCTAAGCCAATTTCAATCCCTGCGCACGCCACTGTTGAAATCTTAGCGTCCTACGATTCGACTTATATCGCTGACGCAGTTAAAGGAAAAACCAAAGAACAGGTCATCGACGATGAATTTCATCACACCGATGAACTGGTCGTGCTGGACGAGAGCAGGCGTTATCGAATCAGTTTTCCGGTGAAAGGCATTTGGAGAGCACAGGCTTCTAGGGCTTCGGCTCACTAGGCTCCGCTCAAATCATGAACTTCACGCTCTACCCAATCTATTGGCTTGCCGATCAGGTCGATGGTGAACCGTTTGATTTAACACGACTGCCTTTCGATATCATTCAAGACATCCGCATCGAGGCTGTGAGCGAGCGGTTCAGAAAAGAGACATTTGAGCCGTTCAAAGTTCGGCTCGGCACATCGGTCGTCGAAGAAATGGAGCAAGTTCGATTCGCTCTGGTCCATCGATACAAACCAAAGCCAATCGTCGTTAATGAGCAATACCTGGGCGAAGAACAGCGCAGCGGCGAATCCGACCAACTCGTAAGATTGATGGCTGCGTGTATGAGATTGATTCGCCCGATGCGTCAACGCGCATTACTTATGTATGGACGCGTTCGACCGGAGGACGGCTCATTTGACGTTGCGGGTTTCGATGTTCCTCCCCTCCATTTGCTAGAAGTGCCTGATGTGCAGAAACTCTTTAAGCTGCGCAATCAGGATGCAGACGATCTGAGAACACACGCTCCTGGTTTTCTTAATGCCATGCGAGGAGAATTCTGGAAGTTTCGCATGGCTGTTCAGTTCTATGAGCTAGGTCACTTCCAAGCATTGGACTGGAAGGCGCGATACTTACTCTGGTGTTCGGCAATTGAATCCATCTACACATCCCATTCCTGGGAGCACCAGGGAAGTCTGGTTGCCACTTCGCGGATAAAGTGGTTCCTCGGGGCAGACACATCTATCTATGCCCCAGGTGACATTTCGGACTTGCTCGAAGACCCACACATTACAATCAGTCAAGTTGTTCGTGATCTCTATGAAATGCGCAATCTCATGGCACACGGAGACAAGATTTCGAACGCGTTTTTCACAACTGACATGCGAACTGGATTTAATGGCCCGGTTAAGAAATGGGAAGTACTAGCTGAAGCCGCGAGTTTTATCATTCGAGCCAGCCTGCTAAAGATTTTGCGCGAAGGACTGGTCGGTCATTTTGCAGACGCGGGGCCAGCCGAAGCCTACTTTGGTGCTCAACATCTGGCGAGGTCCGAACTGCGTGCCGCCACGAATCAAGCTGCCCAAAGTGCTGCGGCTCTGGCAGCTCCGGGTCCGGCCGAAGCCGGGTAACTGCAAGTCGCAATGAGCGCGTAGACGAACAAGAATAAAGGGAGGCCCGCTTGTGCGGGCCTCCCGAAAAATAGCTAATCGCTGGCTGTGATTGCGGCGAGAATTTCGGCGCTGACGCGCTGCACGTGCTCTAGCGATTCAGTGAGCGTGTCCTTGTCGCCGGAATAGAGCTGAATGTAATCAGCCGAATTATCTGCCGTGAGGCCAATAGCTTCGCAAACAACAAAGGCCACGGCCTCAGCTTCAGTCTCGCGGACGCGCTTCGTGGTGCCGGCGCGGCGCTCCTGCTGATGGAGCAGAGAGTGCGCTACTTCATGCGCCAGAGTGGCGAACTCCTCAGCGGGAGCCTGGCCGGGAAGCAACGTGATCTTTCCAGGCGAGCATTGCCCCTGCGCGGGATAAATCGTCTCGGAGTATTCCAGCTGGATGCTGCGTTGCAGAACGAAGCTCTTCAGCCGTTCAGTGTATCCAGCGGGATCGCCTTCGGTATTCGCAAGTTCGGGAAGGGGTTCACCCTCGGTGTCAGACAGATCGAATACATAGATAGCGCGGAAACCCACGGCAACCCTCGCTGTGCCTTCTTCAAGGCTATCCTGCTCGGCGGATTTCTTCGCCAGAATGGGCGCAAGGATGAAAATGCCTTTCGCACCCTTCTTCACAAACCGGCCAAACTCACGCCATTTGTGATAGCCAGCAACCCGAGTTGCGTCAGGCCGCTGCGACGCGATTAGCATGACGTTGTAAAGGCTGTAGCGATGGAAACGCGCCATAGCAGCGAGATACTCTTTGAGCTTCCCACTGTGGCCCCTTTCCAGAGCTTGGCTAAGCGCCTCGATTGCCTTGCTGGCGACTTGCTTTGCTTGCTCGACTTTCATGTTTGTCCTCCTGTTTCGGGGGAGCTATTGCTCCCTTCACATACGGCCAGGGAGCAATCCGGAAACGGGGGGACAAAAGCGGAGAGATGGCTGCGTCCAGGTCGGAACGGGTGGCAAGCCGAATGACACCGGGGTTTGGTGGCGTGAGGCGTGCTAGTGAGGACCGTCGGCCAAGCGCGTCACGGGCCGGGACGCAGCCAACTCGACGCGGTCAATAGGAGAGCAGGCAGGGTCGCCCAGCAGGTGAAGGCGGTCCCCGCAACACAGTATGTTGCTTGTTTTGTGAAGATACTGGTATGCTCAGGACAATCTCTTCGTTCGAGCTATGGTCGCCGAAAAAATAGCCCACTAAAGCTGACGCTCTTACGGACGAAAAGCCCAATAATTCATATCGCCGTGCTTAATTAGCGTCAGGCCAAAGCGGTCACTTGGTGGTGCTCCGTCTCGAACTAATCTAAAGATGTCTGATAAAACAGACCTGTTTTCCGAGTAGTAGGAATGACCAAGAAGGCTAGTGTTAACCGCCGACGCGTCTACCGTATCAATTCCATTAACAACGACGATGTTCTCTCCTGATTCGCCGGCTCGGGGATAGCCATGAAAAACTTTGGATGCCGCCAACGCTTCGTCCATGGAGGAGGCATAGAGGGTTACTCGATCCCCTGCAAGGCTGACAGCTTCTGACAATTGCCTGAAGACTCCAGAGTCAATGTCCGGTGCCGTAAGAATTATCTGTCTGAACCGCCGACCCGAACCAGCTTGTCGATGATCCGAAACTATCCTCAGAGCATTGGTAATGGCTCGGTTACCCATGCTATGGCCGATGAGATGCAAGGTAGTTACACCAGTTCTCGCGGTCAGTAGTTCCAAAAAATGTGTGAGATGAGCCGCAGTCCACTCGACATTTGCTTCGTCTACCGTATAACCAAGGAATTTTCCAACTGACGGCCAACTATAGAGGATCGCAGGTCCATCGAAAGCCAAATCATAAGCAAGTTGAGCAGTTCGTCGCACTCCTTGCGAGAAAGTGACATTGTATCCATGAACGAACACAAACGCTTCTTTCCTTTGCGACGAATTGACGCGGTTGGACACGTGCTCAAAGAACGTATCGCTTTTCTCCTGAGAAATGCTCAATAAAACAACATGCCTCTCGGGAATTGCGCGAAACTCAAGTTTCCAAATAGAGGGGGACTCCAACTCTCCCATTCTGTGGTCCCTCGGAATACTGACTTCAGCTACACCGAAAGATAACTCCTCGTTTTCGGCTCTGTTCCCAGAATAAAACCTACTTGGAGAGTTCTTCCCTGTTCGTTGCCTGTCCGTTGCATAAAAGATTTTCACGACCGCATAATTTTGTATGACGGCACCAGACGAGGGACGATCTGCCGTCTGGATAAATTCGAGGCGTTTTTCCTTAAGAACTTCAAGAGTCTCTTCGGTACGCTTCAAAGCTGCTTCAATATCCTCCAGAGAGGATGAAACAGAGTCCAAAGACCAAGTTTGTTCCGAAGCCTTGGCAATTGAGGATTCATAAGACAAGCCATAGTACTTCTCTATCGCCTCGGCAATTGCGCCTTCAGATGCCACCACAGCCTCTACGTTGAAGCCTGTTATAAACCTCACATCGTCCATCGCGAATACGTTACTGGGATCGGCCATCGCGATGGTCAACAGTGAGCCTACACGGGCCAGTGGAATCAATTGATGCCGCACGGCAGTGTCCTGCGGAATGAGTTTGATGACCTGTGGATCGAATTCGAAGTACCTCAGGTTGACCGAGGCAACGCCATAGGCACGCGAAAGCACGCCGGCGATATCGTCATCTGTGACAAAACCCAGTGCGACGAGAGAACCATCAAGCGATTTGCCACTCTTCTTTTGGAATTCAGACGCTTTAGCTAGTTGGTCCTGAGTGATTAGGCTCTGCTGGACAAGCGTTTCTCCAAGCTTGACCATCAGTCCGCCCCTCCCAAATGCACGTAGCCATTAGTTGGCAAAACTAGCTTAGGAAGAACTGTGATGTCAAGAACTTCAATTATCGCAAGAAGTTAACGCGGCCTCACAGAAGGTCTTGAAAGGAATTCAGAAAGAAGAGACGCCGCTAGTAATTAGCAGTCATCTCGGCGACTGCATATCAAATTATGTCGGGCGCGGTCCGCGAGTGACTTGAGCTGCACGTCGAGGCAATCAAAACGCTGCACCGCAAGCTCAGGATCGGGACGAAGCTTGTAATTTTCGGTGGCTGGATTCATTAAAATACCGTCGATGAATACCGAGTGGTGGTCCTCACCCTCCGGCTCGGTCAGAGCGAACAAAAGGCTAGTGTGATTTGTCCGGCAGAGGTAAAGCTTCCTCTCTTGCCGATCTAAGAGTAAACGGTCTGCGGGTTCAAAGCCCTTGGGTTGCTCCCAAAGCTCCTTCAGCGGCACCAGTTCTCCCTCTGGGAACACACCATAAAGTGTCGGGTATTGGCTTTCTGGAAGATGAGGAGCAATAAGAGGATGACGCAGAAATCGAATCCACAAGTCTTGATCCGAGGGTATGCTGTCTCCACCATCGCTGTAAACAAATTGACAGGTTGCCCTGGAATATCCGAACTCGACGAAACGTAAGGCCCCTCGGTATCCCAGGGCTTCCTCAAACATGGGCGGGACTGGAATAGGGAGCAATTGAACACCGTCGATAGCCCTGGGCGAGATCGCTCCAGGAGGAACCTCCCGACCCAGCTTTTGGAGCGCCCATTTCTGGAAAGCCGACTTCACGCCCTCAACGAAGCGCCTCTGGCTTTTGGACGCAGCTAACCGCTCACGATGAACACCCATAGCTAAACACTCCCCTCTATCTATTCAGAGTACCTGTTTTCGCAAAACGTCAACTGAGGAACGCAAAATTTCCAAAACAGCGGCTGGCTCCGTGTCAGTCTCCGTTTGGAACCGCCAGAGGTTCGGGATCAATCTGAACCAATTGGGAATCTGAGGTGGATATCGGCTGCCCCAGGTCCACTTTTTTGCCATTGGCGTAGATTGCATGTCGACCGTTGGTTTTGTGCCATTCGGTCAGCCTCATGGTTCGGCTTTGATGCTCGACAACTTTCCGCCAACCGCCACCGTAATAGGCGCAAAAGCTGATCTCACCTTGAGTCAGTCCGACAGGAGTAGTGGAATTGCAGATTCCGGCGAAGTCGTAATTGAAGGCGTCTTGGAACCACATCCCGTTGACGATCATGAGTCTCCAGCGCCCGTCATGGGAATAGGCTTTATGAGACCAATCGTCGCTACTACCGGCAACGCGATAGAAGCAATCCTCAAGCACGCGGCGAAGATCGCGAAGCCCAAACCCCAAAGGAGCTTTCCGGTGGTTGAAATTGCGGAGCGCTGACAGCGAGACAAGGGCTTTGGTCGCAGTCGGTCCCCTTCCAGAATCGATGATTTCTACGATGTCCCGCATGAATTGTTCCAAGTCGAAAAACGCTGGAACAGGGATGGCGTGTTTGTCATACGTGTCCACCAGCAAGGCGCTGAAGATTCCACGGTTGGGATGTGTTTCTTGGAAAAGGCTTCCTAGTTTTGCCTCAGGATTGAGAATATCGGATAGATGAGCAAATATCCCAAAGTCCGATAGCGGAAACCAATCACGCATTGGTTGCCAATCAATTGAAGTTTGCTCCTGGAGATCGAAAGCGAGTTGTGTGAGAGGATAGCGCCGGACATAACGCTCATCGGCGGATACTCCCTCGTCTCTGCCGGCAAACATGATCGGCTGAAAAACGACGCCGTGGATTTTATCTATGTTCTGAACCGCGAACCGGACAATGTCGCCAAGCCCGCCGCTGTTACGGTAGCTATCTACCGTGACTTGAAGCGTGGTTCGCATTCCCGCAGCGGCGATATTCTCCAAGGCTTGTCGCCTCACGGCGATGTAGTTTCCCAATCCGCGATGTTTGTTGTCGTCTTCGGAAACTCCGTCCAATTGGAGGTACACGCCGTGCAAGCCAGCTTCCCGCGCCTGCAAAGCGAAGTCTCTGGTCTTAGCGAACTCGATACCGTTTGTCGCAACGTGAAGCCGATGGAATCCGACACTCTTCGCGTGGCGGACAGCGTCTAGAAAAATCGGCGAAACGGTGGGCTCCCCTCCTGAGAACAAGATGTTGATTTCCCGCTGAGGCTTGAACGAGAGTGCATTGCTGAAAATGACCTTTATATCTTCCATGCTCAATTCGTGGACGTAGCTGGCAGCGTTCGCATCCATGAAGCATGGCGAGCACATCATGTTGCATCGGTTGGTTAGATCGACGATTAGGAACGTCCCTCTCCCGGACCTAATGCTGTTTGGACCGTGATCGTGCACGTTGCAGTCGTCAGCGCATTCGAAGTCTCTGCCGAAAGCGAGGCGTTCCATCCTTCGAAAGAAATCCGGGTGATTGGAGAGTGCATCCTCAAACGGGCCATGCTTCTCGCATGCCTTCCGCATGAGAATGCGTTCACCTTCTTCCAATATCTGCGCTTCGATGACCCCGGGATTGTCTCGGAAATCGGCGACAGCCATCTCGCCTTTGAGCACTGCGTCGACCGCTTCACGATTGCAGTCGGGACAGAGTGACGCGATTTTCCTGGGAATGCCCGTAGCCATCGGCATACGGTCTCGGTGTTTGAGAAGTCGGCCAGGAGCCCAGCTCGGCCTGGGCAAATTCCCCTCCGGTAGTGTCCTGTTGATCGCGCGGAGTACTTTCCAAGCTGCATTTGCCGCTGCGTAGGTCGCCATGGATATTTCCTCCTCGGACTCATGTCGCCCACAGGGAGAAGGGGAGTGTGGGCAATGTGGGGCAGACTCAGAATCAATACGCGCTTGGCTAGTTCGAGTCAAGTTAAAAGCTGGTTAGCAGGCCGACCACAAATACCGTTGCTTTACTTTTGCGAGTTACAGCCGTTCGTGGGGTGGTGGAGCATGGTCCTAAGCGAGAAACACGAACTCAAAAGCTACAGCCGGTGCCGATTCTACGTGTGGGAGTGACCTGGACTGGTGGCTTGAGTGCTCACCTGACATCTATTAGAAACGGGAAATGGGTCGGTCTGAAGTTATTCGGACGTTAGCGCTTTCCGAAGAGACTTCAACAATGCTTCCGCTTCATCGAGCTTTTTCAGCGTTGCTTCGTCTCCCTTTAGGTCTTGTAGCGTGGTCCACGGCACACTCTTCATAGCGTCAATTGCAGTCCGCAATTCATTCAGCGGTTGCTCCTCCGGCCGTTTCTCGATGGATCGAATTTGCAGTTGTGCAGACTCAAGGTCGCCTGAGTCACTCAGAAAGTGTGCCCTTGCGACTGGATCGGGCAGAATCGTGCGAAGTTTCCGCAAGTCTTTGGAGTTGGTGATGCGTTTCTCGTTCACCTTCTTTACCACGGCGTCGATCACGGTTGGCACGAGGAGCTTTTTGCTCACCCCCATCAACTCGCGAGCCCACGTTATGGCCGCACTGGGATCCCGCAACTCGGTGAATCGTCGCGAAGTCTCGAAAACTTCAACGAGCTTATCGAGCTCGCGAACGCTAATACCCAGGATGTTGGCCGCGCTAGCGCGTCCCACGAGATCGACCAAACGATACGCGACCATTTCCTTTTCTTTGGCGTCCCATTCCTTCCGTTGACGATGGATATAGATCCAAACGCGAAGCCGCTCGTCAGCGGAAAGGGTCCTGTCGGTAACCTCGACCGGAACCTGGCGATATTGTTCCCGTCCTTGTTGGACGAGAGCCCGAGAATTTGTCCATCGGCGGTCACCATCAATGATTCGGTATTTCCCGGGAAGGTCGGGATGTGGCTCGACCAGAAGCGGTTCGAAAAGGCCCTCGTTGGCCTCAATCTGCAGTTGCAGCTCCTCATCTTCCTTGGGGCCAAGCCGAGGTTGATCTGGGTTGGGTACGATGTCATATAAGTCCAGTTTCGTACGATATGTGAGCAAGATGGTGCGATCGAGCCGGCGCTCTTGCAAGGCAGCACTGTTAGGATGAGAAGGGACAGGGATCTGAGTAACCATCTCAGGAAGCCTCCCTCTTCTGTCGTTCGCTTTCCGCAGTACCTAGGATTGCGTTGATTTCGCCGGTTAGGTCAACTTTTGCTTTCTGAATGGCACGGATCGCCGTTCCTTGGTGCTCCCAGTTCTTTTGGTGCCACTTGATGTCTTTCTCCTGCAAGTCGAGTAAAGCGCTAGCCCGTTGGTCGACACGGTCAAGAAGCTGCTTGCAGCGCTCAGAGATAATGAACTCATACAATGCGGCGGTCTTCCTTTCGCGTTGCACCTTGCTGACACGAAGGGTATGAAGCTGGAGCAAGTGCTTCCTAATGATTGTCACCACCGCTACCACGCGAGCTGGATTGGCGAGCAACACTCCATCTCGGAGGTGGAGTTGCCGCGTGTCTCGTGGAAACTTGTGGGTGGAAAGGATTGCGTGCTCCGCTTTTTCGGCTAGCTGATCCTTTCTTAGCTTAGCAGCGTGTTCATCCCGCCATTGTTTGTGGTTCTTCGAATCGTACAGGATTGTCCCGCACTTTTGGCCATTGAGCATCACGACGTGCCTGATGTCAGCACCTTCGACACCTTTCGGTATGCGCTCAATTCTGTCGTCCTTGAACTCCTTCTTGAGGGCTTCGAAGACCTTGACCTCAGCCCCTTCGCCAAGCTCCTCATTGCTCTTTCGTTCTAGTGCCCGTTGCAAATCGTTCACCTTGTTAGAAAGCTTTTGGGTTTCCTCGAATGCTTTTGCCCTCTCAGCGTTAATTGCCTCGTCTTTAGCCTGCTCCATAATCTCGCGTTGGGCTCTCAGGTCCTGCTGAAGCTCCGAAGCGTGCTTCTCGGCTTCATGGGTTCTCGCATTGGCCTCGCCAACGGCCTTCTCGTGAGCCGCCAGTGTGTCCCGCAGTCTTAGTTCCGCCCTTTCGGTCGCGATCTGACGTACGCGTTCCATTTCGGTGGCAGCATCTTCCTTCATCTTTCCGATTTGTAGTTGGAGCGCGGCTTCATTCTCTTGGGCTGCGATACGACTGGCTTCCACTTCGTTGATTTTGGCCTGCAAAGCTTCCTCGGATTGGCGGCGTGCGGTTTCGGCAGCCTGAACGCGTTCGGCCATCGCGGATTCCGAATCTCGAATGGCTTCATTTCGAACTTCGGTCTCACGTTGCTGGGCCTGCGCTTTCACCGCCTCAAGAGCCTGAGCATTCGTGTCTCGGAGAAGTTGCATCTCCGCCTGCAAGCTGCCTTCTGTTTGCTCGGCGGATTTGCGGGCCGATTCGGCTTCCGCCAATTTCTTCTCCCAGCCTGCAACAAGTCCGCGGCGAGCTTGTTCGGCCTCCGCTTGCCTGTCGTTGATTAATTTCTCGGCGGCCTTTTGAGCCTCCTCGCGTGCCCGCTCCTCGCGCAGAGAACTCTGCTCGCGCGCCGATTCCAAATCGGCCTTGGCCTTGGCTTCCCTAGCGGCCTTCTCAATGGCGTACTGTTTTTCCAGCTGAAGCGTAATCGCCAAGGCCTGCTCACGCTCCCGCGCGGCTATCCTGCCACCGATCTCCTCAATCTTATCGGCTGGAATTTCTTGGCCGCAGGTAGGACAGATTTCAAGGCTAAGGTGGATGTGTGTTGTTACGTCAGTGGATTCCGAGGTTTGCCGCGTGTGTGTGGTCATTCGAAGCTCCAACCAGCTACCTTGTCAACACAAAATGTAATATGTTGTCCTGATACGGGATATCCGAATCACATCCAGAAAAAACCCTTTTCCAGCGTGATGGTCGCGGACTGCATATTGCCCCCGATGGCTTTGCACTCCGGGTAGGCTTTATGCACGGCAGGGTCACTACACGCCCGAACATAGTTCTGGGCTACTAGAGTCGCTTCCTCCAGGTTAGGACCATCCAACGCATCCAACGAGTGCCCCATTTTATCGAATGCTTCTTTTCTGTAGGGCGCAACTTTGGCGTCGCTGTTATGTACCAGAGCTGTCCAGACTGTCTCCGGCCCGGCATAAGCAAAGGATCCCGGGACATCTCTGATTTCAAGTTGGCAAACCACCGCCCCCTCCAGGCAACAAAAAGACAACTGTGCAGCGTTCGGTTTACCGTCAAAAAATCCGGCAAGAAGGATTCTTGCAAACCAGTCTGCGTACTCATTCTTCGGGTAGCTCTCTATGATTTTTTGTTCCTTTAATTCCACTAATTCGGCGCGAACCCTTGCGCCCATCTCTTCGGCCAGTTTCTTGAAGTCACCCGAAAAAGACTTCGCCGCTTGCTCAAACGCCTCGCAAACTGTTCGGGGTAATTCAAACTTCGTTTTGCCGTTGCGGACACTCCGGAATCCAGCGCAACTAAACGCAACCTCCCTCCGAAGTGGGAAGATTTTCCGCGATGAACGGTCACGGGCTTTTCCAAAGGTGTCTAGTTCGAGCCCATCTGCGGCGAACACGAATCCCTGTTGGGTGAAGATCAGGACCAGTGCTGTGCCGGAGGTCAGCATTAAGCGGGTTTGCCTGGCTTCGCTGGAGGCCACTATACTCCGAAGATGATAGAATGGCCGCAAGATCGGAAGCCATGTCAGCGTTCGAGAACGTCCTCAAAGCGGTCAACAAATGGCAGTGTGGGCCGCTGCCAAAAGAATCGGAGTATCGCGATTCGCTGATTAGCTATTTACGCGAACAGTTGAAGGACACGAGAGTGGAGTCGGAATACCGGCACCTCGGAACGACGACAGACATCTACGTCAAGCAGGCTGGCTTTTTCGGTTCTTCAGAAGTGTTCGTCGAACTGAAGAGAAATCTTACTTCAAAAACGGAGTTCGACCGTTTAGTAGGCCAGATAGAAGGTCTCGAACCAACGAAAAACTTCATCATTGTGGTCTTGTGCGGCCAGACAAAACCGATGTTGTTGGCACGTCTGCGAGAACGATACAAAGTTCCGCTACCGGAAACCTACAGAGTCTATCGCCAGCAGTTTGAAATCGTGGTGAAAGAACATGCGACGCATGAACCTAAGTCCAAACGAAAGCGTACAGACGAGGAAGGCCGCAACGAGGTCCGCGCTCTCATCGAACTTCACAAGCGAAGAATCCTGGCAACTCGCATCGCGAACAACTACTACCCAGAATTGAACCGTCTCCGCAATACGTTTCTGCAGTACGGCTTGGTCGAGAAGAATGTATCGGGCCGGAAGTTCTTTGAAAAATGGCTCACGGACCCAGTTGTGGAGATGGGTTGGTCACCTGCGGGCGGATGGACGCTTGCCCGGATTAACGACCTTCATGCTGACGTGGAACGTCTAAAAATATGACACCCGTATGTTCGGCTGGCTTGCTGGCCATCGTCGCTGTGAGGGAAGTGCGTCATGGGTTACATCGAACAGAACTTAATTCCCGGCGAGACTGTTCTTTATAAAACTCGCCTCCACTGGATCGTCTTCATGCGGCCTCTGATTGTTGGCCTGCTCTTGGGCAGTATAGGGTTAGTGTTCACAGTTGGTGGCTACGAGGCGAGTGGCAAAGACGTTTCATATGGCGGGATGATTTTGATTGGAGTGTTGCTTATTCTTGCCGCAGCGATTTCTATCGGCGCTGGGCTGATAAAGAAAAAGGCCACCGAAGTCGCAGTGTCGAACAGGCGCGTGGTCATCAAGAGCGGGTTCATGGCTCGAAAAACAATCGAAGTGGCTCTATCGAAGGTCGAAAGTGTCGGGGTTGACGAGTCTGCTTTTGGCCGAATGCTGGGCTATGGAGATGTGATAGTACGGGGAACTGGCGGAACAACGGAATCATTTACCAGAATCGCGAACCCTGAGGAACTGAGCCGGCGAGTCCAGGGACAGATCGGTCAAACAAAAACCGGGTGAATCTCGCATCAACGGGGCGGACCTTCGATTGCAACTAAATCCAATTTTGTTCTTTCAATCGTTTCCAAGCCTCGCGAATGTGAGCTGGTCTGAAAGTCAATTTCTTATGTTCGCTCCAATCGTGAACAGCAGCGACTGCGGCTTCAGGATCGGACTTCGCGCGCTTGTTTTCTCGAGTCGCGACCCAATGAACTGTTGACAGCAATTCCATGCCGTAGGGCGTTTCAAATCCTTGTATGAGGTTTGATACTTTGTCGAATCTGCGCAACGTATCCTGATTTTGCGCGAGATAAGCATCGCTTTCCACGGTAGCTGCTGGCAGGATGTTGACGGATACTTGCTGGGTCCTATCACCGTAGCCGCGAATGAAATGGCCTTCCATGCGTTGAAGAACGTGATGAAGCTCTTCTGCGTACGGACCATACTTCTGTTTAACGAAGTTAAGCTTCAGCGGTTCGCCGGCTTCTTGTAGGAAGTATGCGAGTTTTTGAATCTCTAGGAGAGTCAACTTGTATCCTGGCACAGTATAGCGCTGCATCAAACCCAAAACCGCGGCGCGGCCCGGCGTCATTCTGGGAGGAGTTGTTGCAACCTTCATGCGTTCCGCTTTCGGTGAACCTTGCGGTTCGTACACAACAGCCTGAACATCGAGGCCCTGCAGCGCACGGTCGATGAGTGGTTTGACCTGACGCCAATTTAGACCGCCGTTGCCACAACCCAACGGAGGAATCGCAATGGTGTGAATATTCTCTCTTCGAATGACCTGAACCAAGTCTGAGAGTCCATCGGCAATGTCTTGAATCTTTGATTTCCCTTTCCAATGTCGTTTTGTTGGAAAGTTGATGATAAGGCGAGGAGAATGAAGCTTCTGGGTGTGGTAAACGAACATCTTGCCGATACGGATCTCGTTACGCCGACACGCAGCCTCGTAGGCACGGAAGTTGTCAGGAAATGCTTGCTTGAACTGCAGAGCGATTCCTTTGCCCATAACACCGACAGTGTTGATAGTGTTGACCAATGCTTCGGCATCGGAATCCAGTAGATTTCCGGTTTGATACTCAATCATAAGAACCTCATCAGTAGTACCACGCTCTCTCTATCCGTACTTCTGGGCGATGAGTCGCCCCATGCATTGCGGTTGCTGTCTCCTCGGCAAGGGCCTGGTCAATAACTCCAATCGATTCAATTAGAGTCCACGGGAAGAATTTATAAACCAGAAATTCAGCCTGACGACGGCGCTTTCGATCTCCATCTGTAGGCGTGTCATGCCAATATCGCGAAGTCATGAGCGGCCAATCGATTTTGTCGAGGTCGTCGACGCTGCCAAAAAAATCTGTGTATTGCATATCGGCGTGACCGTCGGTAAAGAGCCATCTGACTGGCGGGTGTGCGGCCTCCACGGTCTCCACGGATGAGACCAAATGGATGATACCTCGCTGACCATCCTGATAGTCAGGCGTGTTGCGGTGCTCGATGGTGTACAGCATCGGTGAACGCGGGGCGAAATAGAACGGCACATAGTCACCCAAAGTACCGTGCGGGGCGAGCGGGACGGCGCGAGCCATCCGGCGTTGCTTGATGTGGGTGTATCCGATCTGCTGGGCTTGGACGTTCGCTTCATCGCACGACCTGTCACAAAGAAGGCCTCCTCGTTGGAGGATGCTGGCTAAGTTTGTTACATGCGTGATGTGGTAGATGTAAGTCACTGGCTCGGGCTATTCGACAGGTGATACGAAGCCCAAGTTTACAAGCCGAATCTCCATCGCCTTAGGACTCACTTTGTACCGCATCGCGAGAGATTGTGTTGCTAGGAGCGGGGCATGATTCTCCAACCGAAGCCTTAGCCAGTCTTTTTTAAGGAAGTGCTCTGGCATAAGCAAGGTGGCCGCAAACCAATTGGCCTCTCTTTCCTCGTCCGTAGTCAATTCGGTCGAGTCTGCCTTTCGGTAATTGACTCTGAAATCGTCGTCAAAATGAAGCTGGGTCCCCTTGTGGAGGAGAAAGTGTCCAATTTCGTGCGCGATTGTAAAGCGCTGTCTGTTTTCATGGTGGGACGAATTCACTGCTATCACCACTGAATCGTCGTTTCGGATCAGAGCGCCGGATACATCGTCTTTGCCGGCAGAAGAGCGCACTTCAATACCAAGGGCTGCTGCAAGTTCGTCAACGGGAATCGGGGGACGCGAGATGGAATTATTTTCCAGGAGTTTTCTGGCTTCGAGTTCGACGTCTCTTCGTTTGCGCATGGCTATCTCCAAAAGGCAATTTGACATTCATGGCTTTGAGCCAATCGGTGCGGGTGACATTCACATCCTGAGAGCTTTCGGGGCCTTGAAGGAGCTGGGGTGCTGGGAGCAGGTCTTTCAACTCGACAGCGAGTAGGTTCGAGATGTGATAGAGCGTGTGCAGTTGAACAGGCTGGCGGCCTTTCTCGATGTTAGTGATAGAGGTCCGCGATAATCCCAACTCCCTCGCGAGCACCTCCTGAGACATATTCTTCTTGTTTCTCGCCGCCGCGAGTATTCGGCCAAACTGGCGGTAAAAAAGCTGGTCAGAACGCGTCGGCGCCACACCCCAAAGTGTCACGCATAATCATTCTGATGTCAATAGAGCAAACACGTTTGGCACATTGACTGCGAATACCGGGTCACCAACAGTTTGTCACATTGACATATAGGTTTGGCATGTTGACAATTCCAACCAATAGAGGCATGATTTGTAAGTCTCCCGGTCACCGGGAGGACCGGGAGCCAAAAATGAACAACTCGCAAGTACAACAGCACGGGGACCGCTTCGAGATCATTGTGAACGGGCAGAAAAAGCAAGTCACCACAGAAACAGTGACATTCGACCAGGTCGTGAAACTCGCATTTCCAACTCCTCCGACAGGTGGCAACATTCTGTTCACCGTGTCGTACGAGGATGGGCCTCACGCGAATCCACAGGGGTCGCTACAGGAAGGCGGAACCGTCCAGGTGAAAAATGGGATGATTTTCAATGTCACAGCGACCGATAAGTCGTAGTCCTGACCTCAAAAAGCTGCGTGATGAAGGTTATGATCTGGAAGTACGTTCTGGTTGTTTGCTGGTCAAGGACCTTCCCTATGTGACTTCGCGCAAGGAAGTCAAACGCGGAATCCTGGTCATAAAACTGGTGCTTGCAGACGACGAAACGGGCCGCCCAGACACCCACGTTGCGTATTTCTCCGGGGAGCATCCGTGCAACGAGGACGGCGCAGAAATCGCAAAAATAAAGCACGGCAGCGGCCAACTCTCACTGGCGGAAGGGGTCATAGTCCATCACTCATTTTCGGCTAAGCCAAAACCGAATGATTGTTACCCGGACTATTACGAGCAGGTGACGACGTATGTCGCCATCATCTCCGGCCCTGCCTGGAGAATTGACTCGACGGCCACGGCGAAGACGTTCCCGCTAGTCGAACCGGAGAATGAGGACGACGAACCATTCAACTACATCGACACCGCCTCTAGCAGAGCTGAAATAGTCGCTGTTACAAAAAAACTGGCGCTGAAGTCTGTTGCGATATTGGGTCTCGGCGGAACAGGCTCTTACGTGCTCGATCTAGTTGCAAAAACCCCTGTGAGGCAAATTCACCTTTATGACGGGGATATCTTCCTCCAACACAACGCCTTTCGCTCGCCAAGCGCACCTTCAGGAGACGAACTGAGAGCGAAACAACCGAAAGTGACTTATTTCAAGAACTTGTACGGCAAGATGCACCGCGGCATTGTTGATCACCCCGTCTACGTTGATGCTAGCAGTGCAGAGGAACTTCGTGGTATGGATTTTGTTTTTATCTGCATGGATAAGGGCGGCCCCAAGAAGGCGATTGTCGAGAAGCTTGAAGAGCTCAACATCCCGTTCACTGATGCAGGCATGGGGGTACAGTTGAACGACAATGCGCTAGGCGGCATTGTGCGAGTCACGACAAGCACGGCGAAGATGCGTGAGCATTTTCGAAGCAGAGTCTCTTTCGAGGACGCGCCGGGTGACGACGATTATAACCGCAACATCCAGATTGCAGATCTAAATGCGTTGAACGCTGCTCTCGCTGTCATCAAATGGAAAAAGCTCTGCGGTTTTTATCGTGATCTGAAAGCCGAGCACCACAGCCAGTTCAGTATCGATACAAATCTATTGCTTAACGAGGATCGGTTGCCATGAGGTCGGAAATTCTCCTCAAGCACGAATTTCTGGAGTTCATTCCCGATGAGCTTGAGCAAGGAACGATTTACGTGTCGATACGTTTTGCAACAGCTTCGCATCTGTGTGTCTGTGGCTGTGGGAACAAGGTGGTTACTCCAATCCGACCCACGGACTGGAAGCTCATTTTCGACGGGAAGACGATTTCGTTGGAGCCCTCGATTGGCAATTGGAGTCTAGCCTGTCAGTCCCACTACTGGATAAGAAATAACCGCGTCAGGTGGGCGGCGAAATGGTCTCAGAAACGGATTGATCGGGGTCGGTCTCGTGATCGCCGCGCAAAAGAAGCCTATTTCGCCAGCAAAGAAAGCCCGAGCGTCAATCATTCAAAAGCTGACAACGAGGGATAGCGGAAGATGATTCCCGGTCGAGGCACGTACAGCACAAAGGGTGAGGACCTCGTACTCTCGCACAGTTTAATTGCCGGGGTCAGTTTTGGTGCCAGTTGAATTTCGGGAGTAGTGCATCTCGATGCGCGTCGATGCTGTCAGTAGTCTACGGCTAAACTCCCTACAGGGAATCACATAGCGTGCAAGTGCAGATCTGTGCTCGACCAAGCAGAGGACGCTCGTGCGCATTATGAGTCCGCTGCTCTAACCGCTGAGCTACGGGCCCGCGGTTAATTCCATCCTACATGGAAAGAGAGCCTTGCGCATCAGTTCGACTGCGCCATGGGATCAATTTGCCCGCGATGGCAGGTCGAGCAGTTAATGAAGTGCCCGTTGGGATTCGGCTCCAGGTTTTGCATCTTCGCGAGTTGCTGGTTGATCGAAAAATGCATCAGTGCCATATCGCGCGCGCAAAGCTTGGGCCGCTTGTCGTCCTTCGAGAAGTCGTCCTCCACATGACAGTGCTTGCAGCTGACGCCCAACGCGCGGCTGTATCCCTGGTTCATAATCAGGAGCAACCGCCCAGCCGGAACCTTCTTCAGGAAATCGACTTGGATATTCTTGAATACCTGCCCTGACGGATCCTGCTCATGGCCGGCAATCTGCTTGGAAATCTTCTGCACGAAGGCGTTGTTGATTTCCTGATTGCACGGCTCCATGGGCGCCGTCTGTGCCGCGGGCGGCGGAGCCTGTTGCCCCTGTTGCGCATGAGCTTGGATCGCCGCGCACTTCCATCCAACCAGGAGCACGGCTAGAACCCCTACTATGCCAATCGTCCAACCCGTTTCATGCCGCACTCGTTCCCCACTCTGAAAGAGAGAACGTCAAAGCCACCCAGAACGTTTCAGAAAAACCACTTCCGCTGAGTGCCGCGTTTCGCTTCGCGCTACGCGCGGCGGAATTTCCTCTAAATTCTTTCTGAATCCGCGAGAATTCGCGGCTCCTTTCATCGCTTTCCTGCTCACGGAACGGCGGCGAGGCCGTCCCTCCAGAGCGGGGTGTCGCGCCGGAACTCCGGCGGACTCGCCAGGTCGTAGTTCATGAGAGAGGATGGTGTGTTTATGCGCAGCATGTCGAAGTGTGTTCTGGGCCTTTGTACAGGATTGGCGGGATTGGGTCTTCTTGCCGGAAGCGCGGAAGCGCAATTCAAAAACGGCAGCCAGCCGACGGAGCTGAACATTCCGCGCGTGAGCCAGCGCGGAAGCGTCACGCAACGCATCGGCCTGACGGACATTACGATCAACTATCATCGCCCGGCGGTCGGCGGACGCGAAATCTGGGGCAAAACCGTTCCTTACGGAAAAGTTTGGCGCGCCGGCGCGAACGAGAACACGACCATCACCTTTGCCGACGACGTGACGGTGGAAGGCAAGCCGCTGGCCGCGGGCAGGTACGGCCTGCACACCATTCCGGACAAGGATCAGTGGACGATTATCTTCTCGAAGAACTCCACGTCCTGGGGTAGCTTCAGCTACGACGAAAAAGAAGATGCGCTGCGCGTGACGGTAAAGCCACATCCAGCGGAAATGTTTGAGCAGTTGGCCTATACCTTTGAAGACGTCAAGCCGGACTCGGCCGTAGCCGCACTGCGCTGGGAAAAGCTGGCCGTCCCTTTCCAGATTGGCGTGGACGTGAAAGCGGTCGTGCTGACGAGCATCAAGCAAGAGCTGCGCAACGTCGGCGGATTCACCTGGGCGGGCTTTGACGAAGGGGCGCAGTGGTGCCTGGACAACAATTACAATCTCGAAGAAGCCCTGAAGTGGGAAGACCAGTCCATTCAAGGCGAACCACGGTTCGAGAATTACGAGACAAAGTCGCGCATCTTGGCCGCGATGGGCAAGAAAGAGGAATCTGATAAGGCGCTCGCAACCGCGTTCGAGAGGGCCAACGCCATTCAAATGTACGTTTATGCGCGCACGTTGCAGCGGCAAGGGAACGCCAAGCGCGCGTTCGAGCTGTATCCGCAGGTCCCCAAGAAGGATCCGAACCACTGGATCAGCCACGTGGCGCTGGCGCGCATCGACTCGAACAAGGGCGACTTCGCGGCAGCCTCCAAGGAAATGTCGCAAGCCCTCAGCACCGCCCCGGATCCGAACAAGCCGCAACTCGAAGGCCTGCTGAAGCGACTCGAAGCGAAAGACGACATCAACAAGTAGCGCAGCCGGCTCAATATGATTTCGACACTTACGGCAGGGGTGTGCGCTTAGCTTACCCATTGAACGCATTAAGGCATTTGTTGCAAAGATGGAGGAAAGCAGAGGCGAGGCGCGTTCAAATGAGTTGTCGCACCTAGCTCTACCCACCCAAGTAAGGGCGGCGAACGATAAATTCCGCCGCCCTTTTTCCGGCAACTAGCTGAGCCGCTGCAGATTTCTTGTAGGCTCTCCTTCCCCCCTTGGCCGAGATGACTTGATTCGAATCCTCGGAAGCTATTGAGTAAGGTGGCCCATCTCCGTGGGCTCTGTTTTGCGATCTGTGGTGACGACTTCTACCCTCTTCCCACCAAGCTTACAATTTGGGCGTCGCTCCTGGGAACGTACACGGCCATAGTCGGATGAAACACAATCGTCGGATGAGGATCAGGCGTGGGGCTTGGAACCGCTCACCGGCCCGGTCGAGGACTTGGCCGTCCACTATGACGATCGAAATTCGACAAAACTGCCCAATTTGCAACCCCTTTGTTTTGATAATGATGCAACACTGGGGGTGTACACGCTCTTCTTCCTTGGCAAACTCATCGGTGTAAATCCGCCCCTTTATTTTGAATCACCCCCGGGATGCTCCTCGCGCAACCCTTTTCGTTTCACACTTTCGCATTGTTGCCCGGGGTGCGTGGGGGAACCTTTACCGGGTTGTGTCGTATTCCTCGTATTCCGGGGGTTTTTTTGGTTGAATCAGGCCAGCGAGGTGAGGACATGCGAGGTATGAACATGGTCAAGGTTTCGCTATTCAAGGATCGTTCCTTCTTTGTACTGCTTTGCTTGGTACTTTTTTCTGGAACCGCGTCGGCGAATGGCTCTCCCGCGGCCGATGCAGTGTCGGTTGGCCAAGACGCGGCGCGTCAGTCTAATAGTGCTGGCTCTGCCGGGGCGAATGCTGGCGCTTCTGGCGCAGGCGTCTCCGGCCGGTGGATCGTTAATGCGGACGTTTACGGGACGCCAATTTTCTACCAGCTGCATTTGAAAGAAGAGGCGGGAAAACTTACAGGAGATTTTGGGGGCGACAAGCTGGAGGGAGCTGTCACGGGCAATGCCATCCATTTTGTCGCTAAAGACGAGCAGGGCGGTACGGAGGAGTGTTCAGCGATGCTGAAAGACGGAACCCTGTCCGGGACTTTCGTGTTCACGGACGCCGGCGACGCAACTCATCCGGAAAAACACACTTTCACTGCTACTCTCGCGCCAGAGCGGCGAGCGGGGCCGGCGAAACGGCACGAATTCACGCCGACGGTGTTTTACCGGCAATTTTCGATGGCCAACAAACCGGTGTTAACCGTTTCTCCGGGTGACACCATTCACACCACGACGGTGGACGCCGGTGGAACCGATGAAAAAGGCGCGAAGCGCGTACTGGGAGGGAATCCGGAGACGGGACCATTCTACATCGAAACAGCGATGCCCGGGGACACCCTGGTGGTGAAGCTGATGCGCCTGCGGCTCAACCGCGATTGGGCCATCAGCGACGATGGAATCGTTCCCCGCGGACTGGACACGGACCTTGCCGTGAAAATGAAGGACGGCGGCAAATCCGTGCGCTGGCATCTGGACGCGGCGCGCGGCGTGGCGACGCTAGAGAAGCCGTCGGAGCACTTAGCGCATTATTCCGTGCCGCTGCGGCCGATGCTGGGATGCGTGGCCACCGCTCCCCCTCCGGCAGGGGCCGCTCCGGGAACCGGCGATTCGGGAGGTTATGGCGGGAACATGGATTTCAATGAAGTGGCGGAGGGCGCGATGATCTACTTGCCGGTGAGAACGCCTGGCGCCCTGCTTTACCTGGGCGACGGCCACGCGGCGCAAGGCGACGGCGAATTGAACGGCAACGCGCTCGAGACGTCCATGGACGTCGAGTTCACCGTGGACGTCATCCCCGGGAAACGCGTGCCGGGACCGAGAGTGGAGTCGGCCACACACCTCATGGCCGTGGGATTGGATGGGTCGATTGATGACGCATTCCGTGACGCAACGGCAAACATGGCGGCTTGGCTTGAGGAGAAATATGCGTTGACGCCGCCGGAAGTGGCGGAAGTGCTGGGCACCTCGGCGGAGTATAAAGTGAGCGAGGTTGCGGACCGCAACGCAGGTGTCGTGCTGAAAATCAACAAGGAACGCCTGCAGCCACTGCCAGCAGCTCCCGCGAAGTAGGTCGGCTGGAGAGGCAACGCTTAGTTCGCCGCTGAGATCCAACCACTCCGTTCAATTAGCGGGCAGCGCGGCGCGAAAGCCGAACCTCGCTTTGTGCCCCGACCGCCTGCTAAGGTTTGCTGGGCTTAACTTAAACAACGAAGTGAGATTCCGCGGAATGCCCACACCAAAATAGGTGCCGCTGCGATAGTGAGTCACGGTCGGGCTTGTTATTCAACAGGTCGGACGCATTGTAGCGGCTATGGGGAAAAATCGTCGGATTGTTGGCAACGATCTCTGAGGCCGCCAGGCGGAAGCCGGGGGAAGGCTCGTCCATTGGCGTTGCTGAGTAGCCCACAAAGAGAGAAAAATACTTGGTCATGCGTAGCCTCCGCCTACGACAAATCCATTGACCGTCTGATCGGAACCCGGGGCAAAGCGCCCGACAAAAAGTCGGCGGCACAAAAAAAGAAGGGCACGGATATATCGTGCCCCTACAGAGAGAAAAAAATGCTGGGCCGAAGAAGGGCGCAGCGGTGCTGCGCCCCTACAAGGAGGCAATGCTTATTGTTGAGATTTGGGTTGCGCGGCCGGCGCCTGTTGTTGCGGCGGGCGCGGGCGGCTGGCGGGCGGAACGATGTTGTTCATCCGCAGATATTCGACCATCTGGCCGTAGTGGTCCATCGGATGAAAGGTGGCGATATTGGCGATCGCGAGGCGCGTGGAAAGGAATGGCAATACAGGCTTAGCCAGCGGAGTGACTTCGTTTTCGGGGGTGATCGTAGCGAGGGCTTTATGGCCAAGGGCAAAGGAGTCCTTCAGATACTGGACAATTTCGGCTTTAGTCTTCAACTCGGCGGGGCCGTTCGTGTTTTGCTCGAGCGACTTCACGTCAATGGTCTCGCCCATGAGCGAGCCGAAGAAAAGATGATTGGCGAACCCGATGTGCTTGACCTCTTCGGCGAACGTGCGCACGCCCTTGAACTCGCCGTTGGTGGGGGCGAACCCGTACTTGTCCTCGGGCATGGCTTCGGCAGCAGCCACGACTTGCTGCTCAACCGCGCCGTAAACCCCGTTGAGGACCGAGGAAACAGTGGGCGGTTGCTCCGGGGGCTTTGCGCTGCTCTGCGCGCGGACGGTTGGGGCCGCTGCGGTTATACACAGCAGACCGAGACAGACAACGAGTTTTTTCATGGGATTCTCCTTGACTTCTCTCTTTATACGGAAGTGCGCTGCAAAATATTACCCTTCCGCGGCGGAAAAAGTCACCTCAAGTTTCGCAAGACCCAGGTTCCAGAGCCGACCTTGGGGCACCCAGGAAAGATTAGGCGCGGGAGAGGGCGGCGCGCTGCGGTTCGGCGACCGAGGCGAGGGCGGCTTCGATGACGTCCAGGCCTTCGTCGAACTGCTCGTCGGTGACGACGAGCGGAACGAGGATGCGAATAACGTTGTTGAACGTGCCGGCGGTGATGGTGATGAGGCCGTGCTCGTAGCAGTAGCGCGCGATTTGCTTGGTTTCCGCGTCGGCGGGCTCGCGCGTGGTGGGGTTGCGGATGAGTTCGATGGCGCGCATGCCTCCGAGTCCGCGGACGTCGCCGACGAGATTCCATTTGGTTTGCCAACTGCGGCCGCGCTTTTCAAAACGTTCGCCGATGGTCGTGGAGCGCGAGAGCAGGCCTTCTTTCTCGATCGTTTCGATAGCGGCGAGCGCGGCTGCGCAGGAGAGCGGATGGCCACAGTAGGTTCCCCCGAGCGAACCGACTCCGGGCGCGTCCATGATTTCGGTGCGGCCGGTGACCGCGGCGATGGGCATGCCGCCGCCGAGGGACTTCGCCATGGTGATCAGGTCGGGTTCGATGCCGAAATGCTCCGAGGCAAACCACTTGCCAGTACGCGCGAAGCCGGATTGCACTTCGTCGGCGATGAAGAGAATGCCGTGCTTGCGGCAAATATTTTGCAGCAGCTTGAAGTAATCGCGCGGAGGAACGACGAATCCGCCTTCGCCGAGAACCGGCTCGGCGATGACGGCGGCGACAGATTCGGGCGCGACGGAGCGCTTGAAGGCGTCTTCGAGATGATGCGCGAAAGTTTCGGCGGTGGCGCCTTTTTCTCCGCGATAGGGGTACGCAAACGGGATGCGGTAAATGTCGCTGGCGAAAGGTTCAAAGCCGGCTTTGTAGGGATGCGTCTTGCTGGTGAGCGACATGGTGAGCAAAGTGCGACCGTGGAAGGCGTCCTCGAAACAGATGACGGCGGGGCGCTTCGTGTAAGCGCGCGCGATTTTGATGGAGTTTTCGACGGCTTCGGCGCCGGAGTTGACGAGGATGGTTTTCTTAGGGAAATTGCCGGGAGCGAGCACGTTGAGTTTTTCGGCGACGGCGACGTAGCCTTCGTAGGGAGTCACGGCGAAGCAGAGATGGAGGAATTTGTCGAGTTGCTCGCGGATGGCGGCGAGCACGCGTGGTGAGCGGTGGCCTGCGTTGAGGCAGCCTATGCCGCCGGCGAAATCGAGGTAGCGATTACCGTCCACGTCTTCGAGGATGGCGCCTTCGGCGCGGGCGGCGAAGACGGGCGTAGCATTGGCAGGGCCGCGCGGGATGGCGGCTTCGCGGCGGGCCATGAGCGCGCGGGATTTAGGGCCGGGGATTTCGGTGCGAAGTTGAATGGTTTTCATGATGCCTCTCTGTCGTACAAGCGGTCCGCCTTAGAAGGCAACCCTACAAAGCCAGAAGAAGAGTCAAAATCCGAACGATTGCGTGGGCCGAGATGGGCGCAGCATGTTGCGCCCCAACAAAACCTGACATAAAACCGCGACGAAACATATCAGTACCAGGCGATGGGTGCTTCGTCGAGATTGACGAAGACTTGTTTGGTTTCGAGATATTCTTCGAGGCCCCAGGGGCCGAGTTCGCGGCCAAAACCGGATTGTTTATAGCCGCCCCAGGGGGCTTCGACGTAAGTCGGCTGCATGTGATTGACCCAGATGATGCCGGCGCGAAGCGATTTCACGACGCGAAACGCTTTGTAGATGTCGCGGGTCCAGACGGCGGCGGCGAGGCCGTAAGGCGTGTCGTTGGCTATGCGAATGGCTTCCGATTCGCCATCGAACGGAATGACGGAAGCGACGGGACCAAAGATTTCTTCGCGAGCGATGCGCGCGGAATTTTGGACGTCATAAAAAATTGTTGGCTCGACGTAATAGCCTTTGCCGAATAGCTTGGGGCGGCCGCCGCCGATGGCGACCTTGGCTTCTTTCTTGCCGACTTCGAGATACGAGCTGACGCGGTCGTATTGTTCTTTGCTGACGAGCGGGCCCATTTTTGTGTCGCGTTCGAGCGGCGCGCCCAGCTTGATGCGCTTGGCTTTCTCGGTCATGGCTTCGACGAACCTTGGATAGATTTTTTTCTCGACGAGGATGCGGCTGCCGGCGGAGCAGACTTCGCCTTGATTGATGAAAACGCCAAAGAGCGCACCGTCCACAGCGGCTTCCCAATCGGCATCGGGGAAGAAGATGTTGGGCGATTTGCCGCCGAGCTCGAGCGTGACGCACTTGAGAGTGTCAGCAGCGCTCTTGACGATGATTTTTCCGACGGCGGCACTGCCAGTGAAAGCGATTTTGTCCACGTTGGGATGCGCGACGATGGCCGCGCCGGCGGATTCGCCGAAGCCGTTGACGATGTTGACCACGCCGGGAGGCAGGCCGGCCTCTTCAAAGTAGTTCGCAAATTCGAGGGCGGTGAGAGGAGTTTGTTCGGCGGGCTTGAGCACGCAGGTGCAGCCAGCGGCGATGGCAGGAGCGAGTTTCCAGGCGGCCATGAGCAGCGGATAGTTCCAGGGAATAATTTGGCCGGCGACTCCGATGGGCTCGCGCATAGTGAAGCTGAGCGCGTTGGCGGGAACGGGGTTCACATTGCCGGTGACTTTGTTGGCGAGGCCGCCGTAATACTCGAAACAGGTGGCGACGTCGGCGATGTCGAATTCGGCTTCGATGATGGGCTTGCCGGTATTGCGGCATTCGAGTTCGGCAAGCGGCGCTGCGTTCTGGCGAATTTTGTCGCCGAGTTTGAAAAGGATGCGGCCACGGTCCTGCGCTGTGGTTGTGGGCCAGGAGCCGGAGTCAAACGCGGTACGCGCGGATTTGACGGCTTTGTCGATGTCCGCGGCGTTCGAGGAAGCGACTTGGGCAATCACTTCTTCCGTCGAGGGATCGTACACGGGAAAGGTCTCGCCGGAAGTGCTGTTGACCCATTGGCCATTCACGTAGTTCCGGTAGGTGCGAACGCTGGTTTTGGCGATGCTGGACATGACTCGACTCCCTTCCGACTTCATTTCACAACGCAGAGGGCGCAGAAGCAAGCTTGCGCGCAGCTTTGCGCCGGCCGTAAATGAAAAAGAAGAACGCAGCGAGGCCAATGAAGGCTAAAGTTCCGCCGAACATCCAAACTTCGTAAGAAAAAAGCGAAGTAATTTGCTGCGCCGGGAAAAACACCAAGGCGATTCCAAGAATAGTGGTCACGAGACCGCTTAAACCTGCGGCAATGAGAGTCGTTTTGCAGTAGCGCCCGCGCGCGAAGGATGAGTCAACAGCGATACGCAGCAATGCGCCGAACATATAGAGAAAAGGGATCAACTGGAGAACGACGGCCAGAGAAAGGAGCTTTTGAAAAGTCTCCTGGACGCCGGCGCCGGTGAACGAGAAATTGATCACAACCAGGATAAGCGAAACTACGGCGTGGACAATCAGCGCAGCGTACGGCGTCGAGTATTTCGGGTGAATTTTGCCGAGCCAGTCGGGCATGTAGGAATCGAGGCCCGCAACAAACGGAATGCGCGCGGAGCCGCCGAGCCAGGCAGAGCCGATTCCAGCGATGGACAGGCTGAGCATGAGGGCGAAAGGCGCAATGATCCAGCCGATGCCCACGCGGGCGGACATGTGGCTGACAGCCTGGACGATTCCTTGAAGCACGCTGATTTGGTCTTTACTGACCGCGATGAGCAAAGTCAGTGTCGTGCCAATGTAGAGCGCGCCGGAAAGAATGCCGCCCAAGGCGACAGCGCCCGGAAGAGTCTTGCGCGGATTTTCGATTTCGTCGCCCATGACGGAAGCGAGTTCCAAGCCGACGAGGCCAAAACAGATGACGCCGAAGGAATTCAGAACGAAGCGCGGGTTTGCGGGAATGCGGAAATCAGCGGCGGTGGCGGAAGTTCCGAAGCGCAGCCAGACGATTACGCCGAGAACGATTAGAAGACCGCCGGCAATGAATGTGCCGAGACCGCCGATGTTGTTGATCCACTTACCGACGCCGAGGCCGACGATGTTGAGGATTACAAGAATGACCAGGAGCGCAAGCGAGACCGCGAGGGTGAAGGACTTGTTGTCAGCGAGATGAGCATGCGTGGGACCGAACGAAAAGGCCGAAACGCCAACGAAGTACAGCATGATGGTGGGCACGTACATCATGTTGTTGGTCCAATAGCACCAGCCGGAAAGAAAACCGTGAAAGTCGCCGAAGACTTCCTTAGCCCAGAGATAGACTCCGCCTTCGCCGGGATAGCGATGGGCAAGCTCGATGACGGCGATGCCTTGGGGCCAGAAAAAAAGAAGAAGCGAAATGATCCAGAGCCAGACGGTGACGCCGCCATTCGCAGCGATGGAGGGAACAACGTTCAGATTGAAAACGGCGACAACGAAGAGCAGAACAAGATCCCAGCGGCCGAGAACGCGCTTGAGGCGGGGAGCCTCGGGCGACTCCATCGCGAGCGGGCCGGCTGTGATGACTTCATTCGCCAAGAGATCCCTCGTGCGATCGAACCACAAGCTGGACAAGCGGTCCGCCTCGGCCCTGGCCTTGCTCCCGTCGCAGCTCGGGGCAAGCAGGGTATAAAGGCGGACGCCACAACGACGTCCCGGGCGGAGGGGCCGGGCTAAAGCCCGGCCTCTACAAATGCCTTTAATGTCCCGCTGCGCCGACGAAGGCGGCGCCGCGTTCTTGCTGAGCTTTCGCGAGAGCGGGCGCGACTTCTTCGAAGACCCCGAGATGCTTATCAATATCCGCTTCGCTGTGCTGCACGGAAATGGTCCACTGCTCGTCCCACCAATACGGCTGCGCAAGGACCCCACGATTGACCATGCCAAACCAATAGTGGCGCCAGAGATCAATATCAACCTTGGTCCAGTCGCGGTAATTGCGAATTTCTTGCGGGTAGAGCATCAGCGCGCCGTTGACCCCGGCGCTGGCAACGTAAGCTTGCAAGCCGGATTTCTTCACGATAGCGCGATAGCCTTCGGTGAGTTTTTTACTGAGGTTGCCGACGTGTGCGTAGGCTTCGCGCGTGAGGACCTCGCGGAATGTGGCCAGGCCGGCGGCCATGCTTACACGGTTCGTGTTGTAAGTCCCGCCGTGAAAAACTTTGTGCTGCGAGATGAGATCCATCACGGCGCGGCTTGCCCCGAAGGCGCCGAGCGGAAGGCCACCGCCAATGGACTTGGCGAGGCAGATCATGTCGGGCTTGACGCCAAAAAATTCGCTGGCGCCGCCCCAGGCGAGTTTTGCGCCGGTCTTTACTTCGTCGAAGATGAGCAGCGCACCGTTTTTGTGGCAAAGGTCGCGCAGGCCCTGAAGGAAACCGGGCTGGGGGAGGCAGAGGCCGACGTTCATTAAGATGGGCTCGAGGATGATAGCGGCGATTTGACCGGGATTTTCGCGGAAGCGGCGTTCGGCGCTGGGCAGGTTGTTGAAAGCAGCGACAACGACATTGGCGAGCGAGGCTTCGGGAATTCCCGCGCCGCCCGGAACGCTGGTCGGAGCGTCGAGGTCGCCGTAGTCTTCGGCCTTGGGCTTGACGCTGACAAGCGCCGTGTCATGCAAGCCGTGGTATGCGCCCTCGAACTTCAGAATCTTGTCGCGGCCGGTGGCGGCGCGGGCGATGCGGCAGGCGTGCATTGTGACTTCCGTGCCGCTCGAGCCGAAGCGGACCATTTCGACGGGATAGCGCTGGCAGATTTCTTCCGCAAGTTCCCATTCCTGATCGTGAGGCATGCCAAAGGTGGTGCCGCGATGAAGCTCGTTTTCGACGGCCTTGATAACCGCGGGATGACAGTGACCGGCCATGAGCGCGCCGAAACAAAGGTTGTGGTCAATGTACCCGTTGTCGTCGAGATCGTGGATTTGGCTGCCTCTGCCGTCTTTCACGAAGATCGGATAAGGCTCGTAGTGGCGGTAGTTGCTGGCAACCCCCAGCGGAATCCGCTCTAGCGCGCGTTTGTATGCGACGGCGGATTTCGGCGTGCGCTTCTCGTAGGTGGCAAGTTCCTTTTGCAGTGCGTCGTGCATGATGTTGCTCCGTGGAAATGCAGGCCTGTTCCCTGCGGTCAGTTTGAGGTGGTGAAGCTATTATCTCATGCGCGCGAAAGCATGGAGCGCGGGCCACGTTTTCTTAAGCTTTGCGAACCTCTTTCAAGGGCTAAAACTTAAACTTCAGCGCGAACTGCGCCAGACGCGGATCACGGACATGCAGAACCTGACCAAATGTGCCTCCCTGGTTGGAGATGTTGCCGTCCACGGTATAGAACTGCGCGTGATTCCAGATGTTGAAGAGATCCGCGCGGAATTCCATCTGGAGCCGCTCGCCCAGCATGGTTTGTTTGGAGAAGCTCATGTCCCAGTTGTTGATCCCCGGGCCGCAGCAGAGGGAGCGCGGAGCATTGCCGATGGTACCCAAAGCGACCGTGGCATTAGTCGTCAGGTTGGGATCGAAGGCATAACCGGAGACCGGCTGGCAATCGGGCAACGTGGGATCCAGCTTCTGCGCCAGCGGACCGGTGAAGGCCGCGCAGACAGTGCTGCGAGGATTGACGGTCTTGAACTTAGCTCCGGGGGCAAAGTTCGGCTGGCCGGGCTCCTCGAAGTCAAAAGTCGTATCCAGCAGCTCCACGTCATCCTGAGAAGTGATGCGGATGGGGAAGCCGCTTTGGAAAGACAGGATTCCCGTCATCTCCCAGCCGTTCAGTAGCTTGCCTTTGAAGCCGTCGTACCTGGGAATCGGTAGATCCCATACATAGTTGAAAACGAAGCGATGGCGGGCATCGTAGTTCGAGAGCCCGTAGGTGCCGTTGAAGTTGAGAGGGTTAAGAGCGCTCTCAAAGCTGGAAGCATTGTCGAGGGACTTGCTAAAGGTATATGAGGCCTGGAACTGTAAGCCGTGAGAGAAGCGCTTCTCGAAGAGCGCTTGAAGGGAATTGTAGTTCGAGTGCGCGATGGTGTCTTCGCTGAAGATGCCGGAGAATGGAGGCGCACCTGCTGCCACCGGACAGCCTTGACCCGTAGGAGAAATGGGATTGCACAGGGGAGAGGAATACTTGCGCGTACCCGCGATGGTGATCAGCATGGGCGTTCCACCTGCACGGACACGAGCGATGCAGTTTGTAGCGGGATTGGCCACGATGGGGCATGGCACGTCTATTCCGTTCGGTCCCACAACATACGGCAAGCGGATACTTTCGCCGGGGTTAAGCGTGAACTGATAAATGGAATCCTCACCAAACGGGCCGCAGCCTTGTCCGAGCGTGGCCAGATCCAAGCAGGTGTACGGGTTGCCTGGATTCACTTCGTAAGTAGCGAGCAGACGGTGTCCCTGGGAGCCTACGTAGCCGATTTGCATGAGCATGTTGCCGGGCAGCTCGCGCTTGATGGTTAAGTTGTACTGGTCCTGATATTGCGGCCGCATGTGCGCGGGAAATTGACCGAAATACACGCTGCCGGTGAAGTTTGACCAGTCCTGCGGCTGCCCGCGCGGTGGGTTGAGAATGCCGTTGAAGGGATTGGAAAAAACTGCTCCAGTCTGGTCGACGTACGGCATCTGAAGAAAAGGATTTGCGATGAAGTTGCTTCCGCCGAAAGGCGGCTCAGCGCTGAACTGTTCGAGGACAAGCTGCTCGATAGGGTTGTAGAAAATACCGTAGCCTGTGCTGACGCTGGTTTTTCCGGGGCCGCCAGTCAACTTGGCCAGCCAGCCATCTTTCCAGCCGGGGCTCCAGTTGAGGCCCCCACGCGGGGCAAAGCCCTTATAGTAGGTATAGGTGAGACCATCGGGTACGCCTTTGTCGCCCGGAAAAACCAAGCCGATGGGTGTAACGCCGGCGGCGTCGCAACCAGCCTCACCGGGCCCAAATGTGGCGAACAACGGGTTGCTCTGGTCCAGGCTGCAGGGATAAATCGTCGAACGCTGGCCGGGATGGAACGTTTGCACTTTGTGGCCAATATCGGCCATGGGAGTGTTCACCTCCCAGCGCACGCCGTAATTCAAAGTCAAGTTGGGCTTGGCCTTCCAGCTGTCCTGAGCGAAGAGATAAGCGGACTTGCTGCGCACCAGTTCATGTTGCGCAGAACCCTGCTGCATGCTGTTTGCGAGCCCGAGAAAATAGTTTGGATAGACGCTATCGGACCCGACATCGTCACCGGTGAATGGTCCAGCGGTCGAAGAGTTGAAAATGATCCAGTCGTTGATGTCGAAATAGAGGAGTTGATCGAATTTCTGGTAGCGCACGTCTCCACCGAACTTAAAACTGTGGCTGACCACAATCTTGCTGTAGTTGTCGGTGAACTGGAAGGTGTTGCCGACCTGCGGCAATTGTCCCCCCGCGTTGTTTCCGATGGAAAAGCCGCCGTTTAACTGGATGAATGGGACGCCTTCGACCTTGGAGCCCAGCCCGGAGTGAATACCACAATCGGCAGTATTCGTGGCTCCCGCGGCGCAGGCAGCGTTCAGCGTGGCAGAGTCACTCATACCAGTGAAGCAGAACGCGGATGCAGGCCCTGTCCCGCAAGAAGCCTGAATGGAATTCGTTCTCGTGGGAGTATCAAACTTGAGCTGGCCCTCGCGGAAATAAGTGAACCGCGCCTCGTTGACGGAGGTTGAGCCGATGGTAGAGGTATGGCTTACATTGATTTGCTGGGTGCGGGTGGCGTAGACGCCCGGGAAATTTCCGAGCGGCGCCCCTTCGGCCTGAAACTTTGCAAAAGGATCGAGCGTGTTGTCATCATCAAAGTAATAATAAACAGCGGTTTTCTGATTGTTGCTGAAGTTGTGGTCGATCCTGATCTGGAATTGGTCGCCCCGGTCTCTCCTCTTCGGAACGGTCACGACTGTGGGTAAGGCGCCTCCGGCCCCGGGCACATATTGCAGCAGGCTTACGGCGACCGGGTCGAAGCACTGCGTCGGAATTTGGTTGTTGGGGAAGATCGCGGAGTAAGCCGTTCCGGCAGTGATGCGGGCGCCCCCCTCGGCGTTAACAGCAGCGGCGCATCCCGCGCGATCGTTCAGGACGCCCGCCACCGTTGGATCATTGAGGATGCCTTGAAAAGTTGTGCCGCCGGAAAAGTCGCCATTCACCTGGGCGGAGGTCGGCACCGTAACCGGTTGGGAGACGATGCCTTGTACGATGCGGCGCCCCTCGTAGGAGCCAAAAAAGAAGGTTTTATCTTTCTTGATGGGACCCCCCAGCGTGCCTCCGAACTGATTTTGCTTGAAGGGAGTCTTTGGAGAAGGAGTAAAACTAAATTGGTGCGCGTTGAGAATATCGTTGCGGAAGAATTCGTAAAAGCTGCCGTGGAGGTCATTGGTGCCGGACTTGGTTACGACGTTGACCACCGCGCCGGAATTCCTGCCGTATTCCGCGTCAAAGGAGTTTGAGATTACGCGGAACTCTTCGATGCTGTCCGGAGATGGCTCGACGGCAGGCAAGTTGGCGAAGAGATCGTTTCCGTCTCCGCCGTTAACGGTGTAGTTGTTGGAGCGGCCGCGCCCGCCGTTCACGGTGACTACGCCCCCCTTGTCCGAGCCATAAAAAAGATCGTTTCCAAGCTGAGACTGCACACCGGGCTGAAGCTGGAGCAATTGATAGACGTCGCGCTGGTTTAAAGGCAACTGCGTGGAGGAACGCTCGTTGACGACGGCTCCGAGCTGTGTGGAGGTGGTGTCTATTACCGGAGGGGCGCCGGTCACTTCCACAACCTCGGTGGAGCCGCCAACTTGCAAAGAAATGTCCACGCTGATGACTTCGTTGAGGTTGAGCGCAATTTCTTTGCGAGTGGATTTCTTGAAGCCCTGGCTCACCGCACCGATCTCGTAGGTTCCTACGGGCACTTCGAGAAAGACGTATTCGCCGTTGGCGCCGGTTTGCGCTTCGCGTGTAGCGTGAGTCGCTTCGTTGATTAGCGTGACCATAGCGCCGACCACCGCGCCGCCGCTGGGATCGATGACCGTGCCGCGAATGCGGCCGCCGGTGCTCTGCGCGTCCGCGAGAGGCGCGGCCGGGGAAATTGCGAGAATCAGAAAGAGCAAAAATGGAATGCTGCGGCCACACAACGAGGGATATCCGAAGAAGAGTACCCGTGCTTTCATGAGCTCACCCCTTGCCCGCGAAGACGTTTGCAGAGAAGCGCATCTTCGAGGTTGCTGCGCCCCTGAAACCTTACTATAATCCCGCAAACTTAGAGAAAGTTGGAACTTGTGTCAAGCAGAAAGAATTTGGCGAAAGGATTAGCAGAGCACCCGGCAACGCGGCTGCTGCGCATCAGTGAAGTGGCTCGCCGCGTGGGCATCTCTTCTTCCGCGTTGCGCGCGTGGGAGGCGCTCGGGCTGGTGACTCCGCAGCGCACCGAGAGTCGCTACCGGCTCTATGGCGAATCGGATGTCCGGTTGCTGCAGCGCGCGATTTTTCTGCGCCGGGCTCGGGGCCTAAATCCCCCGGCTATCGTTCATGTCCTAAAGCGCCAGGGCGTAGTGTCTCCGCGCGCGGAAGGCACGCTTGGTCCGGGGCAGCGCTTTCGGCGGTTGCGGATGAAACGCGGGCTTTCTCTCGCGCAGGTCGCGAAGGCCACCGGCGTTTCCGTCGGCTTTCTGAGCGCGCTCGAACGCGGGCAAATGCGTTCGTCCGTTGCGACGCTTCGCCGCATTGCGAGGTTCTATGGCGCGAATATTCTTTCGCTGTTTGAAACCACGGGCGAAAATCAGCGACTGGTCCGGCCCTCCGAGAGAAAAATCCTGGAAACCGCCCCGGATGTCCGTATGGAACTGCTTGCGTGGGGCAACACAGCGATGGAGCCGCACCTTTTTCGCGTGAAGCCCGGTGGAGGGAGCGGCGAATCGTACTCTCACGAAGGAGAAGAATTTCTCCATGTGTTGCGCGGAGACTTTGAAGTCTGGCTGAATCAAGGCGAGCATTACCGTTTGAAACCCGGCGACAGTCTTTATTTTGAAAGCTCGATTCCGCACCGCTGGAAGAATCCCGGGCGCAAGGAAACCTGGGTGCTGTGGATCAACACGCCGCCTACATTCTGAAAGACATGTCACGGAAAGGGATTCACGGCGATGAACACTCATTTTGGCAGAGTAATGCTTTCGGTGTTTGCCATTTTTCTTGGGATTGCCAGTGCCACCAGGGCGCAAGACCTCATCGTCAAACCGGCGGACACCATCGTGATCCACGGTCGCATTTACACGGAAAATCCGAAGCAGCCGTGGGCGCAGGCCGTTGCCATTCACGGGACGAAAATCGTTGCCGTGGGCGAGGATGCCACCATCGAGAAGATGCGGGGCATGGGAACTAAAGTAATCAACGCCGGGGGAAAGCTGGTGCTCCCCGGGTTCACCGATTGCCACATTCATTTTCTAGAAGGCTCGCTGAGCCTGGGGCGCGTGAATCTGGAAGGAGCGAAGGACGCTGCCGATATCCAAAAGCGACTGCGCGAGTACGCTACGGAGCACCCCGGTAACGATTGGATTCTGGGCCGAGGCTGGGATTACGCGATGTTTGGTGCGGAGGCCTTGCCTCACAAGAAATATCTCGACGAGGTTTTCCCCGACCGGCCCGTTTTTCTGGAAGGTTATGACGGACACACCTACTGGGCCAACTCGAAAGCGCTGGCTCTGGCGGGCATCACTCGCGAGACGCCCAATCCGCCAAACGGCATTATCGTGCGCGATGCGCAAACCGGCGAACCTACAGGGGCCTTGAAAGAGGCGGCGCAGGGTCCGGTCGCGAAAGTCATTCCGAAGCCGACGCGCGCGGCAAAGCTTTTGGCATTGCGCGCCGGAATGAAATGGGCGAATGAGCACGGTGTTACTCGTGTTCACAGCGCGGGCGGCGACTTTGAAGTTCTTGACCTGTATGACGAAATGCGCCGGCGGGGTGACCTCAGCGTGCGCATGTACATTGCTTACTTTTTGAACCCTCCCACGCTGCGACCTTCGGATATCGACCACATCGAGGCAGCGCGCAAGAAATTCCACGATGAATGGATTGACGCGGGCGCGGTGAAGTTCATGGTGGACGGCGTGATCGAATCACACACCGCGGCAATGCTAGAACCTTACAGCGACGATCCTTCTTTAAGGGGCAAGCCATTCTGGGAACCTGCGAATTACAACGGGGCGGTTGCGGAACTCGACAAGCGCGGCTTGCAGCTCTTCACGCACGCCATCGGGGACTACGGCATTCGCATGGCTCTGAATGCCTATGAGAACGCAGCGGCGCAGAACCATTTAAAGGATCGCCGCTCGCGCATCGAACATATTGAAACTGCCGCTGCGGACGACATCCCGCGATTTGGGAAGCTCGGCGTTATCGCCAGCATGCAGCCGCTGCATTCTTATCCTAACGCGGATACTCTCGATGTTTGGGCGCGCAACATCGGCCCGGAGCGCGCTTCGCGGGCCTGGGCGTGGAAAAGTATCTCGGATGGAGGCGGCCATTTAGCGTTCGGCAGCGATTGGCCGGTGGTGACACTGAATCCATGGGAAGGGATTCAAACCGCAGTGACGCGGCAAACTGCAGACGGCACGCCGGAGGCGGGATTCTTTCCACAACAACGCCTGCCGGTCGAGCAAGCAGTTGACAGCTACACGCTGGGCGCGGCTTTCGCGGGACATCGTGAGAGAACCGAAGGTTCGCTCGAAGTGGACAAGCTCGCCGACCTGATTATCATTTCGCAGAACATTTTTGAGAGTAATCCGCATAAGATTGGAGCGACAAAGGTGCTCACTACAATTGTGGGCGGCCGCGTAGTTTATCAAGCTTCCAAGTAGGCGGAGGGCCGATGAAACTTCGCACGATGCTTTTGGGGGCGCTCGCAGTTTCCCTTGCGTGCGGCGGTTGCGGGAAGAAAGAAGATTCATTGAGCCTTCTCGTCTGGGAAGGCTACTCGGATGACAACGCCGTCCACGATTTTGAGATCAGTCATAATTGCAAAATCCACTCTTCCTTCATGGGCTCGAGCGATGAGTTGGTTGCCAAGCTGCGCGGCGGCAGCGCTTCGAATTACGACGTAATTTCCCCTTCAAGCGACGTTGCGGCTTCCATCGCGCGGACAGGGCTGGCAGCGCCACTGGATATTTTGAAACTGCCCTCGTACTCTCAGCTCTCTTCCAAGCTGCGTGACTTGCCTCTGGTGAAGGCCAACGGACAGGTTTACGGCGTTCCGTTCATGTGGGGGCCGAATCCGCTTCTTTACGACACGACTGCTTTCGCCCAACCCCCAGACTCGTGGGCCATCTTTTGGGATCCCAAGTACAAAGGAAAGATTTCTGTTTGGGATGACCTCTCGACGGTCTATATGGCGGCGCAGATTCTCGGCTACGACAAACCTGATCCTTCGCATCTTTACAATTTGACGGACGAGGAACTCGCGGTGGTGAAGAAGAAACTGATCGAGCTAAAGCCGAACATTCGAAAGATATGGTCCACTGGGGGCGAACTCACCAATCTTTTCCAAAATCACGAAATTGTTCTGGCAATGGGCTGGCCGCTGAATACCAATGACCTGCGCAAAGCGAACTTTCCCATCGGAGAAGTGATTCCAAAAGAAAACACCACAGGTTGGATCGATCATTTGATGATCACGGCCGCAAGCAGCCACAAGGAGCTTGCGCAAGCCTTTCTCGAGTATATGATCGAGGCCAAGACGCAAAAACTGGTGACCGACCGGACACACTACACTCCTGCGAATCCCGGGGCGGCGCAGTTCCTCACGGCGGATGAAATCAAGAGCCTGCACCTCGACAAGCCTGACGCTTACATGCAGCGCATCTATTTTTGGCAGGATGTTCCGCGGCGCGCAAAATACAACGAGATTTGGAACGAGGTGAAGGCCGCGCAGTGAGCGCATCTCCCGCCAATCCGCCGGAGCTAAACACAGCCGAAGGCGCGGCGCTCCTCGAAGTGCGAAACGTTGGCAAGCGCTTTGGCGCTACAGAGGTTCTGAAAAACATTACTTTGAACATCGCCTCGGGAGAATTTCTCACCCTTCTCGGTGAAAGCGGTTCCGGCAAAACGACGCTTCTTCGCTTGATTGCCGGATTCGAGCAGCCTTCTTCCGGAGAAATCTGGATGAGCGGGGAGCGATTGGACCGCCTCCCACCTTACAAGCGGCCAGTGAATACCGTTTTTCAGAACTACGCGCTGTTTCCGCATCTTAGCGCGCTTGACAACGTCGCTTACGGGCTTCGCGTGAAAGGCGCTCCGGCCAGTGAAATCCGTGGCCGCGTGGAGAAAGCTCTTTCGATGGTCAAGATGCAGGGTTTTGCCGCCTCGCGGCCTGCTCAATTGAGCGGCGGGCAGCAACAACGCATCGCTCTTGCGCGGGCGCTTGTGAACCGCCCGCAACTGCTTTTGCTCGACGAGCCGCTCTCAGCCCTGGACGCAAATCTGCGAAAGCAGATGCACAGCGAGTTGAAAGCTCTCCAGCGCGAGATTGGGATTACCTTTCTTTTTGTCACGCACGACCAGGAAGAGGCCATGGCGCTCTCTGATCGCACTGCGTTGCTCAGGGATGGCGCGCTCGAACAAGTTGCTTCACCGCGCGAGATTTATGCGCGGCCCGCCACCGCCTATACTGCACAGTTCATTGGCCAGACGAATCTGTTGCACGGAGAAATTCGCGGCAGCATTGCCACTTGTGGAGCGCTTCGCTGGCCCCTAGAACAAGCCGACGGCCCGGTGATTTTTTCTTTGCGGCCCGAAGTGATACGCATTTCTGTCGATGGGAAGCGACGGACGAATGAAGTGAAGTTTCGCGGAGCGATCCGGCAGCAACTTTATGGCGGATCGACCGAGTTGCTCGAAGTGGATTGCGGCAACGGCCAGTCGTTGCGCGTTCGAATTCCAGCATGCGGCACACTTTCGGGCGAGCACGAATTTGTCTTTTCGATGTCCGATGCGATCCGCGTCCGGGAGTAGCCGCTCGCGGCCAGATTATGTATTCGCGCACTTACAAAGCACTCGTTTCTATTCCGCCACTTTTCTGGATCGGCGCGTTCCTTCTGCTTCCGTATGCGCTCATTTTCGCGCACAGCCTTTGGGCGGTTCGCGATGGCGTCATCGTTCACCAGTGGAATTGGGACAACTATAAGACCCTTTTTTCAAATCCACTTTATGCCGAAGTGCTTTTCCGCACGATACGCATCGCGGCCTCTGTCACACTGTGCTCGCTCCTGCTCGGCTATCCGCTTGCTTATTACTTGGCTTTTCACGCTGGCACGCGAAAGGAGCTTCTTTATCAGCTCGTCATCGTGCCGTTGTGGGTCAGCTATCTTGTTCGGGGCTACGCCTGGAAAACAATTCTTGGCAGCGACGGCGTACTCAATGGCTTCTTGCAGTATCTTCACCTCACGCACGAACCGGTCGGATTTTTTCTCTACAGTCCTTTCGCCGTCGTGCTTATGCTCACGCATATCTACACACCCTTCGTTTTTCTGCCTATCTACGCCACGCTCGAACATATTCCGCGACCGCTCATTGAGGCTTCCCAGGATCTTGGCGCCAGCTCCTTGCAAACGTTCTGGCACGTCATTCTTCCGCTTTCGATGCCGGGTTTGCTTGCTGGCGCAACGTTTGCCTTTGTTCTTTCACTGGGCGATTTCCTCGCACCGCTTCTCGTTGGCGGCCCTTCGGGCACGATGATTGCCAATGTGGTGCAGAGCCTGTTTGGCGCAGCGTTTGACTGGCCGCTGGGCGCCGCAATTTCCGTCGGCATTCTTTTCATTACGATTGTTTTGCTTTTCCTGAGTGAATTCATTGAAAAGCGCTGGGCCTTCAAATGAATCCGCAACTGACAATTCGTCGTGCGCCGCTCCTGGCCCTCTATGCGGCACTTGTCTTCGCTTTCATTTATTTGCCCATCGTGGTGCTCGTCGCCTATTCGCTCAATCGTGATGGCGTCGGCGGTTTTCCCCCGCGACATCTCACGTTGAATTGGTACGTACAGCTTTTTGGGGATTCCTCCATCTGGGATTCCGTCCTGAACAGCCTGATCGTGGCTGCCGGCAGCGTCGCACTGTCTCTGACGCTCGGCCTGTTCGCCGCGCTCGCCCTCGATCGCGCCAGCTTCCCCGGCAAAGCTCTGTTCCGCCGGCTCGTGCTCCTTCCCTTGATTCTTCCCGGCATCATCACCGGCCTTTCTCTCTTGATGTTTGCCGTTTTTGCCGGAGTACAGCTCAGTCTGCTCACGGTTTTTCTCGGTCACGGTACGGCGCTCATTTCCGTCGCCACTACGGAGCTTTTCGCAGGATTGCAAAAGATGGACCGCGCTCAAGAGGAAGCTTCGCTCGATTTGGGCGCTACGCCCTGGCAAACGTTTTGGAGAATAACTCTGCCTAGTCTGAAGCTCTCTCTCATCGCCGCCGGCCTGCTCATCTTCACGCTCTCCATGGACGAAATCGCGGTCACGTTTTTTCTTATCGGCCGCGACAACACTTTGCCACTCGAAATCTGGGGCCGTCTCCGCCGGGGCATCACCCCGGAAATCAACGCCGTCTCTACTTTGATCTTTGCTGTCTCGGTGGGCCTCATCGTCATCTGCTATCATTTGCGGTCCCGCAGCCTCGGCGCCCAGGCGCGGGAGTTCATCGAACGACCTTAGATTCGGAGAGAGTCCAATGACCCAGTTTGCATTTCGGTGTTGGAGGTCTGCCCTCCCGACCATGCTTTTTTCCTTGGTGATGCTTTCGCACGCAGCCGCGCAGTCTGCTCCTTTTGACATCGTCATCACCAACGGCCGCGTCATGGATGGCACGGGCTCACCGTGGTCTTCAGGTGATATCGGGATTCGCGCCGGAAAAATCGCGGCTATTGGCAATCTCGCAGCCGCGAAGCGCACGCGCACGATTGACGCGCATGGGCAGGTGGTCGCTCCTGGCTTCATTGACATGCTCGGCCAATCAGAGCTGTCGATTCTTGTCGACCCGCGCCTACCGTCAAAAATCTTTCAAGGCATCACCACGGAAATCACGGGCGAGGGCGAATCCGTAGCGCCAATGAATGACAGCATTCGTCGGTCAGGCAAGAAAGGATTCGATCTGCTCGGTATCCAACCTGACTGGCAAACCTTCCGTCAATATTTCGCGCGACTGGAAAAGCAAGGCATCGGCATCAACGTCGCGGACTACGTTGGAGCCACTACCGTACGCCGCATGGTTCTTGGCGATGACGATGTCCAACCCACGCCTGCGCAACTCGACCAGATGAAGCAGCTTGTCCGGCAGGCGATGCTCGATGGCGCCGTTGGCGTTTCCACTTCCCTGGAATATCCGCCCGCTCCTTACGCCAAGACCGAGGAATTGATTGCGCTCGCCACTGAGGCTTCGCGTTTCGGCGGGATCTATGCCACGCACATGCGCAGCGAGAGTACCGCGATTCTGCAGTCCCTCGACGAAGTGATTCGCATCGCCCGCGAAGCACACATCCCCGTGGAGATTTGGCATTTCAAAGTTGCGGGCAAACCGTCCTGGGGGCACATGCCGGAAGCCATCGCCAAAATTGAAGCGGCGCGCGCTCAAGGCGTAGACATTGCCACGGACACTTATGCTTATACAGCGTGGGGAAACGGGCTCTCCGCCTTCATTCCACCCTGGGCGCACGACGGGGGTACCGCGAAACTTCTTGAGCGCCTGAAAGATCCCGCGGCCCGCGAGCGCATCCGCAAAGACATGCTTACGCCCTCCGATGAATGGGAAAACGAATGGCAGCAAATCCCTGGCCCAGAAGCCATCTTGATCGGCTCGGTGCAAAATCCGAAGCTTTTGCCGCTTCAGGGAAAAACCATCGCCGAAGTCGCCAAGCTGTGGAACAAAGACCCCATTGACACGATCTTCGATCTGCTGATCCAGGACGACGCCTTCACCGGCGTCGCCGTCTACGGCATGTCCGAGCCGGACGTCGCCCTCGCGCTTCAACAACCCTGGGTCGCCGTTGACAATGATTCCTCCGGCGCTTCACCCGAGGGAATTCTCGGGCGGGAGCATGCTCATCCACGAGCCTACGGAACTTTCCCGCGCATCCTTCGCAAATACGTCCGCGAAGAGCACAAGCTCACGCTCGAGGATGCCATCCGCAAATTTTCCGCGCTTCCGTCCCAGCGCTTGCGCCTCGAGGGTCGCGGCTTGCTTCGTGTGGGCATGTGGGCTGACGTCACCATCTTCGATCCGGCAACCATTCGCGACCTGGCAACGTTCGATAAGCCCAATCAACTCTCGCAAGGAATGGGCTACGTGCTGGTCAACGGCGTTCCCGTCATCGATCAGGGAAAAATGACCGGAGCCCGCCCGGGAAAAGTCCTTCGCGGCCCTAGCTACGCTCCGTAAGCGCTCGGAGTAAAATGCTTCGACTTTTCTTGGGAGGGTAACCATGTCACCAGATGCGCGTTTGATGTGTGGAATCAGCCTGATCCTAGTTCCGACGATCGTTTATGGTGGATTGACGGTACTCCATGTAGTTTCGAATGGATTGTTTGGCACGCCTGGGCCGAAGAATCTGTCACCCTCACAGATCGCATTCTATCGGGCCGGCCATGCCCATGCCGGAGTTCTCACGCTGCTCGCGTTGTTTGTCCAAATCGCGGTGGATTACGCGGCGCTCCCGCAAGCGCTGGTGTGGCCGGTTCGCATAGGGTCGATTGCCGCGGCATTGCTCGTCTCGGGTGGATTCTTTGCGGTTGCGCATGTGCGGGCGCTGCGTGCCATGCTCTATTTGGGGGCTTTTTGCGTGGCTGCCACGACGCTGATTGTCGGGATCGGGCTCATCCGCGCAGTGTAAGTTTGAAGTTAGGCAAAACGACCCAAAGGTGAGATTACGCTCTTTGAGTTAGTCACGCCACGATTGCAAACGTCTATTTCTTTGCAGCTGCCCCGCGGCCAGGCTCAGAGCTGTCTCCAGCGCATCGTCCGACTTTACCTTCACGTGAGGTTCCACGCCCACTTCTGCCCAATCGGCTTTTGAGTATGGATTGATAGCTTTCGTTTCCGGAATGCCCATTCCGAAGTGATCGTCAATGCGATGAAAAACACCCGAGTGTGCGCCTCCGCCCGTAGTTTCACCAACGAGTGTGGCACGTTTTAACATCTTCAAGTCGTAGCAAAACTGCTCTGCTCCGGAAAAAGTTCTAGCGGAGGTCAACAAGTACACCGGCTTGTCGGCCAATTTGTTTCCAGGAACGGGTGAATGCGTCCAGGATTCCTCGGTGGTGTTTTCCCTTGGGTTGTACAAGTACTCCGGGTGGTCGAAGAGGTAGGCGGCCATCCGCGAGACCATGGCCGGCTCGCCACCGCGGTTGTCACGCAAATCAAAGATAATTGCGTCAACGTTGTTCAGGGAAGCCATCGCCGCTTCGGCCGTAGCCTGGCAAACGGAAACAGCAGGAAACCAATTAAGCTTCAGATAGCCGATGTTGTGCGGCAGAATTTCGACCTTTTCGAAAGTGCAGTTTTGGCGCTTCATGGCTTCCCGATAGCGGGCAAAATCCTCCTGGGTAGGTCCTGCGGAATTCCGAGGCAGAGGCGTCTCGAAGTAATCCAAAGTGAGGTGCCGGTCAGGGCTGACTTCACGCATCTGCTGGGTTAACCGTGCGGCAAATTCGGCGCCATCCTTCGATTTGTCGTTGTCACCCTTCTTTTCATGAGTCCGCAGGACAGCCGCCATCTTTCGCCCGCTATCTTGGTCCACATAATGCTTCTCTAGAATCGCCGCGGCAGCGTCCACGATGCGCCGGCGCTCCGTTGCGTCAAGCTTCACGCTCGACCGTGTTCCGCCCACTGCACCCTTGCCAGGCTGGGAACGAGTGGTGGCCGTTCCCAGCTGCGGTGGCGCTTTGGACTCGCTTGCCTCTTCTCCCGTGTTCTTGGCCGTATTGGGGGTTGAAGAATCGAACGGCGAGGGGCTCGCTTTCGGCAAACTCCGTGTCGGGCGAATCAACGCACTCAGCGGAACTTGCCTCACACCGTGGTTAAGCAAAACCGAGAATGTAACCAGCGCGGCGATCGACAGCATTCCTCCGAAGAGGAGCGCACCCGGGCCCAGGGGTTCATCCGCAAAAACGAAAAAGGAAGGCAAGCCCTCCGGTCGAAGATGCGCCGAAAAAGTTGCCAGCCCCGGTTGAACATGGAAATATTCTCGCGGCACGGACACGGCTAGATCGCTGAGCAGGTCGGTCCATAGCCGCAGCCGCAAAAGGAATCCTGTTTCTTCGCGCGAACGGTCGCGAAACAACTGAAGGGCTTCCTCACCATAGGCCTCGCGAAAAGGAGAAGGATACAGGCGGAGAAGCCAACCGTAAATCTTCTCAGACATACTCCCCCCCTAAGATTTTCCTGGAGCGCGCGACTCGCAGCAAATCGGCCAGCCTCTCGGCTTCGGACCGCGCAAGCTTGCGTCCGGCTGTCGTCAACCGGTAATACCGGCGTCGCTCCCCGCCGAGCTTGGCATCTTCGCGCCGTTCTGTTTCCTCAATTAGCCTCGCCTCAAGGAGCGTCTGGATGGAGGTGTACAGGGTTCCCGGGCCCAGCCGCACTCGACCGCCGGTTTGTTCCGCGATCTGGCGCATGATGCCGTAGCCATGCAAGTCTTCGCCAGCTAGAGCAAGCAAGATTTGAAAAGCAGCGCCGGGAAGCGGGTTGAGTTTTTGTTTAGGCATAGATACTCGATCATCGTTATATCGATTATCGACTATAGTCGGCGGCGGATGCATTTGCAAGTACAAGTTTGCAGCCGGGATCTACTTTCACGGCTCCCGCCCAGATACTTCACAGCGCACAATTCGTTCATAATACGAGCGCGGCTGCGTTCCCTGGCGGCCAAACCCTTTCCGGAGGAACCATGGCCGATCGCCTGGAAGATTTTCAGAAATTTCGCGCGGACTTGAACGAAGAAATTCTTGGCTGCAGCCACCTGGGCATGAAGCGTTTTTTCGCGCTCGACCACCAGGCTTATGAGCCCGGCCCGCTCGGCACCAAGACCAAAGAGCTGCTGGGGTTGGTCGCTTCCGCAGTGCTGCGTTGCGATGACTGCATCACCTACCACCTGGTGCGCTGCGGCGAAGAAGGCTGGAAGCGAGACGAAGTGATTGATGCCCTCAACGTCGCTCTCATCGTCGGCGGCTCCATTACCATTCCACACGTGCGCCGCGCTTTTGCGCGCATGCGAGAAATTAGGAGCCTGAATTCATGAAGAGTCGGTCGCAAACGCTTGTAAGCGACACAAAGGGTCACTTGCAGGCTGTTTTCGTTATTATTTCGTGCGGTTTTGCCAGCATCCACCTGGCTTTCCCCTTATTTTTTCTGCTTAATCCTGCTCGTTGAAGTCAATCTGTGTCACAATATAGGGCATGGCACGTGGTTGGGAAAGCAAGGATGTAGAAGCGCAGGTCGAGGCGACGCAGGCTCCACAGCAGAAAGCGCAACCGGGAACCACGACCCCTGAGCAGATTAACCGCGAACGGCAGCGCAAGGATTTGCAGTTGTCCCGCACGCGCATTGTGAACGATTTGGCCTCTGCCACTCACCCCAACCACCGCAAATCCCTCGAAGCGGCTCTCGCCCACCTGGACAAGAAAATCTCCGAGCTAGGCTAGTTTCAATTCGCTTTGTTAAGTCCCGTACCAGCCAGATGAAGGCCCTGCCGAAAGAGGCAGCGTCCCCCCATGCTTACGCCACAAGCGCCTCGGCCGCTTTCCTCGCGGAGGGTCCGGCTGGCAACGGCAGGGTGCCTGAACGTAACGACAACGATGACGCCAGAATCCACAGGCTCACCCCCATGTTTTCCCGGGGCAAACTTCCACTGTTGGACAGCCCCCACGGTCGGTGAAGTAAGGGACGCCAGGTCACGCACGACGTGGATCGAGCTGACGCGGCCCTCCTTGTCCACAATCTCGTTCAGTACCACGCTTCCTTCCCCAACGCTATTCGCGGGGTAGTCTGGCTCCAGAGTATAGAGCGGCAGAGCCCCGCGATCTTTCGTGTCGGTCGCTGTCTCCTTGTATTCATGCACGCGCGCCATGAGCTTGGGCAGATAGGGCTGAGCAAACTGGAACACGATCCCAACTCTGGCTTCTATGTCGTGACCGTCCTGGCACGCGGGCAGGAACGTCCAGGTTTGCACCGCGCCCAGCACTTCCTCAAGAAACGGAGCCTGGCCCTGGACGACCCTTACGTCCGTGACCTTTCCTCTCGTGTCCACTTTGGCGTCGAGGAGAATTTCTCCACCAGAAAATGCCTGCGCAGGAAAAGGCGCCGCGACCAGCGACAACGGAGTGGGACCAGAATAGCCCCTAGCGTTCGCCGCGGAAGCCGTTGCATGCACCCCGTTATCCAACGTGGCGTGCCAGGGAATGCCTTGCGCTTGCAGCAAGGAAATTGCGTAATGAATGCGTACCGCCGCTCCCGGCGAAGGATCAATCTGCTCCGGGGAAGTCACGAAAGGAATGGCCGTGGGATGCAACCAGCGTCCTTCGATAAAACCCACCGCTTCACCGGATTGTTCCGAAATAACCGGCGAGCCGCTCTGCCCCGGTATCACTTTCTGACTATAGAGCAACAGCTCGATCTGGCGCCCGCTCTCCGTTTTCGTGTATTGATAGCTCAACACCTCGCCTTGGGAACGGTCCTGGAGAGGCGCATCGAAGGTATAGGCCTCCTGCAGCCTGGAGGGGCGCAGGGAAATCGAGAGCACGCCTTTTCCGGGTTCAAGCCGGTCGGTTGCCAGGGGAAGGAACGCGACCCGGTAACTGCCCTCAAACGGATTTGGTGTCGCGCGCAATATGGCGACGTCATGCTCCCAATCTGTCGCCACTACCTCGGCCTTCAGCAGGTGGCGTTGCCCTGAAGGCATCTCCACCAAGACGTGCGGCTGTCCTCCATCCTTGAACGAATGCAGGAGGTGCGCAGCGGTAACCAGGTAGCCATCTTCGTTGATGAAGAAGGCGTTCCCGTAAAAAAGGTAGTGGTACCCCTTTTCGGAGGGCGTTTCATCTAGAGGATAGACAACCGGGCAGATTGCTTCCGCGAAGTTCCCCGCATCCCGTGGTTTCTCGGACGCACGGGCTGGCCTGAACATGCAGAAGAAACAAACTGCGACCCCGATCCAAATCGTGCCCGTTTTGCGGTAACTCCTGAGAGTGTTCGCTGACATGGAAAGCTCCGCCACAGTTCACTCTGGTTGATAGCCCTGGGCGGGGACGAGCCGGGACAAATCGAGAGGAAATGGAGTTTGAAGAACCTACTGCTGTTCCCTTCCTGTCTTAAACTGCTGAAATTGGCCCATCTCAAAAGAAACGATATGCATCTTCCCTGGGCCAAAACTAATTAGATGCTTAAAAGGCTTCTACGGCAAGTCAAGAGTGAAGCCCTAAGGCGAGCGGAAATCGGGGAAAACCCCTCACGCCTTGATGCAGTGTCCACCCGTCGAATGGGAAAACGAGACCTCCTGCCGGAGCTTCGGCACAAAGCCCTTGAATCTCCCGCCTGAAGCAGTATCGTTGAACTCATGCCAAGCCCCAACGCGAAAGAACAGTCGCCTGTATTGCAGCGGTTCAAAGTTGCTGTAGTCCAAGCTTCTCCCGTCGTATTCGACCGCGAGCGAACTCTTGAGAAAGTCCGCGTTCTTGCGGCCGAAGCGGCCCGGAAGGGCGCTCAGCTCGTGCTTTTTCCAGAAGCTTTTGTTTCCGGGTATCCGAGAGGCCTCGACTTTGGCGCCGTTGTCGGCTCGCGAACCGATCAGGGCCGCGAAGATTTTCGACGGTACTGGGAAAGCAGCGTGGACGTGCCCGGACCTGCCGTGGTCGAACTTGCTCAAACCGCGCGCGAAAACGAAGTCTATCTTGTCATCGGCGTGGTCGAGCGCGAAGGCGGTACGCTCTATTGCTGCGTGCTGTTTTTCGCGCCGGATGGCGGTTTCTTGGGCAAGCATCGCAAGATTATGCCTACCGGCTCGGAACGCCTGGTGTGGGGCTTCGGCGATGGTTCCACGATGCCGGTGTATGACACACCTCTCGGCAAACTCGGCGCGGTAATCTGCTGGGAAAACTATTTGCCTCTCATGCGCGCAGCGATGTATGCGAAGGGCATCCAGATTTATTGCGCGCCGACGGCGGACATGCGCGACTCTTGGATTGCCTCGATGCGTCACATCGCCGTCGAGGGGCGTTGCTTCGTGCTTTCGTGCAACCAGTTCAATCGCCGCCGCGATTTTCCGCCGGATTATCGTTCCGTTTTTGGAGAAAACCCAGACGCCGTCCTCTGCCGTGGTGGAAGCTGTATCGTGGATCCCTTTGGCAATTTCCTTGCTGGCCCCAACATAGAAGATGAAGCTGTGCTCATTGCGGAGATCGACCGCGCCCAGATTGCACGGGGAAAATACGACTTGGATGTGGTCGGCCATTATGCCCGGCCGGATATTTTTCAACTCCACGTCGACGCGCGTGCGAAGAAGCCGGTGAGCATCGAGGATGCCGGGCTCAATGGAAAAGAGGAAAGTTGGGCTCTACCTCAACAACAAGCGCTTGCTCGCTCGGCGGATTAGCTGGGCACTGCCTCGCTCTAATCCGTGAATACCACGCCGACGGACACGCGCCCCTTTTCGCCCGTATCGTCAATCCGCACAACGTATCCCTTCAATCGAATACTCTGTCCCCCGTTCGTTCCCGGCGGGTTCATCGTAACTTGCAATTCGGATTGCAACTGAGGCAAATGTTTTAGCGTAATCATGGCCCCTTGCAACGAAAGGTCGCAAACAACCGTTTCTTCCATGAACTCTTTTCCGCCTTCGGTCAGGCCGCAAACATTCGCGTGAAATTGCACTTCGCGCCGCAACGCCGTGCGCGCCCCCGGCATGTGAGCTTGCACGGGTTCCCCCGGCGCTCCCAGCGTGATCACCATTCCTTCGCTCGCGGCAAAAACCGAATCGAATTCATCCCGGGCCTGCCGCAGAATCGAGTCCACCTTGCGGTCCGTCGAATCTGGGTCGTGGTGAAAGAGCACCAGCGTTTTTGCGCCGGCGTGCCGCGCAACCTTCACCCCTTCATGCCACGACGAATGTCCCCATCCTTTTCTTGTGGTCTCCAGCTGCTCCGGCGTGAACTGCGCGTCGTTGATGAAAATGTCCGCGCCGGCAGCCAGTTCGCGTAGGCTTTCGTCCAGCTTTGCGTCTCCGGGTTCATTGTCTGTGGCGTACGCCACCGTGCCTGCGGGCGTCTCGATTCGGAAGCCCAGGCAGCCTTGTGGGTGATTCAGCCACTGCGTGGTGATTTTGTTTTCGCCGATGGTGAACGATTCCCCGCCGTCCACTTCCTGGAATTTTCTCTTCGCGCTCATCACCGACATGTCCACGGGAAAGTACGGCACGGCCATCTGCGCTTCGAACACTTGTTTCAGGCTGTCGCGGCCCAGGAATTTCGAACGGAAGCTGTAGAACTTGAATTCGTTGTTTGGCAAATACAGCGGCGCGAAAAACGGAACTCCCTGAATATGATCCCAGTGATAGTGTGTGATCAGGATGTGTGTCCCCTGGCTTTTCTCTCCGCTGGGAGCCGTCCAGCGGTTACCCAGCATACGCAGCCCCGTTCCGCAATCCAGAATGATTCGCGTACCGTCCGGCGCTTCCAGTTCCAGGCACGGCGTGTTGCCGCCGTAGCGCCACGTCGCGGGGTCCACCGTCGGTGTGGACCCGCGCACGCCCCAAAAATTCAGTTTTGTGACTGGAACCCCCATGTTCGTAATCGCAAAATCCTCCGCCGAATGGCCGGTCCGCGCCAAGACGCGCGGGCGGACAAGCGTGTCCTCATCGTGGCAGTGGTTAGTTAGACCGTCAATGCATTCTGGCGGCCACGGTGTCAAAGTACCTAATAAGAGCGTTCGATGGCCGCTCCTGCGTGCTTGCGGTTAGAATGGGTGCATGCCCGGGCATCCTCACGACCATGGCCACGATCACGGCCACAGCCATATCGGCCATTCTCACGATCATGGGCACGCCGGGCATGCTCATCCCACTCTGCAACCATCGGTTCTCGGCTGGGCCATGGTTTTCACCATTGGACTGGTCGTCGCCGAAGTTTTTGGCGGCATCATCGGCCGAAGCGTGGCGCTGCTCAACGACGCCGTGCATAACCTTTCCGACGTTCCCGCGCTCGGTATCTCCTATCTCGCCATGCGTTGGGCCGAGCGCCCCGCCGACAGCGAGAAGACCTACGGCTACCACCGCGCCGGAACACTGGCTGCCTTCGCGAATTCTTTTGTGCTCGTCTTGCTCTCGCTCTGGCTGGGTTATGAGGCGGTGGAGCGGTTCCGTTCTCCCGTGCAAGTCGTTGAAGAATGGATGATTTGGACTTCTGTCGCCGCTCTGGCCGTGAATGGCGGCATCACTTTAGCTCTCGTCCGCGGACGCGGTGACCTCAACCTTCGCACCATCCTGATTCACAATTTCGGCGATGCGATATCCAACGTCGCCATCATCGTTGGCGCAATTTTCATACGAATGACTGGCGCCCATTGGATCGATCCTCTTCTCGGCTTGGGCATTGGCGTCCTGGTGCTGTGGTCCAGCATCGGTGTCCTTCGCGAATCCTCCCACCTTCTCTTGGAAGGCCGTCCCCACGACTTGGAACTTGAAGAAGTCGCTCGCGCCATCCTGACCGTCGAGGGCGTCCAGGAAGTTCACGACGTCCACCTCTGGTCGCTAGGCGGCGGGCATAATGCACTCAGCCTCCACGCGCGCATTCCCGACATGCACATGGACGAGTGCGAACGTTTGATGGAAGCCATCCGCCAAGTCGCCGCAAAACAGTTTCACATTGAACACACTACCGTGCAGCTCGAGCGAGCCGGCTTACCCGCCAAATCCGGCTATGTGATGCCCGAACCCGCGAAAAAATAAAATTTGCCTTCCGTTGAGAGCGCGGGTGCGATAAGCACGCCTTCCTGAGTTTCGGTCTCGACCTCGGATCAACTAGGCGCCAGGCAATAGCTTGCGTAACATGGAACCGTTGGTTATCTCTGCACAAGTTGGCGAGTACTGTTCGAGTGAAAGCCCGCATGGGGTTATGATTACTGCCCTCGATACAATTCCGGCGGGCTCCCAGGCTCGAAAGTGATATGAATCCAGCGGAAAAACGGCCAAGCATTCTTACCTCGATTCTCGCCTTATTGCTCCTGGCACTGATGGCGGTGCTTGCGGGCGGCGCTGCGCTGCGCGAATCCGTGACTTTGGATGAAGCGTCGCACATCGGCGCCGGCGTCAGTTATCTCCAAAAGCTCGACCTGCGGATGAATCCCGAGCATCCGCCCCTGCCGAAGGTGCTGGCGGCAATTCCTCTGGTGATTCGCGGCGTTCGCGCCGACTACAACCACATCTCCTGGACCTTCAGCGAAAAATTTTTCCCTTCGTACCTGGGCCAGTGGGTCTTCGGCGAATCGCTGCTCGAGAAGTGGAACGACCCGAAATCGATTCTCAAATGGGCGCGAGCGCCAATGCTAGCCCTCACTCTTTTGCTGGGTTGTGCGTTGTTCGTTTTGGCGAGACGGCTCGGCGGTCGGTGGGGCGGACTGTTCTGCCTCAGCCTGTTCGTGAGCACGCCGGCATTCCTCACTTTCGGGCCACTTGTTCACACCGACATCGCCGTGGCGTTGTTTTGCCTCCTCGCGTTATGGACGTTTGCCAATGTATGGCGGGAGCCGAGCCGGAAGAACGTCCTGTTGTTCGCGCTTTGCCTGGCAGGCGCACTGCTCTCGAAATTTACCGCAGGACTTTTGTTCTTTGCGTTTCTGGCGTTTGCCCTGAGCCTGCGTCTGCGTCCGGTCCCCGTCCTGCCAGGAAGCAAGGGTGAGGCGAAGCTGTGGCGTAAGACACGCTGGCGCGCAACGCTCCTGGGAATATTGTATGCAGCGGTGGTTGTTTACGTCTTCTATTTGGTTTTTTCCTGGCATCAGCCTACGAACGCCCTCTACCGTCTAGGAAACGGTCAGATGGCGCTCTTCTTTCGTAGGGCCCTTTTTCCTCCCGTGCTCTACCTGCGCGGAGTGTTTTGGGTGGTCGTCTCCGGCGTGCGGCCGACATTTATTCTTGGGCGCAGCTATTCGCATGGCGTTTGGTTTTACTTTCCTGTTGTTTTCGCGCTGAAGTCGCCTCTCGCTTTTTTACTTTTACTCCCCCTGTCTCTAATCATCGCGGTGACTCGAAAATTTCGAAGCGGAGACGCCGGTTCTGCAATCTCCCCAAGGCTGGCGCTGCATTGGCGCGTGCTTTGGGTGAGTTTGCTTGTGTTCACCGGCGCGTGCATTCTTAGCCCACTTGATATCAGCATCCGCCACTTCAGCGTGCCGCTAATGCTGCTGCTCTTGCTCCTCGCTCCAGTTCCGCAACTGTTGGGCGAACTCCGCGCATCCATTCCCACTTGGGTGCAATTGGGAACGGGCGTGGTCACGGTGATGGTCGTCAGCTGCCTTTTCACGGCCGTGCGCGCATATCCTTATTACTTCCCCTTCGTGAACTCCTTGAGCATGGGAAATCCAGCCTACACTTTGATGAACGACTCCAACGTGGATTGGAACCAGTCTCTCCCCGAAGTGAAGCGTTTTGGGGAACAGCATGGACTACAAAAACTTCTCCTGGATGAGTACGGGTTTTCCGATCCCACCCCGTTCGTGCCTCAGGCGCGACTCTGGGATTGTCAAAAGCCTGCGCCGGAAGATGCGGGGGAATGGGTCGTGGTCTCCGCCGGCATGATCTTGGACGGGCACAACTGCGGTTGGCTGATGCAATACCCGAATGAGTCCCTGGCGGGCGGCAGTATGTATGCCGTTCGACTGCATACGCAGATTCCTGCTCCGGGACGTCCGGGTGGACCCCCGCTGCCCTCCGCGTTTCGCAACCTCGGCGGCGCGCCTATAGACATCCAAATGTTTTTCGTGCACCTGAACCAGCACCCCGAAGACCTGCCGCGTGGCTTCGCCTGGATGATCACCGCGTTCCAGTCTATGAGCAAATCCCCAGGCCCTCCGCCCAAGCCGCCCTGGGAACCGTGAAGGGGTAAGGCAGAAAGCTACCCCCTTGTCCCATGGCTGTGCTATAACCGTGCATCCGTGAAAACCACTGCGAATCTAATGTTTACCGGAGACTCAGCTCAGTCGGGGATGGCCTGCGACCCTCTCGAAGCACCTGCGCAAGCCGGCGAGGTTTCGGATCTTCCCGACAAGCAACTGGGAAACGAAGATGCGTCGAGGTATTGCCCGGTGTGCTCGCAGCGGTTGGAGTCACGTCGCTGCAAGTTAATCTGCCCGGTGTGCGGCTACTACATGTCTTGCGCGGACTACTATTAGAGCAGTTGACAGTTCAAAGTTGAAAGGAAGAGACACAGAGATCAGAGAGCGGAGGTCAGAGACCAATTTGGGAGTTTAAGAGTCGCGGAGTCCACCAGGGCAGAAGGAAGAATACGGAAGCCCGCGAAGCAGAGGCAGAGAGTAGCTGCGGGGACTTCAGGAAATTTGACCGCCGCCGGGTCTTCGATTACGATTCATCGCTCCCGGTTTAACCCTGATTTGATAGGCTTTACGGCTCCGGCACGGGTTGCCGCCGGAACCTCTTTCCGACGAGGAGGAAACTAACGTGGCATTGAAGATGACCGATCGTGAAGTGGATGGCGTCTCCGTGGTGGCGCTGGACGGGCGCATCGTGCTGGGCGAAGAAAGCAACGCATTGCGCGAAAAAGTGAAGGGACTGATCGCCTCGGGGAAAAAGAAAATTGTTCTGAACATGGATAACGTAACGTTCATTGATAGCGCGGGGCTGGGCACGCTGGTGGCCGCGCATCACAGCGCGAAGTCGCAGGGCGCGGGGCTGCGGCTCTGCCATCTCGGCAGCAAATTCCAGGAAGTTTTGCAAATCACGAAACTGATGACCGTCTTCGATGTTTACAACACCGAAGCGGAGGCGGTGGCCAGCTTTTCGAAGTAGCGCCGCCGTTTCGACTTGAAGTCGCTTAGAAGCGCCGGTCTTCCCGGAAAAAGCGCCGGGACGCATGCACCGCGAATGACCAGTCACTACAGGGGAAGCAGGGCACGTTTCCGCGTGCCCTCTTTTTGTTTCCATTTGTTTGCGTCGTTTTGCGAGCGGCAGGTTCCCGCATGAAAACGAAGTCTAAAGTAGTCGCAAAGTCGTTCAAAGCCACTCTCGAGCGCATGCAGGGCAATCTTGGTTGGGTGATCATTCGAATCCCGTTCGACGTAGAGAAGGTTTGGGGTGCGCGCGGCCGGCTACGCGTCAAGGGCGAAATCAACGGCTTTTTATTTCGGACGACGCTCTTCCCTTCGCATTACCCCTCGATCCGCGCCCTCCTTCCAACGAGCCGAGACTCTCACTTCCTGCTCGTCACTAAGCGCATGCAAGCCGGGGCCCTTGCTGGAGCAGGGAGCACGGCCCAATTCCGGCTCGAGCCTGACCTTGAAGAACCAAAGGCCATCCTGCCTGCGGAATTAAAGCGCGCGCTCTCGCAGGACCGGTCCGTGAAGCGGTGGTTCGACAATTTGAGTTTTTCGATCCGGAAATGGATTTGCGATCAAGTGGCCCAGCCAAAAGGCGCGGCGGCCCGCGTGCGGCGCGCGGAGCGAATCGCGGAGCAATTATTCGCCACGATGGAAGCGGAACTGGAGCTTCCGCCCATCCTAAAAGCTGCCTTCGCTCGCGATCCCCGGGCTTTTGAAGGCTGGCAAACGATGACGCCTACGCAACGCCGCTACACTTTGCTTGGTATTTTTCACTACCGCAATCCCGAGTCCCGCGAACGCCGCATCGCGAAAATGTTAGAGGAAGCTGCCGCACGCGCTGGTGGCCGCTCTGGCGGACAAAAACGCGAAAGGGCCAGGGACCGTGGCTCTTTTGAAGAATTGGAATAGTTAAACCGGAGAAACTTAGCAGGAGCGCAAGGCAGCGGCAAGCTTGAGATTCGTTTGCAGTCGGCGGTCAACCTTCACCGCGGCGTAGCGCGCGCAAATCACGCGCTCGCGTTCGCTCCAGGAAGTCAAAATCGGGAGCATCCCGAGCCCTTGCACCAGCCGGTAATAAACGCGCACAAGACCCAAGCCGCCCTGATTTGGTTTCAGGTCCGGCGTCAGATTGTGAAGGTCCGCCATCGTTTCAAAATGCTGGGGGAGCAGGCGCCCGTCTTGGACATGGGCGGCGGCGAGCACGCGGTCCGACACGGGCAGCGCGGCAACGCCTGCCAGCACCGCCCTCCAGTAGTAGAGAGCAAACTGAGACAGGGCCACAATCGAGATTGTGAATAGCATGACAGCGAACATTCCCTCAAACCTCGTAAGGATTGTGCCTAGGGGAAAAATATCGTCCAATAGCTCCGAAGTACTAGTGTGATAGAACGATTGGCCATATCTTATTGGAAATAAAGACCTTGTCCCGCATCCGGGGACGCCTTCAGAGAAACTCTTGCCTTCGCCTAGCATCCCGCCTATCCTCCAATCCGTCAGTCACTTACGGACTTACGGGAGTCTGTAGGCTCTCCTGAACACCAGGCGTAAGGGAGGAAAGCTATGGGTCGCAATCGGATGATGGTCTTCCTGGGTGTTGGAGTCGCGTCAATCGCCGTTTGCTGGATGCTCGCGCGGCAGTCTCTGTTCGGCAAACCTCCCGACACGCATGACGTTGACCGTGCAGCGATCAACGGCGTGTTGAAAGCACAGCAGGCCGCATGGAATCGTGGAGATGTGGATGCCTTCCTGATTGGATATTGGCAGTCGCCGGACTTAACCTTCTCCGGAACCAACGGAGTTTCGCGCGGGTGGGACGGGGTGCTCGCGCGCTACAAAAAGAATTACCCTAATCGCGAAGCGATGGGCGAGCTGAATTTTTCGGACTTGGAATTTCGTTTTCTTGGTTCCGATGCGGCGCTTGTTTTAGGAAAATGGCATCTGAAGCGCGACGTGGGCGACATCGGCGGTGTATTCAGCCTGGTATGGCAGAAGTTCCCCGAGGGCTGGAAGATTATTCACGATCACACCAGCACGGTCTCCTTCCCGCAACCCAATCCGTAGAACTTTCTTGCCTCTCTTGGCGCCACCAGGACCCCCAACTACTTTGGGGAACGTCCAAAGGTCTCTACCACTTATAAATTACTTTGCCGCGTTGAAGAAGAAGCTGAAAGATCGGAACGATCCCTCCGACCAGGGCTCCACCAGCGGCGCCCCCTGCTCCCCCGACAAATGCATGGAAGCCTGGGTAGTCTCTACTGTTTGTCCCTGCGGTGATGGCCCCCGCTCCGGCTCCTATCCCTGCTCCAATCCAGGCGTCCGTAGCCTGGTTGGGCCTAGGCGAAATGCGTACTTCATGGATTTCTGAACGCCGGATTGTCAGTGTGAGTACTTTGAAGGGCGTGCGCGTTCCGCAAACAAGTTCGTCATCCGTTACGCTTTCTAGGCTGCAACGATAACGCTGCTGCGTCTTCACAGAAATATGCGTGCCCGGCAGGAGATTTTTTACGGCTTGCCAGTCTCCGGGCGGAGAATGAAGTTGTGCCTGTGCACTCTGCCCTAGGAGCAGCGCCACAAGCAGCAAAACAATGATCTTCCGCCTCGACCTGACAGTGGTTCCTGTCGGAACCACCTTGCAATCTGTCAGAAGAATCTTGCGCAATTCGCTCCCATGCATGTCATCCTCCGCGTTCTGCATTCCGGTGAGAGCAATTCGCAAGCCAGATTCGAAAAATCGAGCGAGCCAGGAAAGAAACTCGCAGATGATAGTTTCTGATGTCCGTTATCAGCTGACGAAGGGAGAGCCAACGTTCTCCTAGACCACAGAAGACCGAGAAACGGAAAAAGCGAGATTAGAGGATTTCGAGAATCTCTTCGTAGCGTTTGAACGGGGGAATCAGATACGCGCCTGCCAGTTCCGTGCGTGCCCACGCGAGCATTTGCCGGGCGACTTGGAAGCCGCAGTCGCGCGCGGAGGCTCCGGCTAACTCTATAGACTTCAGCAAGGGCTCGGGAATCACGATGCCGGGCACTTCGTTGTTCAGGCGCAGCGCCTGCTTATAACTGTTCAACGGCCAAACTCCAATCATCACGGGAATAGCGGGTTGGCCACCAAGTTTTTTCAAAAACGCGTGCCAGTGTTCAGGATCGAAGAGCGGCTGTGTCATCGCGTAGTGCGCGCCAGCCTCGATTTTGGCATGGAAGCGCGCGATTTCGTTGTCGAGGTCATCCGCGACAGGATTTAGCGCGACTCCAATGGCAAAATTCGTCGCGCCGCCAAGCGTTTTCCCCGCCCAGTCTGTGCCTTGATTCAAGCGGCTAAGCACTTTCACCAGTCCCACGGAGTCAACTTCGTACACGCCGCTGGTTTCCGGATAATCGCCGACCGACGGCGGGTCGCCAGTGATTGCCAAGACGTTGCGCACGCCGCCAACCGTCCACGCGCCCAGCAGAGCAGCTTGCAATCCAATGATGTTCTGGTCGCGGGTCGTCAAATGCGGAACGGTTTCCACGCCGCGCGCTTCGAGAGCCCCTGCAACGACCAGGGCATCCATCCCCACGCGGGCCATTGCGCCGCTGTTGATGTCGATGGCGTCCACTTTGCGCGACGCCATCACTTTGTCCACTTGTTCGAAAATGCGGTCGAGCGAAAGGCCCTTCGGCGGATCGATTTCCACGCACACCACAAATTCTTTTTTCTTCAGCTTCTTCCAGAACTGGCTTTCGGGTTCGCGCTGCGAAACCGGCGCGGGCTTTGCCACTGCTTCCACCGCCGGTGATGCCGGATGGGCCTTCGCCGGACGCAGCGATTTAACGGCTTCCGCCATTGCCCGAATGTGTGCCGGCGTCGTGCCGCAGCAGCCGCCGAGAATGCGCACTCCGAGCCCAGCAGCTTCGCGCGCAAAGAGCGCGAAATACTCCGGCGAGGATTTTGGATACACGATGCGATCGCCCTCGCGCTTGGGAAATCCGGCGTTGGGCATCCCGCTGACCCGAATGTCGTCCACGGCGGCAAGTTCCTGGAGGATCCGCAAAAGCGATTGCGGACCTAGCGTGCAATTCGAGCCAATCACTTGAACATTTTTGTTTTTTAATTGAGCCGCAGCGTCCGTAGGACGAATGTCGCCATGAGTGGTACCTTCTTCCGAATACGTGAGCTGCGCCACTATCGGCAATCCCGAGAAGGATCGAATCGCATCCACCGCCAGAAGAATTTCTTCAATATAAGAGAAGGTTTCCAGGATGTAGAAATCCACGCCGCGCTCTTCGAGCGCCAGCGCCTGCTCGTAAAAAACATCCAGAATCTCTTTGTCGTCCGGATGACGAGCTTGTACGCCTAGCCCCAGTGGGCCAACCGAACCGGCAATCAGCACCTCGCGCGCGGCGGATTCGCGGGCTTCGCGCGCGATTTTCACGCCGCGGCTGTTCAGACGCTGCACTTCATCGCCGAGTCCCAATGGCGCGAGCTTAAAGCGATTTGCGCCAAAAGTGTTGGTCTCAATGATCTGCGCGCCCGCTTCGATATACGCCTGGTGGACGCGAAAGACCGCTTCGGGCTCGGTGGCATTCAGCTCATCGAAGCAACGCTGCGGCCCCACGGCTTCATGCAGCATCGAGCCCATCGCTCCATCGGCGATGAGAATCGCGTCTTTCAACCGCTGATTGAAGTCGTGAATTTTCATAGGTTCGGGCCAGAGTCCATCAGCAAACCCAAAATCCGCCGGGAATCACGAATGCGGAGACGATACCAACTCCATCGAGAACAAAAGACCACACACTTCCAGCGGCCGCCAGCTTCAAGTCTCTTGCCCTCTCTACGAGACCACGATCAAAGAAAAAGTGAATCAACAGGGACCACTCCGCGAGCCGAATGGGAATCAGCAATCCAAAGAAAAGCGACGCAGCCGCCCAACCGGGCCATCTGTTGGCGGAAAACGTCCCGAACAGAAGCCAGATCCCGCCAAATAAAGTCCCCGCAACGAGCCCAATCCCCGTTCGCACCAGCCCAACCAGCCAGGCACTTGGGGAGGACTGAAAAAAGTTTGTGAGAACACTGGCCGCAACCGAGTAGCCGAGAAACTTTACTCCCGTAAAGGCAGCAAACCCGATTGGTCCAGGACCGGCAGGCACTGGGTTTCCTCTACCGTTTCTGTTCCATGAGCGAGGCGACGGTGCTCATGAGGTCGTACTTGGTGAGAATTTCGAAATGCGAATTGCCCATATCCACGAAAACTGCGGGATTTTCGTGGCTCAAAATGTGGGTCACGCGCTCGACGGGCGCCGTCTTTGGTACCTGCGGCAGCGGATTGCTCATCACTTCGCGCACGACGAGTTTGCGCAAATCCTTACCTTGCAGCGCCAGATTCAGAATCTGGTCTTCGTAAATTGTGCCAATGGGCGTGTTCTCCTCAAACACCGGAATCTGCGAAATGTCTTGGTCTTGCATGGACTTCAGCGCGTGAAAGACCGTTTGATATGGCCGCGCAATTACCAGTTCGCGGACTTTACCTGCAGAATGCTTGGCCTTCACCACTTCAGCCGCGGTAATTTGCACAGCGGTGTCCACGTAGCCGCGCTCGCGCATCCATTCGTCGTTGTACACCTTGCTGAGGTAGCGCATCCCGGTATCCGGTAGCAGCGCGACGACAAACTCGTTCGTCCCGAGGTTTTTCGCCAGCCGCAATGCGCCGGACATGCATCCGCCGCCAGAACCGCCCGTGAACAATCCTTCCAGCTTCGCCAGCCGCCGCGCCACCACGAAGCACTCCTCGTCATTCACCTGGATAACATCGTCGAGAACCTTCAGGTTCATCGTCGTCGGAAAAAAGTCTTCACCAATGCCTTCCACGACGTAAGTTTTCGCTTTAATTGTCGTCCCTGTTTTCACGAAATCGTAGTACAGCGAACCATATGGATCGACGCCAACAATCTTAAGCGACGGATTTTTTTCCTTCAGATATTTTCCCGCCCCGCTGATGGTGCCGCCCGTACCCAGTCCGCAGACAAAGTGGGTGATCTTGCCTTCGCTGTCTTCCCAAATCTCAGGGCCAGTCGTGAGATAGTGCGCTTCAGGATTCATCGGATTGTCGTACTGATTCGGGTAATACGAATTGGGAATTTCCCGCGCGAGTTTTTTTGCCACGGAGTAATAGCTGCGTGGATCCTCAGGCTCGACGGCGGTCGGACATACAATCACTTCTGCGCCCAGCGCTTTCAGCAAGTCTACTTTTTCCTTCGATTGCTTGTCTGTGGTCGTAAACACGCATTTGTAGCCGCGCACCGCCGCCACCAGCGCCAGGCCCATGCCGGTATTTCCCGAAGTACCTTCAATAATCGTGCCGCCTGGTTTCAGCAGGCCGCGTTTCTCGGCGTCATCAATCATTGTGATGCCGATGCGGTCCTTCACCGAACCTCCGGGGTTCGTGAATTCCGCCTTGATATACATCTGCGGCTTCAAGTCCTTATTAATGCGGTTCAGCCGCACCAGGGGTGTGCGCCCAACGGCTTCCAGAATGTTGTTGCACTTCATCCCTTGCCCCGGCCTCTTTCGGTTGTCTCGAATTCTCCGCGAAGGTGCATTCAGTTTAGCATCATAGCCAAAGGCGCGGATAATTGCCGCCGCCAGTGTCGAAACAGCCGCGAATGAATTATGCTTTCTGGCGCGCCAGGAAAGCACGAAAGCAAAAGAGAATCGAGCCCAAGGAGACTCGCAAAATGGACCGGCAGAATATATCGAGCGGAGCGCCGTGGGAGCCGATTGTTGGTTACTCGCGCGCGGTGCGTATCGGCAATGCCATCACCGTTTCGGGGACCACCGCGACGGGCCCGGACGGAAAAATCGTTGGCGTAGGCGACGCGCGGGCGCAAACGATACAAACCATCCGCAACATTGAAGCCGCGCTCGCCAAGGCCGGCGCGACCTTAAAAGATGTGGTCCGCACGCGCATCTACGTGACCAACATTTCCGAGTGGGAAAAGGTCGGCCGTGCGCACGGCGAGTTTTTTGGCGAAATCCGGCCTGCGACGAGCATGGTCGAAGTAAGCAAGCTGATTTCGCCGGAAATGCTGGTCGAAATCGAAGCGGACGCCGTGGTGGGATAAACCTTACTCTGCGTGCTTTATGTCTCTGCATTTCATTTATTCTAACTTCGATTAGGGACGGCCTTTGACGACCAACGAAGAGAACATGTCGCCGGCTCTGTACGATTCGTTCATCGCGGACTACTACGATGAATCGCCCATCGTGCGACAGCGAACGCAGGACGTGACCTTCTATCGCGACGCGGCGCGCGAATTCGGCGATCCAGTGCTCGAACTCGGTTGCGGCACCGGACGCATTGCCATGGCGCTGGCGCAAACGGGCAAACGCGTCACGGGCCTCGACCTTTCGGAACGCATGCTGGAACGCGCGGCCAAAAAACGCGCTGTGCTGAACAAGGAAGAACGTGAGCGAGTCCATCTGGTCCAGGGCGACATGACCCAGTTTGAGCTGGGCGAGAAATTCCAGCTCATCATCATTCCGTTCCGGCCGTTTCAGCACTTGCTGGAAGTGCGCGACCAGGTCGCTTGCCTTGAACGATGCCGGAATCACCTGCGGCCGGGCGGGCGGCTGATCCTCGACGTGTTCCAAACCGACCCCGAACGCATGCATGACCCGGTACACATGCGCGAATCGCCGCTAATCGAATACAAAACCAGCGACGGCCGGCAGGTGCGCATCAGCGAGCGCGTGGCTGCGTTTCACCGTGCGGATCAGCGAAACGACGTGGAAATGATCTACACCATCGAACATCCCGGCGGAAAGAAAGAGCGGCTGGTGTTCGCCTGGCCGTTGCGCTATTTCTTCCGCTACGAGGTCGAGCACCTGCTGGCGCGGTGCGGCTTCCGCGTCTCCGCCGAGTACGGCGATTTCGACCGCTCACCGCTTCGCGACAGTTCCCCCGAAATGATCTTCGTTGCCGAACCTGGCTGGTGACAAAGACGCCTGAACCGCCTTTGGGTGGTGCGCAAACTCTCGACTTCAGGTTTGTTACTTGCGTTTGGCGTGGAAGACGCCGTTGGGCTGGTTGAAGACGGCTTCGGTGACTTTGCCGGAGGCGTCCATCTGAAAATCCACGCTGAAGCCAGGCATGCCCTTCAATTCGAAAGACAGTTCCTTCCTGGGAATCAGCTCGTACTGAGGCTGGCCGGGCACGGTGAGGCGCAGAACATCGCCGACGACGGCGAACGTGACAGGTTGTTCGCTAAGAATGTAATCGCCAGCGAGTTTTTGCAAAACATCTTTGGAAACTTTCTCCGGCGCGCGTGTGAAGACGATGTCTTCGCCAAGCGCAGGCGCGAGGGGTGCGGCGATGCGGTCAATGTCGCCCTTTTTGTTCATCTCGAATTGGAACTTTTCGCCCGCGGCGAAGCTGTCGTTCTCTTCCGGAACCTGAAAGACGTCGTAGTGATAGTGCTCGAGCGGATAGGGCCCAAGTTTGTTGAGGCTCAGCTCGAGAGCGTCGCCCTTGGTAGCGACTTTGATGCTGCCGTAGCCCGCGTTCTGATATTCGCCGGCGTAATCCGCGAGATTGTGCGAAGGATGGGTGCCCGTCTTGCGGTCGCTGGGCTTGTTCTTCTTGGCTTCCTCTTCCTGCTTCTTGCCTTTTGCTTCGAGGTCCTTGAAGCGTTCGAACCAAGGCATAGGGTCGAGTCCCAGCAAGCGGTCGTAGACGTTATAGGCAAGGACTTCGGGCGTCTGGCCGTTGGGAAGATTGGTGAGAATTACGACGCCCATGTGGTCGTCGGGAAGCATGGAAAGCAGCGCGTAGAAGCCGTCAATGCCGCCGTTGTGCCAGACGAGATTGTGTCCGCGATACGAAGTGGCCACCCAGGCTAGTCCATAACTGAAATGGCCGAGACCAGGCATGCTGAACGCGGGCGGTGGATCGGGAATGGCGGTTTGCGGGCTGTGCATTTCGCGGAGGTCGCTTTCGGCGGCAATCCGTTTGCCTTCGTATTTGCCGTCGCCGAGCTGAAAGGTCAAATAGTGCGACATGTCGTCGACGCTGGAATTGATAGAGCCCGCGGGACCGATGGCGTCAATGTTGTGGTAGGGAACTTTGGTGACTATCTCTTTTTTCAATTCGTAAGGAAGCGCGTGGTCCTCGGTTTTTTCAATCTCGGTGACTGATAAATCCGAATGAGACATTCCGAGCGGTGCGAAAATCTTTTGGCGAATGGCGCCTTCCCAGCCCAGTCCGGTGAGCTTTCCTTCGAGGTAGCCCATGGTCATGACGGTGAGATTGTTGTACTGGTAGGCGCTGCGAAAGCCTTTGTTGGGTTTTAGTTCACGCAGACGGGAGACCAGGTCCTCGCGGGTGAAGTCGGAGGAATACCAGACGAGGTCGTGGCGCGGAAGGCCCGTGCGATGCGAGAAAAGGTCACGGGGAGTGGCTTGCTCGCTGGCGACGGGGTCGTTCATTTGAAATTCGGGAAGATAGCTGCGCACCGGTTTGTCCCAATCCACTTTGCCTTCGTTTTTGAGAATGGCGAACGTGAGAGCCGTGAAAGATTTGGAGATGGAGCCGATCGGAAAAAGCGTCGCGGTGGTGACGGGGAGTTTCTGCTCGAGGTCGCGATAGCCGTAGCCTTTGGCGTAGATGACTTTGCCGTCTTGCACGACGGCGATGGCTACTCCGGGGACTTTCCATTGCTTCATAGCGTCGGCGGCGAGGTCGTCGAGGCCTTGCAGCTTGGCAGCGGGAGTTACCGCAGCAGCGACCGCGGAGGCAGCGGGTTTTTTCTTGGAGGTTTGGGCGAAGCTGGACGACGCCAAGAATATCGCAGACAAAAACACTACGAGTACCGGTTTCCGCATGGCTTTCCTTTCCGTCATGCCGAATTAAATCAGAATTCGATGCGCAGGCCGAATTGCCCTTCGCGACCGGGCAGATACTCTGCAACGGTGCCGAAAACAGGTTCCCCGGGCAGCAGCGTGGGGTGGTTCTGATTCTGGTTTATCGCGGCCGGATTCGCGTTGTTAAAGAGGTTGAAGAATTCAAACATGACTTGCGCCCTTACGCGTTCGCTGATAGGAAAAGTTTTTGCGGCGCGCAGATCCATGTTCACGAACCGTGGGGCTTGGAAGGCGCTGCGTCCTGTTTTCAGGTCTCTTCCGTTGAAGTTGTTGTTGCCATCCTGATCGAGAGGCACAAGGGCACCTTGCGTATAGCGGAAACCGCTCTGCGCGCGGAACAGGCTGCTGAACTGGATCTTCCAGGGAAGTTCCACGAGCCCGTGGGCTTCTAAAGTATTGCGCAAAGCAAAGTCGGAAGCACCCTTATCGAGCAAGGCCCCATTGTAGAAAACACCCGCTCTGGGCACGAAATTGCCATTGCAGGCGATGAAGGAAGACGTGGCATTGGTAGCGCCGCCAGGACAAACTACCTGACCGGTTTGAGGATTCGTAATTCCAGGATCGGTGACCACCGGAGGGGTCCCGCGGAAACTGTCTGTGGGGAACCCGTTTCCCCCACCGATAGCACTGGTGCCTAGATTGGAGTTGAGCGCGTCGTCGTTTTCAGAGACATACGCGTAACTGCCGCCTAATGTGAACCGCCGGCTCATGCGTTTTTGGAAAGAAAAAACTCCGCCGTCGTAAGTGCCGCCGTACCATGGCCCGAAGCCATTCACTTGAATAAGGCTACCGCCACTGTTGTTAAGCCGTGCCGCAAAAGGAAGATTGGTCTCGCGAACCCCAAGGATATTTATGATGTCCTTGTGATAGTAGTCCAGGGAGACAACCCAATCGCTGGCGAGCTGGCGCTGCGCACCGAGGGTGTAGCTGCGGGAATAGGGCGTAGCAAAGCTCGGATCGACGGTTACCGGGAAGTTGCCAGGCTGCGACACGTTGAACGAAAGCGTTCCAAACGGGCCCCAGAACCAGAAACCGTTAGGAGCACCGATGGCAGCGTCAGCGGCGTTGAGAAATGCACTCGAACTGAGACCAGAAAGCTGTTGGACATTGCTTTGGTTGACGGCGACATTGGCAGGAATCGGGGTAGGCCCCAAGTTGCTAAGGTGGTCCACTCCAAATTGGGAAGGCAAGCCGGGGAACGTCGGGCCAAGGGCCTTTGGTGGGATGCAAAAGTCTGGCTGCGTCAGTAGTTGCGCATCGGTTCTGGTTTGCGAGAGACACAAACCAAAAAGGGCCGGGGCGATCGTTGGTGCGCCGTAGAACAGGCGCGGGAAAGAAAGAGGCTGGCTCTCGCGGATATCGGCACCGCCGAAGCCCGGGATGTCGCGGACCAAGCCAAGGCGGAAGTGGTCGTAGAAGAGGCCGAAGCTTCCGCGCACTACAGTCTTCGGCGTGACCGACCAGGCGAAACCAACTCGTGGAGAAATATTGTCCGTTTTCTTAAAGGCAGAATCGTAGTCCCAGCGGAGACCACCGTTGACCGTAAAATTGTGAAGAAGTTTCCAATCGTCCTGGGCCCACAAGCCATCGTAGTTGTTGCGCAGTTTGATCTGATTGGCCTGAGGCGTGAGGCCACCTACTGTCGCGAGCAGAAAAAAACCAGCGTCGACGGGGCCAAATTGCACGTAGTCGGCCTGTGTCGCAAAGAGCTGATTAAACTGCAGGTTAGCTTCCGCGCCGTCCACGTGAGTCCGCTCAAAGTCCCAGCCGAACTTCAAGGTGTGACGGCTTACGGTCTTGGCGAGACTGGCACCGAAGATTCCGTACTTCTGGCCCAAAGTAGAGGGGGTAAGCGTGGCGCCGTAGCTGAACTGGCCTTGATCACCGAAGATACTGTACGGCCCGGTAGCCATGCCGTTGGAGAAACTGCTATAGGAACTGAAGAGGTTGAAAAGTGTGTTTGGGCCGGCTTGTGGATGCGCCGGACTGGCAAGTGTAGGTTCGTCACGATATTGGCCGCGCACAGTGAGGATGAAAGGGCTGGCGGAGCCAAAGGTTACGGTGTCGCTGAAACCCAGAAAGAGGTTGCGGTCGCCGAGATTGGTGCGCGTGGATGGAAGAGCGGTGTAAGCGGAAAGCGGATTGGTGCTGTTGACGTGGACGTTGGTGTAATTCATTTGTTCGGTTAAGTGGTGATTGCGGAGAACCTGGTCAAATTTCACGAAGGCGCGCGCTTCGCGGTCCGTGGTCGGCTCGTTGTAGGTTTCCTCGCTATTGATGAGGAATTGCGGAGTATTCTTCGGGGGAACAAAATTCAACTGCCGGTTTTCGTGAATGCCTTCCGCGGAGCCGAACCAAAAAGCCTTGTCGCGAACCATCGCGCCACCGCCTGCGAGATCGTAGTCCCAGCGCAAAAGGTAGGGCACATTCGGCGACCCCGGAATATCGGAACTGTCGAAGGCGCTGTTGCGGTGGTAGATGGAGGCAAGACCGTGCGGGCTATTGGTGCCAGACTTTGTGATGACGTTGACCACGCCGCCCGAAGCGTGGCCGAACTCGGCTTTGTAGCCGGTGGTGATGACCTGGATTTCGGCAATGGTGTCCTGATTGAACTGCGCGGCGGGGCCGCCAGCAAGTTCGTTTTGGTTGGACTGACCGTCGATAAGGAAGCCGGTGTTATTGGCGCGCTCGCCGAGGACGGGCGTGGCGTTGTCGCTGTTGAGATCAGATTGCCGGTTAATGGCCACACCTGGGACAAGTTGCATCAGGTCGAGGTAATTCCTCCCGTTGAGGGGCATGTCCACGATCTCCCTGGGAACGATAGTCGCACCTTCCGACGAAGAGGTCGTCTCCAAGAGGGGAATCTCCGCATTGACTTCCACTCGCTGCGCAACGGTTCCAACTTCCAGAGAAGCGTTAAATCTAACGGTGCGATTCAAGGTAATTTCGAGGCCCTTGAAAACTTGCGTGCTGAATCCGTCGTGAGAAACCGTCACGGTGTAAACGCCGGCGGGAAGAAGAGCGATCTGATAGTTTCCGTTTGCGTCCGTAGTGGTCTTCTTGCTGACGGCCAGCGTGTCGGCGGTGACGCTAACTTCCGCGCCGGAAATCGCCAGGCCTTGATGGTCCGTCACGGTTCCCTCAAGGGTTGAGGTAGTTTGCGCGCGGAGGGCGGGGGAAAGAAGGATTGTTCCCAGAAGGAGGCAGAGAAGCAGCCGCCGAGGCCATTTTGAAAGCGAAAATACACACAAAGAGGAATTAGCAAAAGCAAAGCTCGAGCGATTCATGCAAGCCTCCCACCCCGGTTAGCAGCCTACCTGCATCAAAAGACACGCTGCCTGTCGCAAATTCGAACAGTCCAAATACAAAGGGCCTTACTGCAACAAATGATGCAAGCAACCCACAGTCCCCGATGCGCGTAACTCTAGGGGCGCGGAAGGATTCTGTCAAGCCATTTTGGCAACAGGAAACAGCCTAACGGAAAATGTAACAAATGTTTCGCTTGGAAGCCGGTCATGAAAAACAAAGGCGGAGGTGTGGGCGGCCATTTCACGGCTCCTGTGCAAATGAAATGCCGTCCTTCAAGGAAGCATCAGGAATCAGCAAGACTGAAAGGCCTGATTTGAGAAAGGAATTTAGATTTTACCACTTGGCTCGGATGCGGTACTTGAGCACTGACGTGCCGTCCTTGGGGACCGGCACATTGAACTGCGCCGCGAAGGCCGCCGTCTTCGTGAACTTGTAGGTGGAAGTGAGCATTTCCCAGTCGCCGCCGATGGGCTCGTTGACCTGGACTACGATGGGGATGTCCTTGTGGTTTCGCAGAGTGACTTCGTATTCGAATTCCCAGGTGTGGGTATCCACGTGCTTGAAGTCGGTCTGTTTGTGCTCGGCGACCACGTCAAACGCGTTGCCGATGTGGATGCTGACTTGTTCGTCCTTGGGCGTGTGATCGATGTGGTCTTCGCCGGCGAAAAGAATGCCGCCTTTTGAATCTTTCTGGTAGACGCGCACGTTGCCGGCGGGCAGAGGAATGCCGAGGCCGTTTTTCTCTTCATTTTTGAATTTGTAATAGACGAGAACGGGATCCTTCAGGGGCGCTCCGGGAGCCTGCTGGCTTCGATAGTAATAATACTGACCGTTGACGACGAAAAGCTTTTCGACGGGAACGCCGGAGCCCTGAAGCAAGCTGATCTGCTTGGTTTCTTTATCTTCGACGGAGGTTTTGCGGCCCAGCGTGTAGAGATGGTATTCGCTGAAGGCTTCCTGCTGGAATTGCTGGGTTTTGGCCCTGTTTGCCACCATATCCATCGCCACAGGTGCGGCAGGAGCGGGCGGCTGAACACGATTCAAATCGCCGGCAACGAGCTGGAGATGCGCGTTGTGGAACGCGGTGCCACTGTTGTTCGCCACGGTGACCCAGCCATCGAGGTCCGCGTTCTTGTCGTCGCGCGCGACAGTGAGAACGTAATCGGCATTCCACGAGAGATTGTTGGCCAGATAAGAAGCCTCAATCTGCTGCTTGCGCGGACCGGAGTTCTCTAGCGACATGAGAAGCGTGGGGCGGTCGTAAAGATTCGCGGGAACCTCCGGGAAGCGGTAGCTCTCGGCAAACATCCCTGTGACGATGTCGTTGCCGATTCTCCAGACGGGGCCGTTGTTGTCGGAGAGCAGCGTGGCCTTGATCTCTTCATGCTTGGTGGTGCCGCTGTCTTGATACGAGCGGACTAGCGTGACCTCCCTGCCGACATATTTGTGGAGAAGTTTCGCGGGCTCGAGGAGGTCGTATTCGTAATTCTGCTCGATGACGCCGAGCTTGTCGGGATCGGTGAGCGAGCGGAAATGAACGGTGGCCGGATTGACGGTGGCGGCGATGTCCATAAACTTCAAACGAAACGTGCCGCTAGGAAGAGTGAGATTACGAACGTCACGGACCAGAGCGATGTTGGAGTTGTAGACCGTGACGTTGAGATCGGTTTGGTCATTCAAGCTGGTGGACTGGTCGGCGAGGCGGCCGGCTTCCTTTTCCTGGGCGATTGAAACTCTGTTGTTGCGCGCTGCAGGATAGGCGATCACTGCGGTAGCGGTGAGCACAGCGACCGCCGAGACTGCGGCCAACCACCGCGCGTGGGACTGGGTTCGGGGGATTTTCATGCACTTTCTCCTCGAGCGGAATTTGCCTTCTCTTTTAGAACGCGACAGAGAGAATTTCTTGCAGGCGCGCGCCCGGGCAGGCTCGGTTTTCGCTTCATTTTGCTTGCGCGGGCTTCCAGGTAAGGCCGCCGTCGCTGGTTTCGAAGGCTTTCGTGATACCGAGATTCCAAATCGTGGCGTGGAGAGCGTCTGGTGCGCGAACGCCGCCCAAATCTTCAGCGAATGGCGAATGGATGGTAGTCCAATGTGCCCCGGCATCGGTGGTGAGAAGAATGGTTCCGGCTTGGCCGACAATCCAGCAGACTTTTTCCGAAGGAGCGGAACCGGCGGTCAGTTCGACGGATACATTGCTAATTTGCCGCGACCAGGAAGCACCCCCATCGCTCGAAAATTCAATCATGCCGACGTGGCCGACGCGCCAGGAGGTTTTGCCGTCCGGGGCTGAAATAACATACGGACTGATGGCCGAAGCCATTCGGACAGCAGCACCGTCGTTGCTAAATGCCGCGGCGGGAGGCGGTGCAGACGGTTGTGGAGCAGCGGCGGCTCGATACATAAGCGCTGGTGACTCGTCTTTACTCTTTTTCTTTTGCTCAGCATGCCTGGACGGGTTGGGGCCGGAAATTTTCTGTTCTTTTAACTGGTTTTGTTGCGCTTGAAGGTTTCGCTGCGCTTGCTGGTTTTGCGATTCAGCGCTCTCGGCCAGCGTTTCCGCTACGACAGTTTCCGACTGAGCTCCCGCGACTCCAGCTTTGGCATCCTTAGCGGGCTGTTGAGCGCGATTCGCGGCCGCTAAGGAATCGAGCACGGTATCAGCCCGGGCGCCTGTCTCTTTGTCGGTATGTGGCTCGGAGCTAGCGACACGGCCACGCGTGTCCGGTTTTTCAAACTGTTTCAGGTTCTTTGTTTCAGGCGAAGGCTTTGCAACCGCACTGCCCACCGCGCTTTGGTCCTTCGAAATGCGTGAGAGTTCCTCCGCGGATGCAGCTTCCCTGCCATCGCGTGTAACTGGTGGCGGTGGTGCCGCAGGTGGTTCTAGTCTTGCAGTCTTGATCTCGGTAGGAGGGTTCAGCAGCGACCGGTTCTCGCGCCAAGCAACCCAGATGATCAACCCCGCCGCCAGAGCCCCCGCAGGAGCGAGCCATTGCCAGCGCACGCCGCGTGAAATCGGCGTGACACGCGACTTTGCCGGAAGTGTTTCGGGAACTTCTTTTCGGGCCGAACTTGACTCGCTCGCCGCGTCAGCTGTGGCTGCCGCTGCCGTCAGGACTTCTTCGTTTTCTGAAAGCTGGAGCGGAAGCGAATCCGTAGCTTCGAGCTCGGCAAGAATCGCCTGGCAACGTGCGCAGCCAACGATGTGCTCCTTCCACGAATTCATTTCTTCGGGAAGAAGCGAGCGCTCGTGAAAAGCGGCGAGCGTGTCGGAGTCCGGGCAATGGAGATCCCCGGCGCGAATGCGCAAATCATTGACAAGGAATCCGCCCAGAACCGCATCAAACTTTTTGTCTTCTTCAGCAGCCATCCCTGCATCTCTCCTAGTTAGAACGACCAGTCAGGACATCTCTTGCAGGCGCCAAGTCAACCGTCCGGCGGAAGCGATTTGGCCGCACCGGGGCGGGGCGGAATCGTCTCCAGCAATTGCGAAAAATCGAATGGCCAGGCCTCCGTGGCGTAATCGAAACAAAGCTGGATTTGCGCATCGTCAAGGCCGGGCTGCCCGTCATGACCTGGCTGCAAATAGGGCCCATTCTTTGCAGCACAGCCGGACTTGAGAATGGCAATGACTTTGTCTTTCAATTCGTGGCGAACGCGGTCGAGTTTGCGCGACACTGTGGCTTCATGCTCGTTCATGGTCTTGCCGATCTCAGCCAGCGTGAGATCTTTCAGGTAATAGGAAATGAGGCGAATACGGTCGAGTTGATTCAGGGAAGAGATGGCCTGCTTCAGGGCATCGGCCAACAGGCGCAAGTAGCGCGAGCGGTTCGGATCGGCGGGTTGCCAATTCGAATGGAGTTTGGCCGGGAGCACCTTCTCTGAGCCCTCGTCATCGTCCAAGCTCTCCAAGCGTTTCTCCTGCCGCAGCACATCAATATATCGCTGGGAGAGGACGGCGCGCAGCCACGTGGAAAGCTTGCTTCGGCCGTGAAAATGGTTGAAGAGAGAGACGCGCCCGATGGTGGTTTCCCGGCCGTAAAGCGTGGCGTACAAAGAATCAGCGAATTCGCTGGCGTAGGGATCGTTCGCCGGGCGTCTGGTAATGGCGGCGGCCGCCGAGTAAAGATACTGGCGATAAGTAGCGAAAAAATGCTCCCAAGCCGATTCGCATCCCGCAGCGCACGCGCAAGCCAAAGCAAGGTCCTCCAGGTGAAGCGAACCGAGATAATCCTCTACTTTTTCTCTTGGAGCGGACGCACCAGCAAAGCGTTTTGTGACGCTGCGTTCGAGAGCAAGAACGAACCTGTCCAACGACAGCCCCCAACGGGCCGCCTGCGCCTGGGCGTAAAGCCTTTTGACGAGAGAAGCCGAACCGTCAAGCAGCCGTAAGAGACCCGAAGCAGACTCGGTACGGTGCTTTGCGGTCTCTTTTTGCATGGCAATAAATCTAGGGTAATCCCCGTATATTAACCAACGCCCATGAATTCCCCTGCATCCTAGAGGATAGCCCTATGGACGGTAATTTGGGGAGCGAAAGCCAAACCACCGGAAAGAAATTGGAGTATCCTAGGGGTTGTGTTGCGATCTCGGCCCCGCAACTGGAACCGCCTCGCCGGGGGTAAAAAAAGAGTGTGCTGCGGTGCGCTCACGAGAGCATTAGCGAATTCGCGTCGTTGGTACCAAAGTTCTATTCGATATACCTCAGCCTCGTAAGTACTCTGGTACTGCTCAAAGCGCACTTCCTAATTTGCCAACGGAACTCGGGACGCTAGGTACCCCCTGGAAATCCCTGTTCGCTGGACGGAATTTAACGAGGCGGCACGCGGATGACAACCATGATTGTAGAACCACCACGCAGAACGACCATGGGCGTTGGTCTCCAGTCCAACCGCGGCCGTACAGGCGATCCACAGGCATGGAGAAAAGCCATAGGCACGAGGCCCGTCGCCGCGCGCCTAGCATTGCTTCCTGAACCGAAACGGCGCTGGGACCGCATCGGAGTCAGCGCCTTTGGCCAAGTCGCCGTTATCGGATTCCTTTTGCTTATCCCGCTGATCTTTCCGGAACAAATGAAGACGGCTCTGAACCTTAGGCCCACGGAACTCATGCAGCCGGTCACTTTGGTTCCGGTTGCTCCACCGCCGCCTCCTCCTGAAATCAAGAAAGTCTTGCCAAAACCAAAGCCGATTAAGCCAACGCCGGAGCCTCCCAAGCTGAATCCGAGGCAGGAGCACGTGTTCCTGACGGCGAAAGCGATACAGCCCGAGATGAAGAAAGTGGATGTCAAACCTGTGGAGTTGAATCCACAGTTCGATCAAACGAAAGCAATAGATGTTCAGACAAAACAGCCGAAGCGTCCAAAGGACGAAGTTAAGACCGGCATGATGTCGTCGGGGAGCGCTGCACCAGCAACCGTCGTCGCTCCTGTCAACAAAGTTCAGACCGGCGGCTTCGGAGATCCCAACGGGATACCCGGCAAGGGCGACCCGAATCACGCTACTAATGTGAATCGCCTCGGCTCGCCAGCCCTTCCCGGCGGAGACGGTTACGGCAACGGTACGGGAGGCGCCAAGGGAATTCGCGGCACGGTAGCAAGCACGGGCTTCGGCAATGGGGTCGCAAATCCCCCGCCCAGCAAGAAGACCGGTACCGTGCAAGCTGGCGGCTTCGCAGACGAGACGGTCGCAACGGAGGCTCCGAAGAAAAGGGCAGCGAGCAGCGAAAACCCCACGACGCCAGTAGACATTACTGAAAAGCCGCGCCCCGTGTACACCGCTGAAGGGCGCAGCATGAAGGTTGAAGGTGACGTCGTTATTGAAATGGTATTCCTGGCAAACGGGACCATCCAGATTAACCGGGTCGTCAGCGGTTTGGGCCACGGGCTCGATGAAGCCGCATTGCGTGCGGCGCAGCAGATCAAGTTCAAGCCGGCAAAGCGCGATGGCCAACCGGTGGATTTCCCAGCGCGCGTGCGAATTGAATTCCGCTTGGCTTACTGAGGAGAAACGAGATGCGTAGAGTGGCAGGAGTTGTTTTAGGGGTGGTGCTGAGCGGCTTGGGAGTGTTTGCTGTAGCGGCACCCGCGGCCGCGCAGGAAGCGCGTACCATGTCGGATGTGATTGACCGTGTCATTACCAATGAAAACCGGTCGATTCAGCAGATCCGGCAATATTCGCCGCTTGTCGAGACCTACATCCAGAACCAAAAGCCGGACAAGGACCTTGGGAGTGTGGCCGCGGGCGACAAATATTTTCTTGGCCGAGCCGACTTTTCGAGGGGCGTGGCGCTGGTCTCGCTGACAGATACGAATGGCAAAGGGAAGAGGCTTTTTGGCGCCATCGGCAACTTCTTCTCGTTTTCTGCGGAATTTGTGCCGGGCGGCTTTCTGCAGATGATTTTTATTGATACCAACGGCTTCGACAAGCAGCACTACAAGTTCGATTACGTGCGGCGCGAGTTTCTTGGTGAAGTCCGCTGCCTCGTGTTCGACGTCACGCCGGTGGAAAAGTCCGGCAAGGGGCGTTTCCTGGGCCGAATCTGGGTCGAGGACCAGGATTACAACATCGTGCGGTTTAACGGGGGTTACGGCGGCAGCGGACATTCCAGCTGGTACTTTCACTTCGATAGCTGGCGCACCAACGTGCAGCCCGGTGTTTGGCTGCCGTCTTTCGTTTACAGTCAGGAAAGCGATGTACACTACGCCATAACAAAGCACTTGGACTTCCGTGCGCAAACGAGGCTTTGGGGTTACAACCTCGGCCACGCCGGCCAGGAGCAGGAGTTGAGCAAGATCCTGGTAGAAACACCTGTGGAAGACAGCACAAAGACGGCCAATGACCTGACGCCCATTCAGGCGCAGCGCTCTTGGGACCGCCAGGCGGAAGACAACGTCATCGATCGCTTCGAGAGAATCGGATTGGTCGCGCCACACGGCGAAGTGGACAAAGTGCTCGACGCAGTGGTCAATAACCTCGAAGTTACCAATAATATTGAGGTTGATCCCGAGGTGCGCTGCCGCGTTCTCACTACCTCCACGCTGGAATCCTTTACCATCGGTCATACCATTGTGCTGAGCCGCGGCCTGATCGACGTGCTGCCCGACGAAGCGAGCCTAGCAGCGATGCTGGCGCATGAACTGGGGCATGTGGTTCTAGGCCATCGCATGGATCCCTCTTATGGATTCTTCGACAACCTGCTGGTGGACGACAAAGAAACGTTCCGTCACTTTGGCTTTGCTCGGACGCCCGACGAGGAAAAGGCCGCCAACGACAAAGCCGTTCAGATACTTGACAAGATTACGTGTAAGTCAGAGAGCCAGAAAGAGCAGTGTTACCGGTTTAGCAATGCCGGGCTGTTCTTGACGGCGCTGGAAGAACGGCAAAAGCAGATTCCGAACCTGATCAGCGGGCACTTGGGCAATCGCGTGCCTGTGATCGCGGATCTCAAAACTACTGCCGCGGCGGACCCCAAGCAGAACCAGCAAATGATTGTGGCGCTGCCGATCGGCGGGCGCGTCAAGCTGGATCCATGGGGCGACAAACTGGAACTCATCAAGAGCAAGCCGATTGGGACTGTGGCGGAACGCGAGAAGATGCCGTTCGAAGTCACGCCATTCATGCCATATTTGATGCGTTTCACCACGGAACCGGCGAAGCCTATCGCGGCCAGCACAACAGGGCAGCCGGACGCGAAGCCAAGCGATACACAGCCCGGAAAGCCTCAATAGCCTTCGAAAATAGAAAATAGTTCAGGCCCGGAGAACTCCCTCGCCGGGCCGCGAATTTTTATGGCCGTCGTGAGTTTGTCATCCTGAGCCTGCCGGCAGCAAGCAGGCGAAGCGAAGGATCTCAACCGGTCCCCAGTTCGTTGCATCAGGTCAGCTGAAATTCTTCGGGCGTCTTCTCGGATCCCCTCACGATGACAGAGTTCAATTTGGAAACGACAGTTCGCGGATTAGCTTGAAGTTGAAAGCCACGCCATCGTAAAAATCCTGAACGCCGACGCGCTCATCTTTCCCATGGGAGCGGTCGTCATTCTTGTCAAAGAACATGCAGGCGATGCCGTAGGTGGGGATGCCGGCGATGCGTGTGTACTTTCCGTCCGTGGCGCCAGTGGACATGGTCGCAACAAGAGGAATCCCCGGCCACATATTGCTCAGAGTCTTCTCCATGGCCTTGGTCACCTCGGGAAGCAGCGGCGAAGGCGGCACTGGAACTACAGGCACAACTCTGCCGTCAGGACCGGTCTGCGCCACGATAGTGATTTTTACTTTTGGGTCGTTGGCCACGCGCTGAAGGGTTTTTAGAACCACCTGCGGGTCTTCGCCGGGAAAAATGCGGCAATTCACGTTGGCGTGCGCCGTTTGCGGAAGCGCGTTAGGCGCGTGGCCGCCGGAAAGCATCGTGGCAACGCAAGTGGTGTGCAGCAGCGAATTGTAATAGGCATTTTCGGACAGGCGGCGGACGGCAGCGGGATCCGCACGCTCTTTGGCAACCGCCTTCATGTCCGTGGACTCCTGTCCTGAAGTCAGCGCGCCCATGCGTTCGAAATAGTTGCGCGTAATTTCGTTGAGGTGCAACGGGAAGGAAAATGACTGCAACCGAGCAAGGGCGCCAGCCAGGTGATAAATGGCGTTGTCCGGAGTGGGTACTGAGCTGTGGCCCCCGGGATTCAACGATTCAAACTGAAAATCGACATAGACTTTTTCACTGGCCTGAATCGCGGCAAGTATCCGCTTGCCGTTTTCCTTTTCAAACTCGCCGCCATCCAGATTGATGCAATACTCTGCGTCGATCCAGTCGCGATGCTGTTTCAAGAGCCAGTCCACACCGTTCGCGGAGCCGCCTTCTTCGTCGGCGGTCAGCGCCAGAATCAAATCGCGGTCCGGCACAAAATTCTCTTTTTTCAGGCGAATGAAGTTTGTAACCAAGATGGCATCGCCCTCTTTCATGTCCTCTGTGCCGCGCCCGTAGAAAAAGCCGTCTTTCTCGATGAATTCGAAAGGGTCCATGGACCAGTCCGATCGCAGCGCCTCGACAACGTCAAGATGGCCGATGAATAGGATGGGTTTACGCTTTCCCGTGCCTCGCAGCCGGACCACGAGATTCTTTTTTCTGTCATTCGGCCCTGCAACGTGAAAGTCATTTTCAGAAAAACCCGCGGCGCGGAGCCGCTGGGCCATGGCTTCCGCGGCGGTGGTCACGTTGCCAACTGAATCGGTGCTGTTAATCTCGATGAGCTGCTTGAAAATGTCGCGCGCGAGTTGGTTGGTTGGATCCAGGCTCTGAGCCCTCGCCAGCGAAATAAAACCGCCAATCCAACCGAACACCAGCAGCCACCGAATCGCTCTTTGCATTTGTTCTCCTCTGAAGCCGCCATGGGAGGGTAACGGCGGCGCGGCTCGTCCGTCAAACTCTTTGCGGAGTTTCTGAAGGTTTCAATGAGTGTTGATTTGCTTAGATCCGGGTGCGTTCCATAAACTGGAAGTCTTGCCTGCAAAAGAAATAGGAGAGGAATATGAGACCGTTTCAGAAACGGATGGCCCAAATCGCGCTGGGAACCGCGTTGTTCATTTCAGGCGTTGCCACGGGCGCGTTGCATGCGCGCAGCGCGGCAGTGCAGAACCACTTCGGGCAGCCCAAAACTGTCCTGCACGTGGTGGTGTACAAGTTCCGGGATGACGTTTCGAATTATGACCGGGAGAAAGCCATCGATGGCATCAAAGACATGGCCCGCAAAATTCCGGGCATCAAAAATATTTGGCTGAAAACGGAGCGCAACCAGGCGCGCGATTTCAGTGGTGTTTACGCTATCGAGTTTACGAGCGCCGAAGCGGCCGCCGATTACGCCGAAAGCCCGGTGCACGAAGCCTGGTCCAAATCGTGGCAGGAAAAACGCGAGAACAGCTTGTCTTTCCAGGTTTCGAACCCTTAGCCCGCGCGCCTTGGCATCGCGTTTTCGGCACAGAATCCGCAATGGAATACCACGTCTGCAAGAACCGCTGGTAAAATCGTTCTATCTCTGAGGCTTACAATCGAGAGGATTGGTGCGCGCGGATGGCTAGTCCCGGAACTTCTTCCTCAAACGAGCCTGAAAAGAAGTGGCGTCTGGGCTTTTGGAGCCTGATCGTCACGCAATTTCAGGGCGCCTTCAATGAGAATGCGCTGAAGTTTCTCGTCATCTATCTAATTTTGGCCCTCGAGCACGATCGCGCACGCCGCGAACTACTCGTCCTTCTTGTCGGTCTGCTTTTCGCCGCTCCGTTCATTCTCTTCTCCCTTGCTGGCGGCTATCTCGCCGACCGTTTCAGCAAACGCAGAGTAACTATTTGGACCAAAGTGTTCGAGATCGGTGTCATGCTCCTCGCTGTCATCTCTCTCATAGGGCCCAGTTTTCCTCTCGCTCTCGCCGCCATTTTTCTGGTCTGCACGCAAGGTGCGGTTTTCGGCCCTTCCAAGTACGGCCTCCTTCCCGAACTCTTGCCAGATGAAAAGCTATCCTGGGGCAATGGTGTTCTCGAACTCGGCACGTTTTTGGGCATCATCGCCGGCAGCGTCAGCGGTTCCATTCTTGCCAAGGTTTTTGTGGGCAAAGAGGTCATCTCCGGCCTGCTTCTCTTTGCATTCACCGGTGTGGGCCTCCTAACGAGTTTCGGAATCTCACGCGTGTCAGCTGCCGATCCCGACAAGAAATTCCATGTTACTTCACTGATTGATGTCTGGTCGCCGATGCGCCTCATTCGGAGCGATCGCGTTTTGTCTCTCGCCGTGCTCGGCAATACTTACTTCTTCTTCGTCGGCGCTCTCCTACAGTTCAATATCGTCCTCTACGGTCAGGACGTCCTGCGGCTCGACTCGGTCCACGGTTCGGCGCTCTCCGCTGCCATTGCTGTCGGCATCGGTTTTGGCAGCTTGGCGGCCGGGTTTCTCTCCTCCGGAAAGATCGAATACGGCCTGATTCCGATTGGTGCCGTGGGCATGACACTGCTCGGCATTTCTCTAGCAATGCCAGGTCTGACATACTACGAAGTAATCTCGCTCCTGGCCGTCCTCGGCTTCTGCGGTGGCTTTTTCATCGTTCCGATCAGCGCCTTGATCCAGCACCTCCCTGAAGAGCGACACAAAGGTGGTGTGCTTGGCGCCGCGAATTGGTGGTCTTTTGTCGGCGTTGCCGCTGCTTCCGCTGTCTATTACGCGATGTCGGACTGGCTCCGTTTGAGCTCTGGCGCGACTTTCTTCTGGGCTTCCGTTGCCACCTTTGGTGCGACGGCTTACTTGCTGTGGCTGCTCCCGGATTCCCTTCTTCGGCTCCTGCTATGGACCGCCACACATACACTGTACCGGCTCGATGTGGTGGCCCGCGAGAATGTGCCCGCCAGAGGCGGAGCGCTGCTGACCCCCAATCACGTCTCCATGGCCGATGCGGCGTTTTTGATTGCTTCGATTGACCGGCCCATCCGCTTCCTGATGTTTCGTGGCTCCTATGAACATCCTTTCGTGAAACCGTTTGCGAAAATTCTCGGTGTAATCCCCATCGCGTCTGATCTAGGGCCGCGCGAAATGATTCATTCGCTGCGCCAGGCCACGGAAGCGCTGAAAAACGGCGAGGTTGTGTGCATTTTCCCGGAAGGGCAGATGACGCGCATCGGCCAGATGATGCCGTTTCGCCGCGGCATGGAGCGGATCATCAAGGGCGTGGACGTGCCCATCATTCCGGTAAATTTGGACGGTGTGTGGGGTTCGATTTTCAGTTTTGCGGGTGGGCGCTTCCTGTGGAAGTTTCCGCGGCGGATTCCGTATCCCGTGCGCGTTACGTTTGGGAAGCCGATGCCCTCTACTTCCACTTCGCAGGAAGTACGCCGCGTCGTGCAAAATCTCGGCGCGGAAGCTTTCGAACGTCGCAAGAAGGGTATGCACATCCTGCCGGAATCCTTCGCTTACACGGCGCGACGGCACCCTTTGCGGTTCGCCATGGCCGATGGACAAAGGCCAAAGCTCAACTATTTTTCGGCGCTCGTGGGCGCTTTGGTGCTCGCAAGACGTATGCGTAGACATTGGCAGGGCCAGGAAATGGTCGGCCTGCTGCTTCCCCCGTCCGTGCCGGGTGCGCTGGTCAACTTTGCCGCCATGCTGATGGGCAAAGTGCCGGTGAATCTGAATTACACCGCTCCGAACGAGACGCTGGCTTCTTGCGCGGCGCAATGCAATTTGAAAACGGTCGTGACCGCACGTGTGTTCCTTGAAAAGGTAAAAGTTCAGCCTCCGGGCGAAGTGCTCTTCATCGAGGACATAGCCAAGGGCCCTGGCTCCGGCGAAAAATTGACTGCCATGCTCGCAGCGCTGTTTTTGCCAGCTCGCACGCTGATGAAATTTGCGGGGAGCGAGCGGCGCGCCACACTCGATGACGTCGCTACGATTATTTTCTCCAGCGGCTCGACCGGCGATCCTAAAGGCGTAATTCTTACGCACTACAACCTCGCGTCCAACGTCGAGCAGCTCAATCAGGTGTTCATGCTTCAAGCCGACGACCGTATTCTGGGCATTCTCCCGTTTTTTCACTCCTTCGGCTTTACTGGCACGCTTTGCCTTCCGGCAGCTACCGGCATCGGCGTGGTGTTTCATCCCAACCCGCTCGATTCTCGCGTGATTGGCGGGCTCATCAGCAAATATTCGGTGACCATGCTGCTCGCCACGCCCACTTTCCTGAACGCCTACACGCGCCGCTGTGCGCCGGAAGATTTCGGCAGCCTGCGGTTTGTAATGGCAGGAGCGGAGAAATTGCCGGACCGCGTTTCACAGGCCTTTGAGGACCACTTCGGCATCCGCCCGCACGAAGGCTACGGCTGCACGGAATGTTCGCCAGCAGTCACAGTCAACACCACCGATTTTCGTGCAGCTTCCTTTCGCCAAGTCGGCGCCAAGCGCGGCAGCATCGGCCATCCCTTGCCGGGAATTGCTGTAAAGATTGTGGATCCAGACACCTTGCAACCTGTTGCTCCAAACGAGCCTGGTTTGCTGCTCGTACACGGCCCAAATGTCATGCGCGGCTATCTCAACAAGCCGGAAAAAACCGCCGACGTTCTTCGCGACGGCTGGTACAACACCGGCGATATCGCGCGCATGGACGAGGAAGGCTTCCTGCGCATTACCGACCGCCTGAGCCGCTTCAGCAAAATTGGCGGCGAGATGGTTCCGCATATCAAAGTTGAGGACTTGCTGCAGGAGCTCGCCGGCGCCACGGAACAAACCTTCGTGGTTACAGCGGTGCCGGACGAGAAAAAAGGCGAACGCCTCACCGTGCTTCACACGTTGAATGACGAACGGCTCGAGCAATGCCTGGAAAAACTGGCGAAGAGCGACTTGCCTGCTTTGTGGCGGCCGCGGCCGGATCAGTTCTTGCGCATCGAGAAGCTGCCCTACCTGGGAACGGGAAAACTCGACCTACGCAAAGCGCGAGAGTTGGCTCTGGAAATGACCCGTCGCACGGTTTCACAATAATCCGCAAATGATGCTCCCTGTGAAGCGCGTCGCATGAAACCCGGCAGAAATCTCGTAGGTTGGCGCACTTTGCTTCTTCGGCTTGCTGTGACGGCGGTGGTTCTCGCGATCTGGTTCTGGACGCAATCTCTACTTGGCGCGCGCACCCCTCCGGCTGCCGGCGGTATCGGAGACGCGCTGCACGACCTCACCGCCGGCTTGAATTCCTACTTCGCTCAAAACACCGCCGCCGCCAACGCTTTGTTGATTGTCAGTTCTGCTTTTATTGACGCCCTGGGCCTCTTTCTCCTTGGCAGTTGGCTTTTCGGCGGCAGCCTTCGGCCGTTCCTGGGCTTGGTCTTGCTCATGCTCTTGCGGCAGTTCCTGCAGGCGCTCTGCTCTCTTCCAGTTCCCGCTGGAATGATTTGGCACTACCCCGGCTTTCCCTCCCTTTTGGTGACCTATCATGTCGCGAACGACTTTTTCTTTTCCGGCCATACCGCCATCGCAGTCTTTGGCGCTATAGAACTCTCTCGTTTCCATCGTAAGTGGCTCACTGTTACTTCCATTCTGTTGGTCCTCTTTGAAATCGCTGCCGTTCTCGTTCTGCGCGCCCACTACACCATGGATGTCTTAACGGGTGTTCTCGCGGCTCTCTGGGCGGCCCGTGCCAGCGAACGAATTGCTCCGGCACTCGACCGTCGCCTTGCCGGAAATCGATAAGCATTCCCGTTGGAATCCTTCCCTGAGAATCCCGGCCTTCTCTAAGAAAGCCTTTCATAAGGTTAAAGCCCGTGGTTTCTGCAACTTGCATCACGTTAGCCATAGATAGCATTTGCGTACCGCGGGTATTGTTAACATTCCGTGAATAGTGTTAGTTTCCCGGTAATCTTTCAGGAGGTGCGTCGGTGTGCCCAGGTCATAGAAAATCAATTCTGCACGTTTTTGAATCTGTATCAGGAGCAGCCCTTCTGCTCTTGTCCGTTTCCGCTCTACGCGCTCAAGACAAACCAGTTCCTTCTGGGAAGTTGAAAATCGGCTTTCTCATGGATTCCCTCAAGGTCGAACGCTGGCAGACGGATCTAGATAAATTCCAGAAACGGGCCGGGGAACGGGGGGCCGAGGTCCTTATCGAAACAGCGGAGGGCGACGACGAATTACAGCTCCAGCAAGCGCAAAAGCTGCTTGATGCTGGTGTCAAATCCATCGTTCTCGTGCCTCATGACGCGGAGAAATCTGTGCGTATCGTCGCGGCGGCCAAAGCCAAGCAGGTCCCGCTGCTCTGTTACGAACGCCTCGTGCGCGATCCCAACGTGAGTCTTTTTGTCGGCGTAGATGCTTCGGCGGTCGGTTTCCTGCAGGCCATATCGTTAACGCAGATTGCGCCCAAGGGAAACTATGTTTTAATCGCCGGTTCGCCTACAGACCTCAATGCGAAGATTCTGCGCGATGCACAATGGCGCGTCTTGAAACCGCTCGTGGATCGTGGCGATATCAAGGTCATCTCGGACACGTGGAGCAAAGACTGGAACCCCACCGAAGCCTATGCGCATATGACCGAAGCGATCGAATCCGTCAAAGGCGACGTCACCGCGGTCGTCGCTTCGAATGACGGCACGGCCGGCGGCGCGATCCAGGCGCTAGCGGAGCACAACCTCGCGGGGAAAGCTCTCGTCTCCGGGCAGGACGCAGACCTCGCGGCCATCATTCGCATCCTCGACGGCACGCAAACCATGACTATTTACAAGCCTCTGGGCTCGCAGGCAAAGCTGGCGGCTGAGGCGGCAGTGGCTTTGGCGAAAGGCGAACCGTTAAAATCAGCCGTTTCTTTCACCGTGGGGAACAAAGCCATTCCGGCGATTCTTCTGCCACCGGTGGTGGTAACGAAAGACAACGTCAAGGATACCGTCATCAAAGACGGTTTCCAAAACTTGGACACAATTCAGAAAAGTCTGCCTAAGGAAAAGTGGCCGAAGTAGTTTCGAAAGTAAGGACGTACGTTCGGGGCATCGAAAAGCAGCGACTTGCTTTGAATTCGATCTATTTCAAATTCCAGAACGTGGCGTCCGGCTTCAACAATTCGAATCCCGCATCCCAGGCTTCATGGCTGCGCCACACCACTTCCGCATCCGCTTTGCGCCCGGTTTCCGGATGAACCAAGCGCACGCGCCGGTGCAGAGGCAGGTCTGCTCCCACAACGGCCATGCAGCCGGAGTGGCTCACGTCTACAGTAACCGCATTGGCGCTCTCTTTCGCGCCTCCCTGGTCCCATTCGACCAGCAGCTTGACGCGCGAAATAATCCGTTTATGGCCTCGCAATCTTTCCCATCGCTCTTTTAGGGCGCTGGCGGCAGTGCTTGAAACGATGTTCGTGCTCATGGGGACCTCACCGTGGATGTTATAGCCGGGCCCGAAAGGGGAGAGTTAAACTTAATCCCGTGAATCGCCGGGGTCAATAGTACTTTTTCAAAAGCCCCTCTTTTCGTTAGCCCCGCCCCCGGACCCCCCTCACCCGGTCGGTAAGCCCCTTAGGTCTGCGTTCATCTCCTTCGGATTTGGCTACCGCTTCTAGTTCGCGAACCGCACGCGGGAAACCGCATGCAGGCAAGCTGCTGCACACAAGCAAAAAGGCCGGTCTGAGATATCTCAGACCGGCCTTCTTAATTTAATCCCGGCAGCGACCTACGTTCCCACGCAGTTACCCGCGCAGTATCATCGGCCCAGCGAGGCTTAACTTCCGTGTTCGGGATGGGAACGGGTGTAACCCTCGCGGTATAACCACCGGAAACTTGTGACTCGCTTCTTCTCCCGCCACGAAATAGGCTAAGGAGTCGCGAGTGTGACAACAGAATTGGCTGGCATTACAAGCTCGACTCGAATCGAGCAAACTGCGGAAGCAAAGCTTGCTTCCACTCTCTCAAAGACGGTTTGAGAAAGTTTTATGATTAAGCCGAACGGGCGATTAGTACGGGTCAGCTCAACACATTGCTGTGCTTACACCTCCCGCCTATCAAAGTCGTAGTCTTCGACTGCCCTTCTTAGGCCTTGCGGCCTTGGGAGACCTTATCTTAGGGCGAGCTTCATGCTTAGATGCATTCAGCATTTATCTCTTCCAGACTTCGCTACCGAGCGATGCCG
>DATEGO010000144.1:0-36653 GCA_035280065.1 Candidatus Acidiferrum sp.
AGCGATTTCCTTGTTCGTCAGGCCCTTGGCCACCAGTGCAACCAATTGCTGCTGACGTAGAGTTAGTTCGAGCTTCGTCGCGGCGCTGTGCAGCGGCAATTCCTTTGCCGTTTGAGCGACGAACCGAAAAAGCAGCGCGCAAAGCTGAGGGGGGCAGACCGCCTCATTTCGAAACACTGCGCGCACGGCCGACACAACATCCGAAGCCGATGCATCTTTCAAGAGAAAACCGATCACGCCGGCGCGGACTGCGGCCATAAATTGCTTCTCATCGGCGTCCATGCCGATCAAGATGGCTCTGAAGCCGAGTTGTCCCAGATTGTCGACCGGAAAATCTGCTGGAAGCCAATTGGCTTGGAAGGAGCCGATGACCAGTACGTCGCAATTTGAATCAAGGACGTCTTGAAATGGCAAATCTGTCTGGCCGCTTTCTCCAACAACTGCGAGATCAGTGCGTTTGCGAAAAAGCCTAACTAATGCTTCACGCAGAAGGCGATTTTCGATTACCAGAAATACGCGCACCGGTTTCTGAGGGACAGTGTTGTTCATAAGGCTCAAAAGGCTTGTTGCAACAAGTTCGCCGAGGACAACCGGCTCTGACGGCAATACATAGATCGGCAATAATATGAGCCGTCAATTTGTGACAACAAGGTAAAGTTCCTCTCCCCACTTGTCAAGCAAAAGCTGTCACAAGCTTCAAAGCCTCACACGCCGATCGCCAACCCAGTCAGAAACTTACATTAATAAGAAAGGAAAGCTGAGCCCACAACTCTAAACGCGATTGATTCCATAAACCATAACTACGTTGCCTAGGTAAAGCAAAAGAGTTGCTTAGAGAAATTCAATAAATGAGTACTCTCGTGTTGCTGTCGCCTTTTCGCGACAGTTACTCTTATGGGTCATTATCTCCAGTTAAATTAGGTCAAACGTGGTACCTACCAAAACGCTATTGGTTCCTGGCTTCCTACCTGATTAAGTCTTGCTAATAGAGCACTTTTGATTCTTACGTTCGTTTCACCGCCGCCACGATACTTGTCCTCGCAGGGAGTATGCCATGGAAAAGTCTATCCGGGTCCTCGTGGCGAACCATCCGCGCCTTATGCGCGAAACCATCCTCACGGCTTTTGCCGATCAGCCTGACATTGAAATTGTCGGCGAGGTTGAAGAAGAGTCGGAGATTTCCGAGAGTGTGAGAAGAACGCTTCCCAATTTTGTGGTGATCGCGCTCGACCACCCGGGAGAACGGCCGCGAATCTGCGACGTTTTACTTCGAGAGCATCCGGAAGTGCGCGTGATCGCTGTGGCGCCTGCGAAGAATTATGTCGTTTATTACTGGGCCTCACTCGATATCCATTCGAGCGACATTGAGGCTTCGGAAGAAGGAGTGCTTAGCGCGTTGCGCAATAAATTGGTCACCACCAAAACGAATTGAAGAGATTGCTGCCCGGTCCAGGAGTGAAAGTCATGTTTGCAGAAAAGCGATTAACGCAATGGACGGCCTGTTTCAGCCTGGGGATTGCCCTTGCCGCCCCTATTTGTGCGCAACAGCAGGACGACAGGCAGCGGCCGATGCGTGAGCAAGGAGCGAGCAATTATCGTACGCAAGAGCCCTCCGATCTAGCCCAGGAGAATTTGAAGCGCGTAGCCGCCTCCGCAGCTCAAATTCGAACGGTCCTCGCCAAAGATGAGGGTTTGTTGGTGGAACTTAAACGCCGGGTGGCCAAAGAAGCTACCGACAATGGCCAGGTCGTCGATGATGCGAATCTCACCGACCAAGCGATCTTCGACCGGTTGGAGCAAGATATCGTGTTTCGATCAGTGGCCACTCGTCTTTTGCAGCGCTACGGCTACCTTATGCCGGCCGCGAATCCCGATTCCGATTTTGCAAAAGAAAAAGAACTGATTCTCAAAGAGCGGGCGCGCCGGCTCGTGCAGATTGAATCGCAAGAAGATTCAGACTCGCTTCGCCCCCAGGTGAGTAATGGTGATCCGGAACAAACTGCCGCTTGCGATCCCCGCGGCGATGAAGATTGTCCGCAGCCATTGCCCACACAACGGCGGCAACGCCCGCGCGCCCCGGCGGACACGACCTCTCCGCAGACAAATCCTCAATCCGTGCCTGAGCAACTGCCGCAGCAGAATGTCCCTCGCATCATGCAGGCGGACGGTTTGCCGCAAACTCCAGATCTGCGAGACGATTCCATTTCTTCCCCTGGTTATCAATTAACGTCTAGCCCGGTCTCTCGGAACACAAGCCCTCTTGACATCTCTCCATCGCTGGGCGGCGGTGCCATCGATGGGCTGCCGCTTCCACAAAACCTTCCTCCTATGACTATGAATCGCGAGCGTAATGGCGCTAACGAAACTCCCGCGCAAGCGAGCGAAATGAGACAGCCAAGGCGCGGTGCGACCTACACAGGAAGACCTTTCGAAGAAGATGTCACTCCTGTGAAAATGACGCATCGCGCTAATCCTTACGCAGACATTCCGTCGCTGTACGACATGTACGTGCAAGCTTCCGTAAGGCAAAAGCCGACGGAGCGCTTTGGCCTAGACGTGTTTCGCAACACGGCCAACGATCCCGAAGCACTTCCAATGGACCTCCCCGTTGGGCCCGACTACGTGGTGGGTCCTGGTGACAGCTTGGAGATCGATCTGTGGGGAGGCGTCTCCCAACGTTTGTTCCGGACAGTGGATCGGGAGGGGCGCGTATCACTCCCCGAAGCGGGCCCCCTTTTGGTCAGCGGACGGAATTTGGGCGATGTGCAACAAGCCGTGCAGCAAGTTTTAAGAACTCAGTTTAGGGATGTTTCTGCGGATGTTTCCGTTTCGCGTTTGCGAACAGTTCGTGTGTACGTCGTTGGTGAAGTGGCACAGCCTGGTGCATATGACATAAGTTCTCTCTCGACTCCGCTGAACGCCTTGTTCGCGGCTGGCGGAATCACACCTCGTGGTTCACTCCGCACGCTCAAACATTTGCGTGGCAAGCAACTCGTTGAAGAAGTGGACGCTTACGATTTGCTTCTTCACGGTGTTCGCTCCGATTTGCGTCGGCTGGAGAATGGGGACAGTTTGTTGGTTCCTCCGCTTGGGCCGAAGGTTACGGTGGATGGGATGGTTCGCCGTCCCGCTATCTACGAGCTGAATGGCGAAAAATCGCTTGCTGCTGTCCTCGAACTAGCTGGCGGAATTCTTCCCACTGCAACGCTGCGCCACGTTGAGGTTCAGCGTGTCGAGGTCCACGAAAAGAGGACCATGCTGGCGCTCAACCTCTCTCCGATTGGCGATTCCGACAATGTCAAGAATCAATTGGATTCTTTCGCCATCCATGACGGCGACGAAGTACATATTTTCCCGATCGCTCCGTACAACGAAGATGCAATCTACGTCCAAGGCCACGTTCTGCGTCCGGGCCGGTATTCCTACAAGGCAGGGATGAAGCTTTCCGATCTGATCGCCTCATACAAGGATTTGCTGCCGGAGCCAGCGCCTCGTTACGCAGAGATCGTTCGCCTGAATCAGCCTGATTTTCATCCCAGCGTTGAGAGTTTCGACCTTTCCGCCGCTTTGGCCGATCCTGCTTCAGCACCGAAACTTCAGCCGCTCGATACGGTGCGCATCTTCAGCCGCTACGACTTCCAGCCCGCGCCCGAAATCTGGGTGGGCGGAGAAGTTCGTGTTCCTGGAAAGTACCGCACTTCTGGTCAAGTGCGCCTGAAGGATGCTTTGTTTCTTGCGGGCGGTGTTACGCAGGACGCGTCGCTTGATTCCGCGCAGCTCTTCCGCACCGAACCCGACGGCACGCTGAAAATTGTAAGCGTGAACCTGGCCGGTGCTTTGGCCGGAAATCCCACCGACAACATTTCACTCGAGCCGCGCGACCGCCTCATCGTACATCGAAATGCAGCTAAAGTTGACCCGCCAACGGTGTACGTGAAAGGCGAGGTGGCCAAACCCGGCCGCTATCCGCTGACCACCAATATGCGCGTCGAGGACTTGGTTCGCGTCGCCGGCGGCCTCAAAAAAGGCGCGGACTCCGAGACCGCTGACCTAACGAGCTATGCCGAAAGCCACGGCCCGAAACCTATCGCCAAAAACATCGATATCAAGCTGTCCGCCGCCATGGAGGGCGACGGCTCCTCAGATTTGCCGCTCCACGATGGTGACGTCCTCACCATCAGGCAGAACCCCGGCTGGAACGATATTGGGGCCATGATCACGCTAAAGGGCGAAGTGCAACATCCGGGGACGTACGGCATTCGGCCTGGGGAACGGCTCAGTTCGGTTCTGGCCAGGGCGGGTGGTTTTGATGCGCAAGCCTACCCCTACGGTGCCGTTCTAATGAGGCGCGACGTCCGCGAACTGGAGATGCAATCGCGGTTGGAACTCCTACAGCGCGTCAAGGCCGAGCAAGTGTCGCTCAAAGCTCTGCCAGAAGCGGATGCTGACCAGAAGAATGCCAAATTAACGGCCATCGCTCAAACTGAAACAACAGTGCAACAGTTGCAGGCCAATCCGCCCATTGGCCGTGTCGTGATTCACATACAACCAGATCTCAAAGAATGGCGCGACAGCGCGAAAGACGTCGCCATTCGCGACGGTGACGTGCTCTTCGTTCCGAAGAAGGCGGGCTATGTGATGGTGAATGGCCAGGTCTACAACACCACGGCCATTAGCTACCAGCCTCGACGAAGCGCCAAGTGGTATCTAAGCCAGGCGGGTGGATTCACTCCGCTTGCGGACAAGAAAGCCGTTTTTGTAATTCGGGCGGATGGTTCCGTAGTCGCTGCGAAAAACAATTCCAACGGCTGGTGGTCAGGGGATCCGCTGAGTGCAGCGTTGAAACCAGGCGACTCCATCATTGTGCCTGAGAAAACTCCAAAGATCGGTGGCCGCAACTGGGCGACGATCATGCAATCGGCGCAAGTGGCTTCTTCGTTGGCTTTGGCGGTGGCTTACATCCACCCGTGATGGGGGAATCTTGAAAGGTTCGAAGACCATCCTGGTTTTGCTGGGCTGGCTCGTTGGAGCATGGTTAACGAGTACGGCGGCTCTTGCTGCTTCGCTTCCGCAGGACCCTGGCACGCAGAGCGATCCCACTCCCGCAACTAGCACTGAGAAGACGGAGCGCGAGGGAGCGTCCAAGGAAACATCTGCAGAAACATCCAAGGAACCACCCAGCGCGGTCCGCGAGAGCTACGAGTTCTCTTCCACCTCGCGCCATGGCGTTCACAAACTAACCTCCGATTTTCTCTTCGATCAAAAAGAAATCTGGACGAGCCCCGCCAAGCTCCGGCTTTCGGATACCGAGTGGCTTTTTCCACTCAGTGGGATCGCTGCTGGACTTTTTGTGACAGACCGCGACTTCAGCAAGCACCTATCGCAAAACCCCTCAACGATCAGTCACTACAAAACACTATCGAACGCCGGTGTGGGAGCGCTGATCGGCGGCGCTGGTGGAATGTGGCTGCTCGGTCATGTGTCGCACAACGAACATTGGAGTGAGACGGGGTTCCTGGCCGGCGAAGCTGCTTTGAACAGTCTCGTGTTGGTCGAGGGAATGAAGTACTCCCTGCGGCGCGAGCGGCCGTTTCAAGGAGACGGCAGCGGTGCATTTTTTCAAAGCGGTGGCACGTCCTTTCCTTCGGAACATGCGGCTGCGGCTTGGTCTGTCGCCAGTGTTGTCGCTCACGAGTATCCCGGCCCCCTCACGAAGATCTTCGCGTATGGCCTTGCATCTTTAGTGGACATGTCGCGCGTGAGAGCCCACCAGCATTTCCCATCCGACGTCCTCGTCGGCAGCGTGCTCGGCAACCTCATTGCGCAGAATATTTACAGCCGCCACCACGACCCTGAACTTGGCGGCGAGGCCTGGCAGTCCATCAGCCAGGTCTTTCGCGGCGATGGGACTCATTCTCCGGCCAATCAGGGTTCGCCGTACGTTCCTCTCGATAGCTGGATTTATCCCGCGCTCGATCGTCTCGCGGCTATGGGCCTAATCAAAAGCGGATTTTCAGGCATGCGGCCCTGGACACGAAATGAGTGCGCGCGACTTTTGGGAGAAGCGGGCGATCGTCTCGGTGAAGGCAATGGCGAATCAGAGGCCGAGAAACTCTACCGCCTTCTCGAGACGGAATTTCGCAGCGAACTGGAAGGCGTTGGCGGTGAACGTCCTCGCGCCCAAGTGGAATCGATCTATGCCCGCTTCACGAATATCTCTGGCCAGCCGCTCGCCGACGGCAACCATTTTGGGCAGACGATCACCAATGATTTCGGCAGGCGCTATCAGGAAGGGTTCAACTCCGTCGACGGCATTTCCGCGTGGACAACCAGCGGACGCTGGGCGAGCTATGTGCGAGCCGAGTACCAGCATTCTCCCTCGGCTCCAGCAGAGCCCTTGGCAGCTCGGCAGTTCATTGGCTCTGTCGATTTCTTTAATCTCGCAGGCGTTCCGCCGGCCGCTCCGTTTTCTGCCGTCAATCAGGCTCGGTTGCTCGACGCGTACGTTGGGTTGACCTTCGACAACTGGCAGCTTTCTTTTGGCAAGCAAAGTCTGTGGTGGAGCCCAATGCAAAGCGGCCCGCTGATGTTTAGTGACAATGCGGAGCCCATCAATATGTTCCGCATCAGTCGCGTTTCGCCTTTCCAACTCCCCAGCATTTTGGGTTGGCTGGGGCCGATTCGAATGGAATGGTTCCTTGGGCAGTTCAGGGGCCACGATTTCGTTTACCAAAACAATACTGGCCTCGTTGGTGGGTTTGGTCAAGCGCTAGGCAGGCAGCCGTTTCTCCAGGGGCAAAAGTTTTCCTTTAAGCCCACCTCAAACTTTGAATTCAGCGTCTCTTTATCCGTCGTATTTTCTGGGGGACCTAGCCCGCTCAATTTTCACAGCTTTCTTAAGAGCTATTCCATTGGCCAGGGCACCACTAATGGAGTCATCGGTGGCTACGGAACAGAGGACCCCGGGGATCGCCGTTCGGGAGTGGACTTCAGTTACAGGGTGCCTGGCCTGCGAAATTGGCTGACTTTCTACGGCGATGCGTTCACGGAAGACGAATTCTCCCCTTTGGGCTACCCGCGGAAGTCGGCAATCGAGGGTGGAATTTACTTCCCTCGAATCCCGGGTATTCCCAAGCTCGATCTTCGGTTAGAAGGTGGAACCACCGCACCCGTGGATTTCCCAGACTGCGCTGGCTGCTTCTATGTGAACGGGCGCTACCCCGGCGGTTCTTACGTGAACAGCGGAAACCTGATCGGCAGTTGGTTGGGGCGCGGCGGGCAAGGAGAACGAGTCTGGAGCACCTATTGGCTATCGTCGCGTAACAAGATTCAACTCGAATACCGGCATCAGAAAGTGGATGGAGATTACTTGCCGCAGGGAGGCACATTGAACGACGGCGGCGTGAATCTGGAATTTCAAGTTAGATCCGCCGTGACGCTTTCGGGTTCCGTGCAATACGAGAAGTGGAATTACCCGTTGCTCGCTCCGGAGCCGAAGTCCAACTGGGCAACCAGTGTGGCGTTCACGTTCTGGCCTCATCTCTGGAAATGAGCGCCTAGAAGTTTCGGCAAGTGAGTTCAGGGATGGACGCAACAGAGAAATGACACAGACCGCCGCCAAGCCGCAACCAGAGGTCGTGCCGCAACCAGCCGCTGGCGAGCTGTTGTTGCCGGAAGTGCCGCTCGAGGACTCGCGTGAATTGCAGGCGGAGCGTTTTCGCTTTATCTGGGATCGCCGCCGCTTTATTCTTCGCACCACCGCCGCGGGACTTCTGGCAGCGACGCTGGTCGCCTTCTTGATTCCGAAGTCTTACACCTCGACCGCGCAACTCATGCCTCCCGATCAGCAATCTTCGTCAGCGCTGGCGATGATGGCGGGGATGGCAGCAAAGGCTGGAGGCGGTTTAGGAGCCGTGGCGGGGGATTTGTTGGGAATCAAGAGTTCGGGTGCGCTGTTTATCGGAATGCTCAGAAGCGAGACCGCGGAGGACCGGCTCGTAGAGAAGTTTGACTTGAGAAAAGTGTATGGCAGCCGTCTTGCCGCGGATGCTCGCATGCGGCTCGAGGAAAACACATCGATTTCGGAAGATCGCAAAAGCGGCATTATCAGCATCAGCGTGACGGATCACAATCCGCAGCGCGCCGCGGCGATTGCCAATGCATACGTCGACGAACTGAATTCGCTAGTTGCCGAACTGTCAACCTCCTCGGCCCACCGCGAACGCGTGTTCCTGGAAGAGCGCCTTAAAGTTGCGAAACGAGATTTGGACGAAGCTGCCAACGACCTTGCGCAATTCTCCAGCAAGAACAACACGCTCGACATCCAGCAAGAGGGCAAAGCCATGCTGGATGCCGTTGGAACTATTGCCGGCGAACTGATCGCCGCCCAGTCTCAACTCGAAGGGCTCCGCCAAATCTATACGGACAATAATTCGCGCGTTCGAGCAATGCAGGGTCGCGTCGCGGAACTTCGCCGGCAACTCGAAAAACTTGGAGGCACGCAAGGCGATCCCAAGAAGAATTCTGCATTGAATTCAGCAAAGAATGAGGCTGCTCGTCCACTCCCTGGTCAAATCGCGGTTCCGCGTCCAGGACAAACAGCCGATCCAGCCGCCGATCAGTCATCGGCGCAATCGGGTACCTTGCCTTATCCCACTATCCGGAGTCTTCCGCTGCTTGGTGCGAGATACGCCGATTATTATCGGCGCGCAAAGATCCAGGAGACCGTTTTCGAGTTGCTGACGCAGCAATACGAACTGGCTAAAGTGCAGGAGGCGAAAGAGACGCCCAGCGTCAAGGTCCTGGACCCAGGTAAGGTCCCGGAGAGGAAGTCTTTTCCTCCGCGTTTGCCGATCATGTTCCTCGGGACAGTTCTGAGTTTGTCGATGTCCGTGGTTTGGGTGTTGGGGACCAACCGGTGGCAGCAGGCCGATCCCACTGATCCCCGTAAGGTGCTTGCGCAGGAAGTTGTAGCTACTGTCAGAACGCACGTTCCTTGGATAGCACGAAACGGTCACGCGACCGGGCCCGAAAAGAAAAGTCTTTTGGGCAGTGATGTTGGGGAAGAGAGAGTTTTGGGGCGACTCGACCGGCGGCCGTCGTCAGACGGCCCGGAAGAGCCGTAAGGCTGTCGCGAAGAGCTGCAGGACCGTAGCGAAGAGTTGTTAGGGTGTGCGTAAGTTAAAGAAAATAATTGGGTTAGGTCACATGTTGCCCTGTAAGTGACGGGGCGGAGCTGTATGGAGAGAAGATGAGCACATCCATTATTCAGCCGGGCGTGACTCAGCCCGACGTAAGCCAGCCTCTTGCTGAGGGCGTCGAGGGACAAGCCGTTCCGTACTCCGATGGAGTGCACGTTGCCTCGGAGGCGAGCTGGTATGCGGTGTATACGTGCGCGAATCACGAGAAGCGCGTGGCAGACCAATTCGCCGACCGAAACGTTGAGCATTTCCTCCCGCAGTACGAATCGATGCGTAGATGGAAAGACCGCAAGGTCCGGCTGCAACTGCCACTTTTCCCTGGCTACCTATTCGTTCACATGGTGGCGCAAGAGCGACTTCGGGTGCTGCAAGTTCCTGGCGTCGTCCGGTTGGTGGGGTTCAACGGGAGCCTGTTACCAATGCCGCTGGAGGATATACAAAGGATACGGGAGTTCCTAAGGCAGGGCCGGCGGGCGGAGCCGCACACTTATCTACAGGCCGGGAGGAAAGCGCGGGTAGTCCGCGGTCCGTTGGCGGGCATGGAAGGAGTCACCTTGCGGCGGAAAAATCGAAGTCGGCTGGTGGTCTCCTTTGACCTAATACAGCGGTCCTTTGCGATCGAGATCGACGAGGCAGATCTCGTAGCAATCTGACAAGACGGCTGCCATTCAAGCAGGTTGCACGGGAAACAAATATGAGCTCTTTCGCTGGACGTGTTGCAGGCACTTTCACTCGCAGCCGTTTTACTCAGAACGTGGCCATACTAGGGGGAGGGACTGCGCTGGCGCAAGGATTGCTTGTGCTCGCATCGCCCGTACTTACGCGACTGTATTCGCCTCGGGACATGGGTTTGACGGGATTGTACGTGGCATATGCGGGGTTCATCACTGTTGCGGTCTCGCTCCGCTACGACACCGCAATTGTCTCGGCAACAGACAGATGCGAGGCTGCACACTTGGCGGTTGTCTCCCTTGCCCTGTTGCTTCCATCCAGCTTAATTTTTGCAGCTGTATTGTATGGTATGGTGCGGTTCGCAGTGCTGGGATATGGCCAGTTACCCACCTACACCATGTATTTCATAATTCCTTTCGTTTTGCTAACCGGCGCCTTTGGCGTTCTGCGTTATTGGTTCATTCGCGAGGAAACTCTCGGAAATGTTTCCAAGGCGCTTGTGGCTCAAAACGGCGCCCGATCCCTGATGCAGGTAATCTTCGGCGCCTTACAGATGGGATGGGTTGGATTAGTTGGGGGCGACCTCTTGGGTCGGAGCGTAGGCATCGGAGGGATGCTGCGAACCGCTTGGCCTAGAATTGCAAGGGAAGTATTTCCCCTGAAGCGAGCGGAAATCCTCAAAGTCCTTGGCTCGTACCGCAAGTTTCCCATTTACTCGCTCCCGTCAGCTTTGATAGATACCTTGGCTCTCAGTCTTCCGTTGCCCTTAATCGCAGATTTGTACGGTCCCGATTCTGCTGGCCATTTTTCTCTTGTACTGCGTGTCCTATCTTTACCTTTAGCGTTGGTTGGAACTAGCGTAGCGGATTCATTTCATGGGCGGATGGCGGCTCGCGTACGCGAAGAACCAAGCAGTAGTGTGAGATTCTTTTATCGAACAGCGATGGGACTCTTTTTTGTCGGTGTAGGACCCGCAATCTTGCTAATGGTGTTCGGGCAGAATATTTTCCGTCTCATCTTTGGCCAGAACTGGGCGATTGCCGGAAAACTAGCAACGGCAATTGCTCCTTGGAGTCTGACACAACTTATCGTAAGCCCGCTGAGTCGAGTTGTCTATGTGCTTCAAGGGCAAGAACTTAAACTCTTGTACGATCTAGCGAGTCTGCTCTTCACCGTTGGGGCGATCTTTGTAGGGCACGCTGTCGGATTCTCTCTTTTTCGAACGGTTTTCTGGTTAAGCCTCTCCAACGTTGTCGCTAACGGTCTGTATTTTGCTCTCCTAATACGAGTTGTAACTAGATAATCGTAGACCTCTGCTTATGTGCGGAATCGCAGGATTTGTCAGCAACTCACGGTTGATAGAACCCGGTCTCATGTGCAGTGTTTTCAGAAGACTTGCACATCGAGGCCCGGATGACTCCGGCTACCTTCTTTTTTCGCGTGGCGTAACGAGAGTAGGGCGGCAATTGCCCTGTCATGAGGCAGTTACTGGCGTGGCCCTGCTGCATCGCCGTCTTTCGATCCTTGATCTGAGTGAGGGTGGCTGGCAGCCAATGAGCACGCCAGACAAGCGCTTCCACATCGTCTATAACGGTGAGATTTACAATTACGTTGAGCTTCGCCGTGAACTGGAAGAATTGGGCCACATCTTCCGCTCGTCCTCTGATACGGAGGTTCTCTTAACCGCCTATGCCCAGTGGGGAAAGAAGGCCTTGCTGCGGTTCGTCGGAATGTTTGCATTCGCGATTTTGGACACGAAAGCACGCTCACTGTTGTTGGCGCGGGATTTCTTTGGAATCAAGCCTCTCTATTATGTTCTGGGGCCAGATGTCCTTGTATTTGCTTCGGAGATAAAGGCACTTCTTGAACTCCCATGGATCAAGCGCCGTGTTAACCCCACGCGCCTCTTCGACTACCTACGGTATGGGCACACGGACCACAGTTCGGACACACTCTTCGCCGAGATTCTTCAGGTTGCTCCCGCACACTTAATTGAAATATCGATCGATGCCCCTGAGCAGTCGCGGCAAGAAGCCTACTGGAAGATGGATTTGTCGCGCTCGCAAGAGATTTCATTCGATGAAGCCGCGAAGAAAGTGCGGGACCTTTTTTTCGAAAGTATTCACCTACATCTGCGCAGTGATGTCCCGCTGGGAACAGCACTGTCGGGCGGCATTGATTCCTCATCAATCGTTTCTGTGATGCGGGCTGTTAGTCCTCAAGCCCTTGAGCTACACACCTTTAGCTACATTTCTTCTGAGAAAGAAATCAATGAAGAACGTTGGGTTGATCTCGTCACGCAAGCCGTGGGAGCTGTACGGCACAAGGTGCGATCTGCGTCAGATGAGATCTGCACCGACCTTGAGGCACTCGTTGGCACGCAAGATGAACCGTTCGGCAGCACGAGTATCTGGGCCCAATACTGTGTTTTTCGTCTAGCACGAGACAGAGGAATTAAAGTGATGCTGGATGGACAGGGCGCCGATGAGATCCTAGGAGGCTATCGGTATTACATGGCGGCCCGTCTTGCTTCTCTGTTTCGCCAAAAGAAGTGGGATAAAGCTCTCCGCTTTTTGAGAAGCTGTTCGAAGTGGCCGGGTGCAACCACTGTATGGATGTTGCTCCGGACGGGGAATTTTCTGCTGCCCGAGACTTGCCAGGGCTTCGCTCGCCGCCTTGTGGGTAAGGATCTTGCTCCGTCGTATTTGAAGGCGGCTTGGTTTCACGAGCGTAACGTGAAGCCTTCGCCTCCGCATTCCTTGAGAGGGAAAGACGTATTCAAGGAGCTCCTTCATCAGACCTTGACAGAAACTAGTCTTCCTCATTTGCTCCGCTACGAGGACCGTAACTCAATGGCTTTCTCGATTGAGAGCAGAGTGCCGTTTCTAAGTCCAAAGCTCGCGCAGTTCATGCTCTCCCTTCCGGAGGAGTATCTTCTGGCTTCCGACGGAACACCGAAGGCCGTATTTCGCAAGGCCATGCGTGGAATCGTCCCGGACGCTATCTTGGATCGCCGAGACAAGATCGGCTTTGCAACTCCTGAGCGCGAATGGCTCACCTTATTGCGCCCCTGGGTAGAGGGCGTCTTGAAAAGCGATGTAGTGGAACAAATTCCTGCTCTCAATGCAAAGGCAGTGCGGCGCGAATGGGAGAACGTCCTCGAGGGTCGAGCATCTTTTGATTCGCGCGTATGGCGCTGGATCAATCTGATCCAATGGTCCAAGCAGATGGCAGTCGTTTATGAATGATCAGGATCGCCTGCTAAACACGCCGGTCAGTGCGGAGCGGATAGGGTTCCGGGATTTTCTCGGACTCAAGGAAACAGTTTTCTCTTTTTTCTTGCTAGCCGGAATGTTTAAAGACGTTCCTGGTCTAGAAAGCTTCCCGGTTGACCTTACGGTGGTTTCTGCCGTGGCATCCTTTGGATTTGTTGTTCACAGCTTCTTTCAGCAGAAGGAAAGGCGCTTTGGACTGCTCCTTTTGTTGCTAGGCTTTTTTCTGGCTTTCGTACCGACGCTTTTGTGGACCCATTGGCACGAATATGCTGTCGAAAAGGCATCCCGCTTCTATACGCTCACTCTACTCGCGGTAGTGGCCCCTCTCTATTTGGTGCGAACGCGAAAAGAGCTGCGCCGATTTCTTTGTGCGTTTAGTCTCCTCTCGGCTGTGGCCACTATAGGGGCATTAATTAGTCTGCTTACGGTAGGAAAAGACGTGGACAGGCTCCTCGTGCTCTCCGCAAGCACGATAAGCTTGGCCAGGGCTGTAGGGGTCTTTTTTCTGTTTGTCACGGTATGGTATTCCAGATCCACCACGAAGTACCACATTCTCATAATTACGCTGATCCCGCTAATCCTCCTTATAGCTGCTGGGGAGCGCGGTCCCATAGTTGCAACGGGAGTCGCCTTCGTCGTGACGTACTTATTGTTTAGGAGAAAATCTTGGTCGGGGCTGGCGCGAACAGTGTTGCTGATGCTGGCCTTCACTGAAATCTTTCGGTTGAGTGTGCCTTGGATTCCGCAGACATCGCTCTTTCGGGTTGGCACATTCGTGGGCGGTGAATTGGGCGAATCTGAACTGGAAAGAGTGGATTACTTCCGATTTTCGATTCCGAAGATCCCCGAGCATCCGTGGGGCGTGGGACTTGGGGGATTTGCCGATCTTTACGGAGCCAGCAGCTCTGCGGACCGCGTATTCCCTCACAATATATTCCTCGAAACCTTCTTGGAGGGCGGCTGGCTTGTTGGGCTATATCTAGCTCTGTTATCTTGGCGAGCAGTGCGCGGCTCCTACTTTCTGGCCTTAAAGGAGCGCGGGTTTCCAGAGTTCCAGTTCCTATTCTGTCTTTTTCTCTTCTATTTTGCGAACGAGCAAGTCAGCGGCGAGCTAAACGACTCGAAGGTATTTCTTGCACTGATTAGCCTATGTATTGGATTGGGAGCAGAGACGTATGAAGAGGCCAAAAGTCGTGCATCTCAGTTCCGTGCACCCGCCCTTCGATCCGCGCATATTCCATAAAGAGGCGAGCTCGCTGGTTGAGGCCGGCTACCACGTTGTCATCGTGGCACCCCACACCCGGGATGAAGAAGTGGAGGGTGTGCGAGTAAAAGCCGTACCGCGACCAGGTTCTCGCGTCAAAAGGATGCTGGCCACTGCTTGGCAAGTGTGGAGAGTTGGGCTTTCTGAACGTGCGCAGCTTTATCATTTTCACGATCCCGAGCTCCTGTTCGCGGGGCTCGTGCTAAAAGCCCTCGGACGCAGAGTGATTTACGATGTGCACGAAGATTTGCCTAAGACGTTCCAGATTAAAGAATATCTTCCGGGAACTCTTCGGAGATGGGCCGGGAGAGTTGCGAACCTCGTTGAAAAAATGGGTGCAAGCAAATTTGATGCGATAGTTGCAGCGACTGATGATATCGCAGGAAATTTCAGGAATTGCCGGACGGTGGTGACGGTTAGGAATTATCCCCGCCTCTCCCACCTTATGGCACGCGCCAACCGCGAGCTGAACCGGAGGAAATTCCGATGCGCTTACGTCGGAGCGTTGAGCGAGCCCCGGGGAGTCTCGGAGATGGTTGACTCGATGGCCTTGCTCAATGATCTCGAGGATGTCGAACTGATTCTCTGTGGCAGTTTCTCCCCTCCCGCTTTCGAATTTGAAGTCCGGCAACTGGACGGTTTCAGAAGGACTGACTACCGAGGCTGGATTGACCCTTTGGCTGTTCCCAACTTGTTGGGCGAGGTGGACGTCGGCCTGGTCTGCATACAGCCAGAAGATCAATATCTTACCTCTCTCCCCACAAAGCTTTTTGAATACATGTTGGCGGGACTTCCTGTCGTCGCGTCGAACTTTCCCTTTTGGCGTGAGATTGTGGAAGCCAATCATTGCGGCATATGTGTAGATCCTCAAGAACCCGTCGAGATCGCTGAGGCGATTCGCTACTTATACGGGCATCCTGAGGCGCGAGTCGAGATGGGCAGTAACGGCAGGAATGCCGTGCTCCGTCAGTTCAACTGGGAAAGTCAGAGTAAAGTCCTACTTACACTCTACGCAGAGCTCTTCCAGAGCAAGACTGGCAGACCGTCCTTAGAACAAACGCTGCCAGAATCAAATCCGGTTGAGAAAGCTCCTGTCTCCCTTGGTCCGAACCGACAGGTAATCACTAGGATTGAAGCCGATTCAAACAGATAACGCAGGCTGAGGCCCATGCCGCGGATCTGGGAGCGCATTCTTCGACCGCCTTTGAAGGCCTTTCAGTTTGAATACAACTCGCTGCGAGGCATCAGCCGCATGCGAGTGATCAGGGACGACAAACTGAATTCAGCTGGTCAACTACATAAATGGTATGGAAACAGCTATGACACTCGAAGCAAAGCCCTCCGGTTCAGCAGTTTCATGCGCTTCTGCATCTTTATTTCCGTTTCTTGATCTGAAGGCGCAGTATGCGGGGATTCGGAAAGAGGTGTTGGCGGCCGTAACGGATGTTCTGGAGAGCCAGCATTTCATTCTCGGTCCAGAAGTAGAGGCGCTGGAACGAGAATTGGCCTTGCTGACGGGATGCAAGTACGGAATTGGATGCGCGTCGGGTTCGGACGCGTTGATTCTAGCGCTGCTCGCTCTGGACATCGGGAGGGGCGACGAAGTGATCACGACGCCCTTCACTTTCGTGGCGTCGGCGGGCTCGATCGCACGCGTTGGGGCGAAGCCGGTATTCGCGGACATAGATCCGATCACGTTCAACATTTCACCGGAGGCGATCCAGCGAGCGATTACGCCACGGACGAAGGCTATCCTACCGGTGCATTTGTTTGGCCTAGTCGCTGACATGGGCGAGATCGAAGAAATAGCTACCTCCCACAAGCTACCGATCATTGAAGATGCGGCGCAAGCGATTGGCGCCCGGTATGAAGGGCGCGCCGTGGGCAGCCGTGGATCGATGGGGTGCTTTAGCTTCTTCCCCTCCAAGAACATGGGGGGAGCAGGCGACGGCGGCATGATAGTCACAAACGATTCAGCCCTTGCCGACCGGCTGCGCGTTTTGCGGGCACATGGAGCCCGAAAGAAGTACGAATACGAGACATTGGGGATGAATAGCCGACTGGATGCATTGCAGGCGGCGATTCTTCGGGTGAAGTTACGTCATCTGGAAGCCTGGACAGCCGCGCGCCGGGCGAACGCGGAAAGATACCGCGAACTGTTCAAGGAATTCCGCCTTGAAGCGATGTTAAAGGCTCCCGAGACGCCTCGCGGCTGTACGCACGTCTACAACCAATTCACTATTCGCACGACCGAGAGGGATGCGTTCCGAGAACACCTGAAACTGCGAGGCATCCCGTCGGAAATCTACTATCCCAAGCCACTGCATCTGCAACAAGCGTTTGCCTATCTCGGGCATACGACGGGAGATTTTCCCGTGTCCGAAGTAGCTAGTTCTGAGGTTATTTCTCTTCCCATCTATCCCGAGCTGACCGAAGGACAACAGCGCGCCGTGGTGGCGGCGATCGCAGATTTTGATACGGAATAAGGAGCAAAGCATGCCCAAAACTAACGTAGTTGCGAAGATGCCCCGTGTTGCCGTCGTTGGCGCCGGCTATTGGGGTAAGAACCTCGTGCGCAATTTTCATGCGTTGGGGGCGCTGCAAATGGTCTGCGACGTGAATGAAGAGACGCTGAGTCGAGTCCGGCGGGAGTATTCGATTGCAACGACAAGAGACTATGAAGCCGTGTTGGAAAGCGATGGCATCGATGCCCTAGTAATCGCCGCGCCAGCCGTGGAGCACTACGCGCTCACGAAGCAGGCACTTGAAGCCGGGAAGCATGTGTTCGTGGAGAAACCCCTTGCTCTCCGATGCGATGAGGGCAGGCAACTAGTCGAACTCGCCAAGGAACGGAAGTTGATTCTCATGGTGGGCCATATTCTCGAATATCATCCAGCTATTGCTGAGCTAAACCGGTTGGTCCAACAAGGACACTTGGGGAAAATCCAGTACATTTATTCCTCGCGGCTGAACCTTGGAAAGCTGCGCACAGAGGAGAACATTCTGTGGAGCTTTGCGCCACACGACATTTCGGTGATTCTGAATCTTTTGGGCGAGGTGCCGCTCCGTTGCACGGCTCAAGGTGGAAGCTACCTCAATCCCCCAGTTGTGGACACGACACTGAGCACGCTGGAGTTTGAAAGCGGTGTGAAGGCACACATATTCGTGAGCTGGCTCCATCCATTCAAAGAACAGAAGTTGTGCGTTATCGGCAGCCAAAAAATGGCGGTTTTCGATGATTTGGAGCCGGAAAAGAAACTAATACTCTACGCCCACCGCATCAATTGGGTTGAACGCAAACCAGTGGCTGAACGCGACGGTGGTCACGTAATTCCGATCCCGAAGGAAGAACCATTGCACAAGGAGTGTCAACACTTTTTGGAATGTGTGGGCGAAAATTCGCGGCCAAGGACCAATGGAGAGAATGCGGTACGCGTGCTGGAGGTTCTCGATGCTTGCGAGCGCTCTCTGAGTGACCGTGGCTCCCCGGCACTGGTTGTGGAGGAAGTGCCGCCATATTTTGCTCATGCCACGGCTGTGATCGACTCTCCCTGCGAGATCGGGGAGGGCACGAAAATTTGGCATTTTTCCCATATCATGCCAGGCACGCGAATTGGTAGGGGCTGCAACATTGGACAAAACGTTGTGATCGGACCGAACGTATCCGTCGGCAACAACATAAAGATCCAGAATAATGTATCTGTTTATACTGGCGTCGAACTGGAGGATGACGTCTTTTGCGGTCCTTCGATGGTGTTCACAAACGTCATTAATCCGCGCAGCCATATCATTCGCAAACACGAATACAAGAAGACTTTGGTGAAACGCGGGGCTACTCTCGGCGCTAATTGCACGATTGTTTGCGGTGCCACCATTGGTAGCCATGCCTTTGTAGCGGCCGGAGCAGTCGTTACGCGAGACGTTGCCGACTACTCGCTTGTTATGGGTGTTCCCGCCCACCATGTTGGGTGGATGTGCCGGTGCGGAATTCGTTTACCGGAGACAGAACAAAGCGGGGAACAAGACGTTTTGTGCATTGCTTGCGGGCGACATTATTCCACAGAAGACGGAGTATGCAGTGAGATCCGGCCAGCCACTCTAGCTGCATCTCAAAGCTAAAGCTTGTTGAGTATTCAGGGTTCTCCGTGCTCTACGTGCTTCTTCTGTGGGTAGCTATTTTTTTTTGGCGACATTGCTCGAACGCTCGAGGCTAAGCATTTAGAGGGCGCACTCCGGGAGCTCATCGTGGGAGGGCGTCAGTCGCCTGATAACACGGCATTTCGGAGTAGTGAATGCCAAAACCGAATAATTTAGATTACTCTCGGGTCTCGAAGATGCCGGGGTCCGGGTGACGCGAGAGGCTGTTTCCATGCTTCGCACTCGCTACGCGTTTGCGTCTGGATTCGGTGGAGGTAGGAATGTTCTGGAGCTTGCGTGCGCTGCTGGAAATGGGGCTAAGGTATCTGGGCCGCCATGCACGTAGGCTCATCGCTGGAGATTACACAGAATCCATGCTTCGGGTCGCTAAGAAGGAGAATCTACGTGTGCCCCGGATCCGACTGGATGCGCAAAAACGTGGACCCTGTTGGTTTGGAACCCTGCAAAAATTGTTGAGCGAACTCCCGAAGCCCTCGGAAAGTTTTGGCAGAAGTCCTTATTAGCAGGACTCGATCAAACGGTTATCCGAATGCGATGCGGTTCTCCTTCGAAGCGATAGCCAACCGTGTAGCGTCCGGCTGGGCTGGGGCCACGTGTCTGACTGAGCGAATTGCTTGAGGAGTTTCGTTTGTACCTTACGGAGAAAAACTGATGCAAACTAACGATGCGGTCATAGTCGTTGGCCAAGGAGAAATTGGGCGACCGCTACTCTCAATATTGAGCCGATCATACGAATGTGTAGGCGTCGACATAGAGCGTGTGAATATAATCAGACCATGCTCCGTTCTACACATTTGCTATCCATACCAAATCCAGGATTTCGTTAGCACCACTGTCGGTTACATTCAAAAATATCAGCCATTGTTGATCATCATAAATAGTACGGTCCCGCCGGGAACGACTCGCCGAGTCCAGGCTCAGGTTGGACCTCCTGTCGTTTACAGTCCAGTGCGCGGAAAACACGCACGAATGCAGGAGGATTTGCTTCGATATAAAAAGTTTGTTGCAGGATTCCGTTACCACGACACAGAATTCGCCAGGCAGCATTTGGCCAAAGCAGGGTTTGAGACAGACACTTTTCGCAGCCCTGAGGTTGGAGAGCTCAGTAAATTACTCGAGACGACTTGGTTAGGGGTTCTGGTCGGTTGGGCTCAGGAGGTAGAACGCCTCGCGCTTCGACAAGAGGCATCGTTCGAAGAAGTAAACAAATTTATCGAGGAGATTGATTTCTTGCCATCGCACATCCTCCCTGGAGTGATCGGTGGGCATTGCGTCATGCCCAATATCTCGATCCTGCGCGAGTACGTCGATTCCAAGTATTTGGATGCCATCGTCGAATCCAATGAGGCAAAGCAAATGCGGGAAGAAACTGCTCAAGGGAGCACACGATGATAAAGGTGGGTCTAATTGGAGCTGGATATTGGGGTCCAAACCTTGCGCGTGTATTGAATCAGAACCGAAAATGTGAATTCGTGGCTTGCTGTGACATTAACCCAGGTAATTTGGAGAAGATCCTGCACCAGTACCCGCGACTCAAAGGATTTACGAGCGTCGACGAAATGCTAAGCCATGGTTTGGATGCTGTCGTGATTGCCACGCCGATATCGACCCATTACGAGATGGTGCGGAAGGCATTAACCGCTGGCCTGCACGTCATGGTTGAAAAACCCCTTGCTCACAAATCCTCTTACGCAGAAGAGTTGGCGAGCACGGCGCTGCATCGTGGCCTAATCTTGGCGACAGGCCATACCTTCATTTACAGTCCGCCCGTGATCAAGATCAAAGAGGCGATTGATTCGGGGGCCCTAGGCGACATTTATTACATCAGTCTATCGCGCGTTAATTTGGGCTTGTATCAAAAGGATGTTGATGTCATCTGGGACTTAGCTGTTCACGACATCTCGATCTTGTTGTATTGGTTGGATGAAACGCCTCACATTGCTACCGCGCTCGGCCGCGCTTGCGTACAGACAAGTAAGAACGACGTAGCGTTCGTTTGGTTGCAGTTCCCAAGCGGAGTTCTTGCTGCGATCGAAGTCAGCTGGCTGTCGCCCCAAAAATTGCGAAGGTCTATCGTGGTCGGGTCAAAACGGATGGTAGTTTATGACGACACCGACTCCAATGAAAAAGTAAAGATTTATGACCGCGGTGTCATTCTGCATGATCCCGAGACTTTCGGGGAATTCCAGCTAACCTATAGGATGGGCGATATGGTCGCGCCATATCTCGCCAACCAAGAACCTCTTGTATTAGAGGTGTGTCATTTCCTGGAGTGCATCGAAACGGGTTCACAACCGAACACTAACGGTGACTTCGGTGCCAAGGTCGTGCGAGTGTTGGAGACGATAGTGGAGTCAATCGACTTAAGGGACGGTTTAATGCGGAAAGCTATGGTCACATCGATTGAAGGATTTTCGGGCCAAGTATGACACAACCTCAAGTCTTAGCTTTTTATCGGCATTCTCAAGCGCTTGTTGAGACTGAGGACATTGGTCCAAATACTCGCATTTGGGCCTTCGCCCACGTAATGAACGGAGCGCAAATCGGGTCCAACTGTAACATCGGGGACCATGCCTTTATCGAATCGGGGGTCAAGCTAGGAAATAATGTAACAGTGAAGAACGGAGTTTCTCTCTGGAAGGGGGTCACCGTCGAAGACGACGTCTTCTTGGGACCTAACTGCGTCTTCACAAACGATCCTAATCCGCGGGCCAACATCAAGAAGAAAGAAAGCGAGTTGCTCCCGACACTTGTTCAGCAGGGCGCGACAGTCGGAGCAAATGCAACGATTCTGTGTGGGGTGACAATTGGAAGCCACGCTTTTGTCGGCGCGGGAGCTGTAGTCTTGCGCTCGATACAGCCCTTTGCATTGGTCGTCGGTAATCCCGGGCGGCAAATTGGTTGGATGTGCATTTGCGCCAGCAGACTCGCTATGGCTGTAGCGGCCCCACTCGAAGCATCTGCTAGCTGTGCACACTGCGGCCGAGTCTTTACCCGTACAAAGGAGGGGCTCACACCCGAATGAGCGGACCAGCTACCAGGATTCAACCTGGGCGATATGGAAACGCTGTCGTGATCCCATTCGTTAATCTCAAAGCCCAATATCTCTCTATTCGAGAGGATATCGAAGATGCGATTGCCGAGGTTTTGCATTCTACACAGTTTGTAAACGGTTCTTGGGTTGAGCAATTCGAAGAACAGTTCGCCGCGTATTTAGGGGTTTCTCATGTCGTGGGAGTTGCCTCGGGAACCGCTGCCCTGGAGTTGGCCCTTAAGGCCGCCGGGATCAGACCCGGCGATGAAGTCATTGTTCCCGCGAACACTTTCTTTGCAACTGCCGAGGCCGTGAGCAATATTGGCGCCGTTCCAGTTTTCGCGGACGTAAACCCTCGAAACTTTCACATGGATGTGGCCTCAGCTGAAGCCGTTCTGACTCCTAGAACGCGAGCCATTATCGCCGTGCACTTGTATGGGCGCGCTATGGAGATGGGCGAGGTCGAACAGCTCGCAGCTCAGCACAGACTGACGATTATTGAGGATGCGGCGCAAGCTCATGGCGTGACATACGGGAATGTCCGGGTCGGTGCATCCGGTCGTTTGACGTGTTTCAGCTTTTATCCCGGCAAGAATTTGGGCGCCTATGGCGACGCTGGAGCGATAGCTTGCGGTCAACCCGAGCATGCCAAGGCGCTTCGGCTGCTGCGCGATCACGGTAGCCCAAGGAAATATGAGCATTGCATGGTTGGGACAAACGCAAGATTGGATTCGATTCAGGCAGCCGTTCTCTCCGCAAAACTGCGACACTTGGATCACTGGAACGCTCTTAGGATTCGCCACGCAAATTTTCTTAGCCAGGGGTTAGCGAGAACAAAGATTACCTGTCCAGAAATACCGCCCGACGGCGAGCACAACTTCCACCTTTTCGTCGTGCGATCTGGACACCGTGACGCGCTCAGCCGCTTTCTACAACAGAGAGGAATTGCGACCGCCATCCACTATCCTGTTCCAATTCATCTGACTAAGGCTTACCAGGATCTTGGACATCCTGGCGCAGGCTCTCTCCCGGTGTGCGAGGGCCTCGCCTCCGAAATACTATCGTTGCCGATTCACGCGGAACTCTCGCGGCACCAACTTGATAGCTTGTTGGCCGCGGTCCAAGAGTTTTGTTCAACGGAAGAACAGATGCATTCCGCATGAAGCGGCGATCATACTTACTATGATTAACAGTGCGAGCGTCTCAGTAATTGTTCTTTCCAGAAACGAAGAGCGACGCATAGCGGCGTGTTTGGAGACCTTAATCGCAAGTGACTATCCTAAGGATCGCTTGGAGTTTCTCGTCGTCGATGGAATGAGTGAGGATGGAACGCGCCGAATTGTGGAGGGAATTGCTTCCAAGTATTCCTCTGTGCGCCTTCTCGACAACCCGCGCAAGAGCGTCCCCGCCGCATGCAACATTGGCATCCGTGAGGCCAAAGGCGAAGTGATTATGGTCGTCGGGGCCCACTCGCAGTATTCACCGGATTACATATCAAAGTGCGTCGACTCTTTGATTCGATACGAGGCATGCAATGCTGGCGGAATTTGGCGGATCTTGCCAGGAGGTGACACGTCAATTTCCAAGGCGATTGCATGGGCGTTGGCTCATCCCTTTGCTTCGGGTAATTCCTACGTGAAGGTGGGGTCGAAAGAGCCCCGCTGGACCGACTCGGCGGCTTTTGGCTGCTGGAAGAAGGAGGTTCTGGAGACGGTCGGGGGGTGGAATGAAAAACTCGCAGGAAGTTCGGATATGGATCTGAACGCCAGACTAAAAGAAGCCGGAGGAAGGATCATTTTGGTTCCGGATATCGAGGTTAAGTATTATGCGGATTCGACCTTCCAGTCGTTCTGGGCGCACAACTTTGCCGATGGCGTGTGGGCCACCTACGTACTAAAGTTTCGGAGCAAAGCATGGGCTTGGCGGCACTGGGTGCCGATGGCCTTCCTACTGGGTTTGCTGGTATCGGGGCTCCTTGCATTCGAGTGGTCGATTTTCCTGTCGGTGTGCGCTGCCATTCTCGGCTGCTATGCGGCTGCTAGTTTGGTTTCAACAGTTCAGATTTGCACCCGTGAGAAGAGCGTGCGGTGTTTGCCGCTCTTGCCGGTAGCATTCGGAATTCGCCATTTTGCTCACGGAATTGGTGCACTTTACGGGGCAGTTCTCCTGATCTTGCCGGGTGAACCTTGGAAAGGGCGCCGGGGAGCAGTGCAGTAGATGCCACAGACTTCTAAGGCGGACACACCCGCTGACTACTCGGGAGTCTCTGAGGCGCCAGGCATCCGAGTAACGCGAGAGGCCTTGTCTATGCTCCGAACGCGCTATGAGTTTGCGTCGAGATTCTGTGCGGACAAAGATGTTCTCGAAGTTGGCTGCGGGGCAGGAATGGGACTTAGGTATCTGGCCCGCAATGCTCGCCGGGTCGTGGGCGGCGATTATACGGAAGTAATGCTTCGTTCCGCCAAGAAGCATGGTGTTCCAGGCATGGCATTGGTCCGACTGGATGCACAGAGACTGCCATTTCAAGAAAGCTCTTTTGACGTCGTGCTGCTGTTCGAGGCGATTTACTATCTGCCGCAGCCGGTTGCTTTCGTGGAAGAATGCCGCAGGGTTCTTAGAGAAAACGGCACACTGCTGGTTTGCTCGGCAAACAAGGAGTGCCCGGGTTTTGGCGCCAGTGAGTTTAGCCACGCATACTTCTCTGCGGACGAACTGAGGAAGCTGCTGGAAGAAAACGATTTTGTAGCCCAGGCCTATGGGGCATTTCCGGCCGCCCCGAGAACGTCTAGTGGAAAGGCTAAAGCGGCCGTCCGCGAACTCGCTGTTCGGTGGAACCTAATCCCCAAAACCATGCGAGGAAAGGAGCTCTTGAAGAGGTTTTTTTACGGCCGGCTGACCGAGCTAGGAACCAGCATTGAAGAACACACGGCCCCCTATGCCCCGCCGTCGTTGCTACAGCCGAATGAGGCTTCAAATTACAAAGTCATTTATGTCGTCGGACGACGTGGGCGAAATGGCGGGCATAGCTGCGACGCTCACCAGGAGAGCTAGATAACGATTATGCTGAAGCGGATTCTTGATCTCGTAGTGTCGTTTTTGGGGTTGCTGTTTTTGCTGCCGTTGTTGACAGTAGTGGCCATTCTGATTAAGAGCGGTAGCCCTGGGCCCGTATTCTATCGAGGATTGCGCGCGGGAAGGTTTGGAAAGCCATTTCGCATATGCAAGTTTCGAACGATGGTTTTGAATGCAGACAAAATCGGTGGGCCATCCAGTGCCGCAGACGATCCACGCATCACCCGCGTCGGAGCTTTTTTGCGGCAATACAAGCTGGATGAATTGCCGCAACTGTTGAACGTGCTGCGGGGCGAGATGAGCCTAGTAGGGCCGCGTCCGGAGGTGTTGCAGTACGTGGCGATGTTTACGGAGGAAGAGCGCCCCATCCTGACGGTTCTGCCGGGCATAACAGACTGGGCGTCGATCGCAAATTCGGACGAAGGTGCGCTTTTGGCAGGCAGTCCGGATCCGGAGAAGACCTACCTGGAGAAAATCCGGCCGGAGAAAATCCGGCTGCAACTGGAATATGTAAGGCGACACTCCTTCGCGGTGGATCTGCAAATCTTGATGCAGACATTGCGCGTGCTCTTGCGGAGGAACCGCGCCGCGGCAGGGATATCTCTGGAAGCGCGAGGTGGGGAACAATGAGGGAAAAGGAAGGGCAAGTCAGCAGTTCCGGCGGCGAGATGGACGGCGCGGGCCTGCTCGGTCTGTACAAGTCCATGCTACGGATTCGCGTTGCCGAAGAATCGATTGCGGAGCTGCTGGAGAAAAATGAGATTCGGTGCCCGACGCACTTATACACCGGGCAGGAAGCGATCGCTTCAGGAGTCTGCGCGGCGCTGACGCGGGAAGACTACATTTTCGGAGGCCACCGATCGCACGGGCACTACCTAGCAAAAGGAGGAGACCTGCGCTCTTTGATGGCGGAGTTATATGGGAAAGCCGCCGGGTGCGCCCGGGGCAGAGGCGGCTCGATGCATCTGATAGCGCCCGAGGTGGGGCTGTTAGGAACGGTTCCCCTAGTGGCCGCGACGATTCCTATTGCAGCTGGTGCGGCGCTGGCGTCGCAGCTTCGCGGAGAACGAAGAGTGAGCGTCGCGTTCTTCGGAGACGGAGCGACAGAGGAGGGGCACTTTCACGAATCCTTGAATCTCGCCGGCGTGCGGAAACTGCCAGTTATTTTCGTCTGTGAAAACAATTTCTACTCCAGCCACATGCACATCACCGAACGCAGAGCGAAAGACAACATCCACAACTCCGGCGAGGCGCATGGAATTCCTGGAATCGTCGTAGATGGAAACGACGCCGTAGCCGTGTATTGGGCATCGATGGATGCGGTGAGGCGGGCGCGGAACCGCGAAGGACCGACCCTGCTAGAGTGCCGCACATACCGGTGGAGAGGGCATGTCGGGCCTTCGATGGACATGGACGTTGGTGTGAAGCGTAAGGACGAACTCAAAGACTGGTTACCGAAAGACCCTCTTGCCCGGCTGCGCTTGCAGTTGCTTGAGAGGGGCATGCAGAACTCAGAGCTGGAGGAGATGCAACGGAACGTGCATGTGGAAGTTCACGCAGCAATCCGTTGGGCACGGGAATGCCCGTTCCCCCCTGCAAGCGAGTTGGAACGCCACCTGTTTGTGCAGTCAGGAGACACTCGACATGCGCACGCTTAGCTACGCCCAGGCTATGCGCGAAGGATTTGCTCAGTTGCTGGCGTGTGACCCGCGGGTATTCGTGATTGGTCAAGGTGTATGGAGTCCCTGGTACGCGGGAACAAGTCTCAACGACCTGGACAAAGAGTTTGGCCGCGACCGCATCATTGATTCTCCTGTGTCAGAAAACGCCACGACGGCCGCGGCCGTTGGCGCCGCTCTGGCGGGAATGCGGCCCATTGTGTTTCATCCGCGAATGGACTTCATGCTGCTTGCTGTTGACCCGATTGTAAATCAAGCCGCCAATTGGTCTTACATTTTCGCCGGCCAGATAAACGTTCCCATAGTCATACGTGCCTCCATTAATCGCGGAGGAGAACAAGGCGCTCAGCACTCGCAGGCTCTTCAGGCGATGTTTATGCATATTCCGGGAGTCAAAGTGGTTATGCCCAGCACGGCATACGATGCGAAGGGTCTTTTGATTGCCGCCATCAGAGACGGCAATCCGGTGATGTACATCGACGACCGTTGGCTTTACGACCAGAGCGACGTTGTCCCGCAGGATGTCTACGATGTCCCAATCGGTCGTGCGGCTGTGCGGCGATCCGGCACGGACGTGACGATCGTCGGGACCTCATACATGGCAGCGCAGGCCGTTCAGGCGGGGCACATGCTCGAGGATCGAGGCGTTGACGCCGAGGTTATCGATCTGCGGTCAATTTCGCCGTGGGATAAGACATCGGTCGTGCAATCGGTTCGAAAGACGGGGCGTCTGGTGATCGCAGACGCGGCGTGGAAGACGTGCGGCGTCGCCGCGGAGATCGCGGCTTCCGTAGCAGAAGAAGCTTTCGAGAATCTCTTGGCCCCGGTCGCCCGAGTCTGTCTCCCCGACGTTCCCGCACCGACTAGCGCCCCGCTGGAGGCAGCGTACTACGTGAGCGCCGGCGAGATTGTTTCGGCCGCATTACAAATTCTGCAGCAAAGGGAGAAAAGATGGACTACCGCGTCCGCTTCGTTGATGCAAAAGCACATTACCGAAGATTGAAGGCGGACATCGATTCGGCGATTTTGGATTGCCTTGGCAATGGCGATCTCATCAACCGCCGCCAATTGAAGGACTTTGAGCGGCATCTCGCTGAATTCGTCGGAGTGAAGTACGCGGTCGGCGTGAACAGCGGCTATCACGCACTCCATTTTTCGCTGCTTGCGGCAGGTATCGGGCCCGGCGACGAAGTCATCACGGTTGCACACACTTTCGTGGCCACTGTATCGGCGATCATTCATACGGGAGCCAAGCCGGTCCTCGTGGATGTTCGACAGGATTACAACCTCGATCCCGCCAAGCTCGAAGGGGCGATTACACCGCGTACAAAGGCCATTCTTCCCGTGCACCTGAATGGTCGCGTTTGCGAGATGGATCGCATCATGGCTATCGCGACTAAGCACGGTCTGGCGGTGATAGAAGATGCGGCGCAAGCTCTCGGAGCTAAATTCGAACGGCAACGGGCGGGATCGTTCGGTCTGGCAGGCTGCTTCAGCTTCTATCCATTCAAAATCCTGGGAGGCTTTGGCGACGGCGGCGCGGTGGCGACAAACGATCCCGAAGTGGCTCGCATGGCGACGCTCTTTCGATACAACGGAGAAGAACGCGAGACTGGCGAGTACCACTGTCACGGCTACACGGCGTTGCTTGACAATGTTCAGGCTGCCGTACTCGACGTGAAGCTGCGGCACTTGCCCTCTTGGATCCAGCATCGGCGCGCAACCGCAGAGCTCTATCGGCGCAGCCTCGAAGGCATCGCCGAACTCCATGTACCGCATTTCGCAGATGACCGCTATTTGGACTGCTATCAGAACTACGTCATCCGCACGAAACACCGCGACGAACTGAGGAGGCACCTTCGGAATGAAGGCGTAGAGACCTTGGTTCATTGGCCCAAGGCAATGTGGGAACACCAAGGGCTATCACTCGAAAGGCCTAACCTCCCCGAAACTGAACGCCTTTGCAAGGAAGTGATTTCGTTACCGATGAGTGCTGAAACGACTCCCGAAGATGTGGCTATGACCACCGACTGTATTCGTGAGTTTTTTTCTCGGCAGCGAGCCCTGACTACAGCAAATGTCGCCGCTGGACGATAATCACGGATCTTCTTGACTAATGGAACGTCCCGGTCCCGGTCGAGCAAACCGAAAACGAAAATTCTGTAACGCTGGTTGAATTCACGAGACTCGGGAGATTGCTTCTTGGGCTTCGCCTCACCGTGACGAAGGGCCCTGGGGACTCAGGTCTGAACCGAATCGAAGGTCAAAATTTGATGTGTCGCTACTTCCCAGTGGAACTGTGTTGTGGTGTCACTGCAAAGACCTATGAATACTGAGAAAATGCCATCATTGTTGTTGCAACGTCGTCCTTGGTTCATCGCGATTTTCCAAGCTTGGCTTGTTATTTGTTCCGTGGTCCTGGCTTGGCTATTGCGTTTTGATTTCAGCCTACCCTATTCCCGAACTTTGCTTATCGCGATGCCAATTCTGGTCGTGGTAAGGGTCATTGCTATGACCTGTTTCAAGTTGCACCGCGGGTGGTGGAAGTATGCCGGAATAAGCGAAGCAGCGGATATCTTGAAAGCTGTCATGGCGGGTTCGGCAGTATTCTTCGTTGGTATCCACTATGTGTTAAGGCTGACATCCTTTCCCCGAACCATCTACGTATTGGAAGCGTTATTCACGGCAGGATTGCTAGTCGGCGTTCGTCTCCTCTCGCGGGTCGTTGCGGAATCGGTCCGCGAGAATCTTTCCCCATGCAAGAAAGTCATCGTGATTGGGGCTGGGTCCGCGGCTCAAACAATCATTAGAGAAATGCGCCGGTCAGGAAGCGGTTATTCACCTGTCGGATGTCTAGACGATGACCGCTCCAAATTACGCATCCGGATTAACGGTGTCACTGTGCTTGGTACTGTGGACCAACTGCCACCGTTAGTGTCTTCTGAAGGTATAGACGAAGTGTTGATCGCCGTGCCGTCTGCAACGGGCCAGCAAATGCGTAGGTTCGTTGAAATCTGCGAAAAAGCGAGAGTGAAATTCCGTACCGTTCCTGCACTTAAGGACATAATCGCCGGTCAGGTGATAGTACGTCAGCTTCGCGAAGTTAGTCTGGAAGATCTACTTGGTCGTGAGCCTATTCAGATCGATTTGGAATCTGTTCGCAAAGAGATTGCTGGGAGAACGATAGTTGTGACTGGGGCGGCTGGCTCGATCGGGTCGGAACTCTGCCGCCAAATAATGGATTACAGCCCGGCTCGGCTCCTCTGTTTAGACCAAAGCGAAACTGGACTGTTTTTCCTCAGATTGGACCTTGATAGGCACGCAAATGGTGTCCAGCTTGCCTTCCGCGTTGCCGATATAACAGATGGCGAGCGAATCCGATATGTTCTGTCGGAATTCCGACCGGACGTTATCTTCCACGCCGCCGCGTACAAACATGTACCTATGATGGAGTGCAACGTCCAAGAGGCAGTTAAGAACAACGTGTTAGGGTTGCTGGGTTTGCTGGACCTTGCTGATGCGGCTGGCTGCAAGAATTTTGTCCTGATTTCTTCAGACAAAGCGGTCAATCCCACGAATGTAATGGGCGCAACCAAGCGAATCTGTGAGCTAATCCTCTCGTCCCGCCCGCCAAACGGAATGCGCTGCGTGTCTGTACGATTCGGCAATGTCTTGGGATCCAGCGGAAGTGTGATCCCTGTGCTGAAGCAGCAGCTGCAAAGTCATGAGCCTCTGACCGTCACTCACCCTGAGATCAAGCGGTTCTTTATGATGACTCGAGAAGCGATTGCCTTGGTCCTACAAGCCTTCGCGATTGGGAAGCATGGCGACATTCTGGTCTTGGACATGGGAGAGCCAGTGAAGATCCTGGACTTGGCTCGCACTCTTATCCGCCTTTCTGGCAAATCCGAACACGATGTGGAAATTCGTTTCACCGGGCTTCGTGAAGGGGAAAAACTCAAAGAGGAGCTATTCTACGAACATGAGAAGGTTATTCCTACGGCCTGTGAAAGGATCAAACGGACAAGTGGAACCCTGAAAGACTGGTCAAAATTGTACTCTCAATTGGAAGAGCTTCGTGCTTCCATGAACATCGATGGCGCCGCGCCAATTCGTGCCAAAATCAAGGAAATTGTGCCTGGATATTCTTATCTAGAAATTCCACAAGCGTCAGATACCGGTGACACACGGGTTGGAAATCGAGTCAAAAAAGCTGCCGCTAGCGACTGACCATCCGCTACTCCACGACTTGTTCCCTAAAACGACGCTTCTGGATCTCTGTGAAGTTTGGACAGCCGCAGACTATCCGGTCGTGACGTAGGCCCAGTCTCTGACTTGGAAGGCCGGATTTGCGGACTTCTGTTCACGAATTCCCGCTTAGCACAACCCTCGTGTCCCGCGCCCTATCTTTTTGCGGTTAATGTGATCACCAGCAGGCGCTCTTTTGGCGCTCCCCTTACACCAAGTGGCGCCCTCAGCCCGTCAGGCCTTTGATCATTGCATCTTTGAGCAAGCCATTTCTAACTTCCTAACTTCTAACGTCTAGCTAAGCTGCTAAGCTATCTCACTTCGACTGAGATTCCGGCTTGGGCTTATCGCCGCAGAGATCCCTTTGACCGCTTTCTTGGCTCCTGTGGAATGAGCTGAAATGATGAAGCACCTGTTTAATCTTGTGTGCTCACTTTGGAGATTGGTTGGCCCCCCAATCGGAATCCGATGGCGGTGATATGGATGCCGGGTCCGTGGCACCGAGTTTCCTTAGGACATTGCGCGTTGCCTGTTGCGCGGCGGCATTAGTCAAAACTGCGTGCCAACGCGTCGTGAAATCGTCAAGGCCCCAATTCCATCGCATGGATCCAGTGGCAAAAACAGTGCCGCCGCTTGGCGCGGTGTAAGTCGCGATATCGGCATATCGGTTTTGTCCAAAAACATCTTGATAAATAGAATGCGCTATCACCGCTGTTGATGGAGGGGCATTCCCAAACAGTCGATCGTTTTCATCACCCAAAAGGCCTGGCAGATGATCGCCATCCCTCAATCCGGTGTTCTCGAAGACCCAACTCGTAGCATCAGTAACGACGACGTCATAGTTCTGAGCAAATGTACTCTCAAACATAATCCCAACCATGGAATCTTCCGGCCGGTTCACCGGTGGGTCCCGAAATAGCGTTGTGGTTCGTCTCTGATTGTCAGGGTTCTGGTCAGTGGCCAGAGGATCAAGCAACACACTCTTGTAGCAGACGATGGTCCGATTTGACGCCGTCGAGAGGGCGCTTGGCTGCAAGCGGATCTGCCAATAGGACGCGTCAGCGCCGAAGAAACCCAAGCCAATGCCGGAGTCCCGCGCTGCCTCCACGTTGTTCCGCATCTCCCAGGACCAGTACTCATCATGACCTACTGAAAGGAACCCTTTATGGGACATGAGCAGCCGGCCACGGGCATGGGTGTCTATATTAGTCGCATAAGTCACATCGTAGCCTTCCCGCTCTAGGAACCTCACCATGTTGTACTCCCAGCGAAAAAAGTCACCCGCGCCGAAGTCCCGTGCGTAAGGCCGATTGAACGAAACCATGTAGGCGCGCGGGTGAGTATAGAGTGACCAGCCACCCCAATTATTGTAAGCCGCAAAAGTTGTCACGCTCGACTGATACAGCAAGTCTGATACCCGCTCGTCGTCACGCACGAGGAAAATGACATAGCTTTGCTTTCCGCTCTGTACGCCCGTAAGCTTCACTAGGTAGACTCCGCTGGCCCACTCGGTTGGATCCGATGAATTCGGGATGTGAAGCACATACGGATCGTGCCATTGACACTCTAGGAGGTGAGTTTCCGGATCAGGCAAAGGCATCGCCTGTTTTATCCCCTCTAGGACAACAGCAGGTTGCACCTCCCTGCCACCCTGCCCGCCATACCAGCCCAATCGGAAGAACTCCATTAAATAAACCCGGTCGGTTGTATTGACAAAAATGCTGATATCCTCACCACGATTGACGCTGGTCGCTGAAGCGAACCCTTCGATCTCACGGCCCCTTGCGGCATTCGTTAGTTGCCACCTGGTAGTGCCGGGCTTTGCGTTCTCCGCCTTAATAGTCCAAGGTGCTGATGTTAATTCAGCATTGGGCTCCTCCACCGTAACACCGGCTCCGGTACAGCCGGAATTCAGCAAACTGGGGGTAAGAACAACTGCAAGAAAGACAGCTTGTGCGAATAATGACCGGCGTCTTGTGCCCAAAGGAACTCCTCTCTCGAACGGTGGATCTGACTGAACGCGACCAGCCACCTTTTACCCCAGGATTTCAAGCAGGTGCAATTGGCCAATCGGAGCAGTATTCTTAGTACCGGCGAACCATTACTCTCAAATCCAACACTGCTCGCTCGGTTTTCCCTGAACCGGATTCAGCGCCTGGATTGCTTGTACGGATTGGCATGGAGTCGTGTACTTGATGAGCCGGCCTAGATAGCTTCGCGCCGTGGCCGTTCCGCGAGTTGAGGTGGACGATAGTTCAGGCTTGCAACACCTGTCAAGCAAATGCTTCAGTGCTTCAATGAATTCGGGACTATGAACTCGGGAGCATTACTAAGACAAGAGATATTCCTTCGGGAATCTCGGAGATTATGGGATGTAGATAGTGATAATAGAACTAACGAACGGCAGCGTGCCAATTGAGGGAGCAAGTGCAACCTGTTGGTAATAACAGGTGGATGCGAGTAGAGGCGGACTCATCAGTGGGAATCTGATTTTGATTGCTCCGTGCGCAGTTCCGAGAATCGAGGGTCGACATTAAGTCCATTGACGAGTCTAACGCACATGCTGCAAGCGGCCGCGAAGCATGCGGCATGACTCTTTCTCCCTTGGCGAGCGGGACGCCCTCTGGCAAGCCATTTCCCTTCGGCACTTGTGGGAGCGAAGGTACCGCCCGCGTCCGTCCGTGTCCGTACTGCGCCGACCGCCGCGTGCCTTTGGCCGCTCCCCCTGTTCGGCGTTGCACCGTAGCCCGCACGCGCAGCCGCGCATACTTGGTCTGTAAACGCCTCACTGGTGCGCAGCGAAACGGTTCGCGCGAACTCAGCACGTGCCACTGCAGCACCGCCAGCTTTCTGGCGCAGGCCACCACCGCGACGCTGCGGTTTTTTCTCCGGATGATCCTGCGCATGGTTTATCCCAGCGGGCCGCGATCCTGCCCCAAATGCTGCGCCGCCCGCACCAGCAGCCAACGCGCGATGCGCATTGCCTTGTTTGGGGATTTTTCCGTGATAGCAATGTGGTCGCGACTGGTGCGGTCAAGGATTCAGCCCCAGATACGCCGCCCGCTTCTTGCCATTGGCAAACCGCGTTACCCATCCAATCGCTGCCGGCAGGTTTGCGCCATGTTCCCGCAAACGGAAGTCGCGGTAGCGCCAGCGCTTCTTCCTCGCTGAGCGGCAGTTCCCTTAAGCCAGGTGATTCCTCTTTTGCTGAACAAGTCGTACTCCGGCAGCGGCACCCGCGTGTGGTGCAGAATCGATTGCAAGCGGTTCTTCAAACGCGTGCGGTCGCGCACGAACGCGGCCCGGCGATGTGTCAGCCGCCGCAAACGCTGCGTTTCCTGATCCGGTTCCGACACCTCTGGCAGATAATCGCAGCGGAGCAGCTCCGCGAGCACTCGCGAATCTACCTTGTCCGTTTTAATCTTGGCTTCGGCAATGGCTCGCACGCGCAAAGGATTTCCAATAACGCTGTCACGAACGGCCGCAACACCCCGGCCACCGCCCAGGTGTTGCTGGTCGCTTCCATCGCCGGACGATCTTCCGCACCCAGTTGCCGCTGTGCGAAAGCCTGCAAGGCTTCTCGAGTGCCGGGGACCGTGTACGTCGCGAACAGCGCCCCATCTTCCAGCAAAGTGGTGAACACCGCTGACACCGCTGTTCGTTTGTGGACATCACAACCCACGAAGCGTAGCATCGCGTTAGGCCTCCTTAATTTCGGCTTGTCGGAACAGGGAAAGATGTGGCCGGGGTTCCGGAAATGGATGGTGGTCCTGAGACCATTTCGATCGCGCCCCGTTCGCTGGGCGCTTCGACAACTACTTATGCGAGCTCGAAGCTCAACCGGCTGGGTCGCAGGCGGCCAGATTAGGCTGCAGGCTTTGAGCCCATAGCTGTACTCGGCCGGCCCGCAAGCGACCCGCACCGCATCGCTGTGGATGCACAGAGAGGTGCATACTGAGCAGCAAAGAGGACATAAGCAAGTGCCACGGTGACTCTCGCCTCGTTGTCGGCCAGTTGCAATCGCGCCGACTGCTGCTTCTTGCGGTGTTGGCAGTGCTCGTATTCGGATGTGGATGCGCTCAGGGCTCATCGGCGCAGTTCCAGACGCCACCGCCGTCGCCCCGAGTCACAGCCATCTTTGTGAGCTGTTCGCCGGCTTCCGTCCAAACTAGCGAGAGTACAACCTGTAGTGCCGCAATCACTTGCAGTATCCTGGACGCCTGTCGCAGTGCATTGATGTGGTCGGTGTCCGCTGGCACTATCATTGATAGTGGAACAACTGCGACCGTGGTCGCGCCGGGTAGTCCTGGAACCATGGTTGTGAGCGCTTCCGCCGATGGCATTTCTGGTAGTGCCAACGTAGTAGTCACCGCCGTTCCGCCAACACCGCCAGCACTGCCCACCCTAACTTGGCTCCAGACGGTCTCACTGGGTACAGGAGGCAATCTGGTCGGAGTGGCTACAGATGGCGTTTCACTTCTAGCTGTCGGTTACAGAATGAACTCGGCTAATGATGGAAATGTCGGAGTCGCATTCGCATTTCACGATGCGGGCCAAAGCGCCGATTTCTTGGGTAGCGTAGACATGGGCACCACCAACTCGCTGTTTGAGTCAGCTGCGGTTGCTAGTTCCGCTGTCATCGGTGGTTCGGTGGGGGCCAACGCCATCGCCGTCACATTAAACCCTCAGACCGGGCAGACCAATAGCGTCGTCCAATGTCCGATTGGAACCTTCACGGCCATGGCTCGGGACAGTGCGCGGATCTACTACGTGAGCGGTTCTTCCCTACTTGTGGGGGACTTGGCTGGCGCCATTGACTGCAATCAGACGCCGATTACCATCACCGGGACGAGATTGGGATCTATACGCCGGATTGCCGTCGGCGTGAATAACCACCTTCTCGCCGTAGGAGATTATGTCGATTTTTCAACGGCGCAGTTTCGCAGCGGTTTTGTGACCGATATCGATATTGCGACTGGTAATACGGTCTGGAATCGCGCCGACGACGAGCTTGCTGGGGTTCAGGGCCTCAGCGTCGCCGTAACAATGGAGAACGAAACGACAGTCGTCTACGTCAGCGGCACTCAATGGCCGAGCCTTAGAGCAAACGACATGTTCGTCACCAAGTTGGCGGAAATGGATGGCCAGACGATTTCACCCTGGCCGGTCAAAGTGGACACGGGCAGTTCCCTTCCGGTGAATTTTGCGGCGGATGTCGTCCTTAACACGTCGGCATTTGGCGGAATAGTGCTAGCTGGCCAGGCTCCGAAATTAGATGCCCCAAGCCCCGTCAGCACAGAGGCATTTTTCGCAGGGCTCGCTCCAGACGGCAAAGTTCTCTGGACCTTCCGAGATAACCTAGCTGTCGGCAATAGCGACGGTATTCAAGCTGCCGCAGGAGCGGGCAGCGCCATATACGTGACCGGTACTTTCGGTCAGTTCACGTCCGCAAGTATAGGTCTCGTGGCTAAATTCACGCTGGAGTAGCAGCCCTGTGCTCAACTGGAGAAACTGCCTGGTTTCCTGTCGATTCATTGGAAAGAGAACATCCGTCCTGATCTACCTGACCGCCTTAGCACTTCTCACCTTCACCGCTGTCCGTAGCTCCCATCGCAACTCGAGCGCTTACCACGCTGGTTCGGTCAATACCTCCGGGCGGCTTGTAGAAAGCCTCACAACAACTCCAGTCACGTTTGAGCCTAATTTGGGCCAATTTGACCGGCAGGTGAAATTCGCGTCGCGAGCGAATGGGTACAATCTCTTCCTCACCTCGAATCAAGCGGTCGTCGTGATGGGAGCTAGGCCTGGTAGCCACCTGATTCGCGGGACATCGAGCCCTCAAGCAACCCAGCCGGCGCCACCCGGAATTGTGCATGTTCGTTTTGTGGGAGCGTCCGCTCGTACCAGGGTGGAGGGGGATGGCAAACTGCCCGGCAAGACAAATTACTTCGTTGGTGATCCAAGGAATTGGTGAAGCAACGTCCCCCAGTATAGCCGTGTTGTGTACCGAGGAATTTATTCCGGAACTGATCTGGTTTTCTATGGTAACCC
>DATEGO010000145.1:0-28571 GCA_035280065.1 Candidatus Acidiferrum sp.
CAGTAGGCCATAACGAGCGCAACGAAACACATGGTGAACGCTGCAAGAAAGAGCAACCCGGTCTTCATGCAGGAATATTGACACCATTCGGGGCGGAATGTTCCGGGCCCTAAGCGTTCAAGTGCCTGAGAAGTCGGGTTATCGGAAACTTGAGTGCTAGCAACGGATGGTCCGGCGAGCCGACTCACCAGCAGCGTAGACAGTGCCAACACTCACGCCCAACTGGCGGGCGATCTTCGGCCAGGAGAGGCCAGAGGAACGTAATTGGGCGATTAGAGCCCGATCCACCGCGACACGAGGCCTTCCGAGACGCTTTCCCTTCGCCTTGGCGTTCCGCAACCCCGCTCGTACACGCTCTGCGATGAGTGACCGCTCAAGCTCTGCCACAGCGCCCAGGACCGTGAACACCATGCGGCCCGCTGGCGTCACCGTGTCCAGCGATTCCGACAGGCTGACAAACTCAATGCCCAAGACGCGGAAGGTGTCGAGCGCCCTCAGCAAATGGGAGACTGACCGCGCAAAGCGGTCAAACTTCCAGACCGCCACTACGTCAAAGCGGCGCCTGTGGGCGTCGGCCATGAGCCGGTCCAGCTCGGGCCGCCGATCCTTCGCGCCGGAGATTCCCGTATCAACGTATTCTCCGGCGACCGCCCAGCCGCGCCGTTCGCAGTACTCGCGCAGTTCGCGCAACTGCATTTCAGGGGATTGGCCGTTGTTCGATGTACTGATTCTCGCGTATAGAGCTGTGCGGGTTATGCTGTGAGCAGCCACGTTGCACCTCCGTTGTGCAATTAGGTTAGGGGCGTGCCGGTGTTGGTAGCACCGGTGCGTCCCGCTTTTTCTAGGATTCCTTCTTTGGCGGTCGGCCGCCTTTCGTTCCGTTCTCCCGCGCAATCTTGCGGATTCGCTCGATACCGAGCCGTTCTACTCGCGCCGCGTAGCTGCGCTTCCCAAGCCAGCTAGTGAACTTCTTTAGGTCTGTCCGATTCATGCATTTATCCTAAACAGTTTCGGTTTATTTGTCAAGCCTGAAGTGGTAGAATCAGCGTGCGCGGCTAGGTTGGCCGCCGAAGAGCAGGAACATCCCGTCCTGCCTGCCGCGCTCACTTCACAAGACCGGGATGCCACGCGGGAGGTGGCGATGGACAGACCCAGCCAGAGGTTTGACCGGCAGTTATTCACGCTCAAGGTGTCGGAGCTAACCCACCAGATGCAGACGAAAAGCGTAGCCTGTGACCGAATCGCGCGGTCTCGGAAAACGGGCGGCTCGATTCTCCTGAATACGGTGGACGGTCAACTTGTGCTCTTGCACGAATGGCTGGAAGCCGTTGACCACGCTGCCCGTGAAGTCTGGCAGGTCCAAGGCGAAGCGGTCACGCCTCAGTTTGTGCGCGATGTTTTACTGCCAGCAGCCATCGACCTAATTGGGGGGCGTCATTCCGCGGTCAGCTTTAACATCACAAGTTCCGCAACACGAACTGGTGGCACCCAAGAGCAGCAACCTGCACAACAGCACCTGGCGAGAGAGTTTGAAAAGCTCAAAGCAGAGATGAACACCGCTACGAGATCGAAGCGCGGACACTTGAGCACATGGCGGCCAAGCCTTCATCGGCTGGCGGATTGAAGCCTCTGAAGTATCCTGACCACCTTTCGCCCGAAGCGCGAGACAGGATTGAGAAAGAGAAAATTCGCGCTTCCAAAGAGTTGCTCCCGGCCAGCGCTTACGACTTCAACGACCAGGAGCTAGCCATCCGATGCATCATGCGGATATTCCTTGCCTTCGCCAAAGAAGCATGCGTCCTTCGGAGCGAGCACGGCTGGACTCTTGACCGCGTTCAGCGAGAAGCCGACGAATTTCTCCGCAAGCTTACCATCACGGTTGTTTCCGACAAATTCCCCGGCCTTTACCAGCATTGGATAAGCAACTGGGACGGTTCCATTTCAGGCGACGTGAAGCGCCATTTAAAATCGTCGCCGGAGTGGGCGCAATATGAAGAACTGCTCTTAGCGGACAGCCCTCCGAAGCACGGCAAAACAGCGCAAAGCGTGGAGAGCAACCCCGCCGAAACTGGGAGCACAACACGCAAGACCGTCCTGATGACCCTACTCGCCAAGAAAGATTTCTCTGTTCACGACTGGGCGAAGGAAGCAGGCGTGGACTGGCATACGGCTGACAATTATCTGAACGGCAGGGCCAAGCCGTATCAGTCAACCATCGGAAAACTCGCACGCGCGCTCGGTGTCGGTGCCGAGGACATGCCGGCATAGTCGCTCGCTCCAAAACTCCGAACTCTCCCAAACATTCCGAGACCTTCCGATAGACTCTCCCAACGCGCGCAATGCACAGTTGCACTCAGAATGAGTCAACTGCTCACTGTTAAACAAGCAGCGAACTTGCTCAGTCTCAAGGTCGCGACGATCCGCAATTGGCTTTACCAAAGGCGGCTCCCGTGCGTCCGCTGTGGGCGGGCCGTGCGTATCCCCGCCGATGCAATCGCACAATTCATCGAACGGAACACAGTCCCCGCGAAGGAAGAGGGGTCTGTGTGCAAATGAAGCGGGATCACGAAGTCCGTTTCCCGGACAGATTCTGGCGTCGCGCGACGGATCTCTCCCACGATGCCAAAGGGCTATACGCAACACTTGTGACGTTCGCGGAGTACCGAACAGGGCTGACTTTTGTAGGCAATGCCCGGCTGCAATTGGAAACGGGCTACGGTCGAGACCTTGTGAAAAAACTTCTGCGCGAGCTTGAACGTGCGGGCTTCATCCGGCGAAGCAGGCAGATCAAAAGGAATTTGTTGTCGAAACGCTGGATTCACTGCCTCAAATACGTTGTCTCCGATGGTCTGACTTTCAGTCCATCGGCTCGACAGACTGATACTCAGGCGCCCGAAAACAAGCCCGCTATCTTTACCCCAGTAAAGTCATCCGTAACCCCAGAAGAAGAGAGAAGTCATCTTTACCCCACTCAAGATCACTCGGTTTCGGAAACACTTGGCCAAAAGCCTGAAAGGGTTATGTGACCGATGACTTTGACCGAGGCCCTCCAAATCAAAGAGCACTATCTCCAGCCTCAGGATTTGCGGGCGATGGCCTACTGCGAAAAGCGCTGGCAGGAAGAAGGCAGGCCGCTGACGCGATGGGGAGTAGTTAATTTCATCGAGCGGATGCTTCGGGAGCTTCAGCACAACGGAATCGGCTACCCCAAGGTGCTCTTACTCAGGAAAAAAGAGATTGTGGGTCGACGATTCACCATCCGCGAACCGGGAGAAGAGCAGGACAGCGACGGACGGTGCCCTTGCGTCGGTGGCTATTTCGCAAACGGCACGATCTGCCCGTGTCCGAAAGGCGAGCCTCACCGCGAGCAGTTTCGCAAGCTGGGAATGAACGTATGAAGCAGACCAAGGCGCTACCCCGGCAAGTTCTTCGCTGTGAGGCGCTATGCATTTGAGCTTTCAGCAGAGCCGCGGTCTATTCGAAAAGTACGGTGCCTACGCGAAATCTGTCTGTGACAAGTGCAGTGTGATTCTGGGGCCCGTGCGTTTCACGCGCCAGGGAGAATTCGGCGAATGGTGCAGCCGCTTATGCCGGGGCGATAGCCCACAACAACGAATCCGCAAGGGCGGGCGGCCACTAAAATACAAAACTGAGGCCGCAAGGCGACAGGCTGAGAGACTCCAAAACTTAAAAAGACAAAAAGCGTTTCGAGAAAGAGTCCGGCGTAACGGAAAACCATCTCGCAGCATTACGGAAACAAAGCACTTGCAAGTGCAAAAACCGCGTCTCTCGCACTACCCCTCATCCGCTGGTCTTGCCGGTCCCCCAGCCCATCAAATGGCGACCGCGCTACAGATCGTCTCCTCGCCCAAAAGGAGTTTTCCGCAGCACTAGAAACACATGGGTGCATTAGCTCCAATCTGCGATGTAGACTTGCTGCGGCCAATAGAGTCGTCGGGCAAAGGAGGCTCGATGGCTCGTAAGCGCTTCCAGCGGGGGAGCGTGTATTTGTGCGGGAAAACGCCCATGTGGTATGGGCGATACCGCGAGGACGTAATCGGGGACGATGGGAAGAGAAAGCGAATCAGGCGCAACGTGTTGCTGGGAGGTAAAAAGGAGTATCCCACTCAACGACTAGCGGAGCGAGCTCTGGACCGGCTGCTCTTCCGAATCAATGATCCCGGCTATCGTCCTTCACGCGTGGCGACTGTTGCTGAGTTCGCGGAGCGTTGGAAAGAGCAAGTGCTCTCTCAACGAAAACCCTCTACGAAGAAAGCCGCAGAGTCGCACCTCGGGGCTTACATCATTCCTCGACTGGGAAAATTGAGGCTTGATGATTTAGGAGTAGAAAACCAGCAAATGTTTGTAGGGTATCTCGCCGAAAGAGTTTCTCGCAAAACCGTGGTCAATGTCGTCGGGACACTTTCCTCGATGCTGAACACGGCGAAAAACTGGGGCTACATCTGCGAGGGTGTCAGCATCAGTCGACTGGTACTTCCCGAAAGGCAAGTGAAACAGCAGGCGAGGGCTTTCACACCACAACAGGCAAAGGCCATTCTCGAACTGGCACAAGACCCTTGGCGTACCATGTTCGCGATTGCTGCCTATGCTGGCCTACGGGCGGGCGAGATACTTGGGCTTTCCGTCGAAGATGTTGACCTGGCGCGCGGCGTCTTGAACGTCAGAAAAACCGCGTGGTATGGCAAGATTCAGACGGCAAAGTCCGTGGGGAGCGAAAGCACAATTCCGATTGCGGAGAATCTTTCGGAGATGTTGCGGCACGTGATTGGCGATCGTCGCGAGGGGCTTCTCTTCGTGAACAAAGCAGGCCGGCCCTACACTTCTTCCGGCAAAGTCGTTCAGAAGAGACTATGGCCGCTGTGCGATGCACTGAAAATGCCGCGGGCAGGCTTCCACGCCTTCCGGCACATGCACGCCACAGTTCTCTTCGAGACGGGCGCGACTCCGAAGGTCGCACAAAGACAACTCCGCCACGCGGATTCTCGCGTTACCCTAGACCACTATGCGCATTTGATTGACAGTTCGCACAGAGAGGCAGTGGAAAGAGCAGCCGCGTTTCTGGACCGTTGTGGACCGAAAACTGAAGGATCGGTGAACTAAATAAACGGGTTAGTTGGTGGAGCCGATGGGATTCGAACCCACGACCTCCTCGATGCCATCGAGGCGCGCTCCCAACTGCGCCACGGCCCCACCGAAGCTATGCTCCAGTTTATCACAGCCAACGCATGGTTTGTTGTCGTCGCGAACCTTTTATCGTCGCGAACCTTTCGCGAAAGAGCTACTACCTTCTGTGACTTTCTAACTTTGTTGAGGGAGCCTGTTGCGCCGACTTTTCGCAGCGGGATTTTGCCCGTTCCCCCGATCCCCATCCGCAACAAAACAGCTTACTTGAAGGACCGCAAGACGAGGTGGACGCCCTCGGGGAAATCGGTAGAATGGCAGGGCCATGGCAAAACTCACATTTCTAGGCGCGGCAGGATGCGTTACCGGATCGAAGTACCTCGTGGAGGCAGCGGGCAAGAAGCTGCTCGTTGATTGCGGCCTCTTCCAGGGCACGAACGAACTGAAGGAGCGCAACTTTAAGCCCTTGCCGGTAGATCCCCAGACGATCAACTATGCCGTGCTGACGCATGCGCACCTGGACCACACCGGCTGGCTCCCGGTTCTGGCGCGCGACGGCTATCGCGGGCCGATTTTTGCCAACCCGGCAACCATCGAACTGACGGAACTGCTCCTGAAGGACTCCGCGCACCTACAGCAGGAAGAAGCAGAGCACGCCAAACGCAAGAAGTACAACCACCCCGAGGAAGCGCGTGCGCTCTACGGACCCGAGGACGTGGACCCAGTGGTGAAACTCTTGAAGTTCATGCCGCGGAGCGGCGGCTTCGACATCAGCCCCGAGTTTCACGTGGAATCGTTTGACGCTGGCCACATTCTCGGCTCGTCGAGCCTGGAACTAACCATCCGCGAGGGCGGAAAGAAAATTGTAGTGGTGTTTTCCGGGGACGTCGGGCGATACAGCCAGCCCATTTTGAAGGAGCCAACGACACCGCCCTCAAACGCGGACGTTCTGATTTGCGAATCCACGTATGGTGACCGCGAGCATCAGGACGGCGACACGGAAGGACTGCTGGCCCAAATCGTGAACCGCGTGGTGAAACGCGGCGGCTCCATTGTGATTCCGGCGTTTGCCATAGGCCGCACGCAGACGTTCATGTACTACCTGCGGCGTCTCGAGGACCAGCAACGGATTCCGCGCCTTCCGGTGTACGTGGACAGTCCGATGGCTCTCAGCGCCACGGACCTGTACATCAAACACAAGGAAGATCACGACCTGGAATTTGCGCGCGAAGAAGGCAGCGACGGCAAAGGCGATCCCCTCAACGTGCACGAGTTTCATTTGACGCGCACAGCCGAAGAGTCCAAGGCTATCAACAACATAAAGACGCCGTGCATCATTATCAGCGCAAGTGGAATGGTCAGCGGCGGGCGCGTGCTGCATCATCTTGTGCAGCGCTTGCCGGATGCGAAGAATGCTGTGATCCTGGCCGGCTTCCAAGCGGAAGGCACGCGCGGGCGCGCGCTGCAAGAAGGCGCGAAAACGCTGAATCTCTTTGGGCAAGCGGTGCCGGTTTGCGCGGAAATTGTCGAGATGGGCCAATTTTCGGCTCACGCGGGAAAGAGCGAACTGCTCCGCTGGCTTGGTGGATTCCCTGCCCCGCCAAAGCAGACCTATTTAACACACGGCGAACCGGCGGCAGCGCAAGCGCTGCAAGCCGCCATTCAACAGAAGCCTGGATGGAAGGCCGCGGTGGCCCGGTATTTGGATACAGTTCCTGCGGGAGCGTGAGCCTTCGAGCAAATTGGTCACAAAGATAAAATTTGAGGAAGTCCAACCCCAAAAGGGTTGCACCCATTTTCTGACCGCGGGGGCGGGAATACGTGAACCTTGGAACCTTTTGGAACTGGGTAAAACGGCGAAGTTCACCGGGATAAGAATTTTAGAGGGTTCAGGAAACTATTTTAGGGCTGGAATCGTCTATACCAATAAGACCACTCGCGGGGTAGGAGGCTAACCACCACAGGGCAACCGACCGTCAGTCTCCTACCCCTAAAAACCCCTTCAAACCAGTGTCAGTGCGGGATTTAGCTAGTTTTTATCTAAATCGCCCTTCTGTTGGCTACACAGAAATTTGGGGCCCGATCTTAACTCCAAAGGCAGCACTAGCGCGTTTTCATCGAGCGGCCACGGCGCTTCTTCCGGGGGTCTCGCGCGACATTTGCGGTACTTCTGACACCTCTAATCCGGCGACAAACATCGGCAGAGGCGCGCCCCGGCCCCAACGGTTGAGTTCCCAGCGCGCGCGAATGAATTTGATTTCGCGGCGCAACGAAACGTCGAGAACCATTTTCGTGTGGCCGCGATAAAACTGCTGCGGCAGCTTCAGCAACGGCTTGGGCGTCCAAGTTGTGCCGTCGGCAGAACCGTAAATGGAGACGTCCAGCGATTCCTGCTCAAGCTGGTCGGCCACGGTGAGAAGGCAGAGGAAAGTTCGCGTGGCGCTCGAGGAAATATCGAAGGGTGCGCCGTCCCCATTCGATTCCATTTTCGTATTCGCCGGGATAAGAGTGAGGTTCATAGTTTCGTTCGAGGCGGGATTCTAGCACAGACTGCGAGTGACGGGTGATTTTGTGACTCGTGACTGGAGTAACGCCACAGCCCGGACATCTTCGAGGTAGAGTTTGGTTGCTTCTTTGATGTTCCTAGCGCCTGCTTACGAGTTTCGCCTTGGGTACGCAACCAGGAAGGGCAGGAACGGTCACGACACAGGCACCGTCCTTCTCCCGCTGCCGAGCAATTTTGTATCTTCGGCTTGCGCATTTCATTCAACCTAATCTATGCGTGGAGCTTAGAGAGGCGCTCTTCGGCGGCGGAGAGGGTTTCATCTTTTTTGCAGAAGGTGAAGCGGACTTGCGAGGCGCCGACGCGCGGATCGTTGTAAAAGCTGGAACCGGGGACGACGGCGACGCCGATTTTTTCGACGAGATATTTCGCGAAGCGAACATCTTTCGTCGCGGCGGGAAATTTGACGGGGTCGGGGTCGGCAAAACGCGAAATGTCGGTCATGACGTAGTAAGCGCCGCGCGGTTTGAAGACTGTGAAACCGGCGGCGGCGAGAATTTTCAGGATGCGTTCGCGCTTGGCTGCGTAACTCGCGGCGAGTTTGTCGTAATAACCCTGCGAGAAGTGCAATGCGATGGAACCGGCTTGTTGAAGCGGTGCGGCGGCGCCAACGGTCAGAAAATCGTGGACCTTGCGAATGGGCTGCGTCGGCCCCGGAGGAGCGAGAACCCAGCCCACGCGCCAGCCGGTAACGCTGTAGGTTTTTGACAAGCCGTTGATAACGATGGTGTGGTCGCGCATGCCATCAATGGCGGCCATGGAAATGTGCTTCGCCCCATCGTAAAGAATGTGCTCGTAAATCTCGTCGGTGACGCAATAGGCGTTCCAACGAACGCACAAATCGCGAATGAATTCGAGTTCGGCGCGCGTGAAAACTTTGCCCGTCGGATTGTTCGGCGTGTTGAGAATGATGGCTTTGGTGTGCGGCCCAAAAGCCGCGGAGAGTTCTTTTTCGTCGAAGGTCCAGTCGGGGGCGCGCAGCTTGACGAACCGCGGGCTGGCGCCGCTCAAAATCGCATCGGGGCCGTAGTTTTCATAGAACGGTTCGAAGACGACAATTTCATCGCCAGGATTGATGATGGCCATCATGGCGGACATCATCGCTTCGGTGGACCCGCAGCAGACAGTAATTTCGCGTTCGGGATCGTAGCGGACGCCCTGGGTGCGGGCGAATTTTTCGGCGACAGCGTCTCGCAACGGCTTTGCGCCCCAAGTAATTGCATATTGATTTATATCGTCGGCGATGGCCTGGCGCGCAGCCTCCTTAATTTCTTCGGGAGCTGAAAAATCGGGGAAACCTTGCGAGAGATTCACTGCACCGTGCCTCATCGCCAGGCGTGTCATTTCGCGGATGACGGATTCCGTAAACTGCTCGGCTTTCGCCGATAGCATGCGGCGAGAAATTTGGGCCATGGTGGAATCGGGAGCGCTCATTTCACCTTCCGCGCAAAATTCGATGGCACGATGTTCCGGCTGCCGCCTGGAATCTTCGATACCTTGCCCCTACACTAAAAATAACATTAAGCCGGTTTTAGCGCGCCTGGTCCGTGGACGCTTGGGTGGCCACGCTGGGCTGCCCATAAATCATCCGGTAGAGTTGGGCGTTTCGCAAGACGATTTGCACGTATTCGCGGGTTTCGGTGAAAGGAATGGATTCGACGAGCTCGGGAATCTCTTCGTAATTGCGTTCGGCTTTCCACGCGGAGATGCGGTCTTCGCCGGCGTTGTAGGCGGCAGCGGCGGCTTCGGGCGAACCGAATTGCTGCACCAGATTGGAGATGTAGACCATGCCGAGTTCGATGTTGTAATCGGGCTCGAAGAGCTTGTTCTTCGTGTAGTGGACTTTGATTTGCCTGGCGAGGAGACGGCCGGTCTTGGGAAGCACCTGCATGAGGCCAATGGCGTTTTTGTGCGAGACAGCGTCGGATTGGAACGTGGACTCCTGGCGAACCAGGCCTGCCGCAAACATGGGATCAAAACCATTCTTGGCGGCTTCGCGCCGGAGAGCCGCTTCGTAGGGCAACGGGAAAAGCGCCTTCCAAACTTCGGCGGGAACATCGCTGAATTTGCGTGCGTCCGCATTCGGAACAATGGCGCGCCCGTAGGCCATACCCGCGCCAAAATGCCCTTGATCGAAGGCCGCTTGCGCCGCCTCCAGAAGAAAACGCGGTGAAGGAGTGGCAAAGTAGGCGTTCTTCAATTCCTGTTCGGCGGAGGAGTCAAACGCAATCGCACGGAGAGCTTGCGCGCGCTCCCAGCGTTCTTCGGCGGCGACGGGAATCGGCTCATCGAACGGTCGAAGCGCAGGCGCGGGCGGAATCTTTTCTAGGAATTCCGCGGGGTTTTCTTCGCCAGGGCCAAGCTTGGAGAGTCGAGCAGCCGCTGCAATCCCAAAGTAAGTCTCGGGGAAGCGCTCGACCGCCTTGTTATAGAAGCTGCGCGCATGCGGAATATTTCCGGCGCGCTCTGCGTCGCGACCGAGCCAGTAAAGCGCGTCAACAGCGTTTGACGAAGTGGGATATTTCAATAAGAAATTCGTTAGGCGATCGTCGGCGTCGGGCTTACGGTCGAGGTACGCGACCCAGGCAATGCGCCATTCGCAATTGAAGGCGTGCCTTCCGTTGGGAAAAGAATCGAGCACATGCTGGTAAGCTTCTGCGGCTTTCTGGCGTTCCAGTTGAACCCAATGATAATTCCCCGCTGCCATCAAGCCGTCTTCGTTCCATTTGCTGACGGGATAAGTTTGCGCGAGCGTATTCAGCGCATTGAACATTTCTGTTTCTTTTTTGGCGGTGCGATAGGCCTGCGACAAAGCATAAAGGCGCTCGGCATCGACATCGAGATCCGGAGTCTTGACCGAGGCGATTAGCGAGGGTGAACCTTTCGGTTGCACTCTGCATTCGGCTATGCGCAACTGCGCACGCTGACGCACGGGATTGGCCGGATCCTTGAGCATGGTGAGCAGTTTTTCAAATTCTGAGCGGGCTTCGCGCCACTTGTGCGCATCATAAAAAATCTGAGCGCGCTGCTCCTGCATTTCAACGCCCGGATAGGAGTACTCCTTGCCTAGCGCATGCGCGAGCTGCGTGAGTGCGGCGCCAGCGGCCTTGGCCTCGTCGGCCATCGGGAATTTGTAGAAGATGGTTTGGAAGTCTTTGGCAGCACGCGGAAGCTGATGAGCCGACTGGTAGGCGCGGGCCCGCTCGATAAGAAGCTCGGGTTTGGACGAAGTCGCCGCGTAGGCGTTGAGCGCGTCAACGGCTTCCTGAGGATGACCGAGCTGCACCGCAGTCGGAGCAAGAGACTCCAACATTTGCTCGCGGAGCGCAGTGTTGGGAAAGTCGTGCTGGAGAGTCTGAAGATCTTTGTAGGCTTCGGCTTTGCGGCCCAGGTTTAGTTGTGCTTGCGCGGTCCAGTACAACGCGTACTCGCGGAGAAGCGTGTCGTTTTGCGCTTTCAGCAACCAGCCGAGCGCCTGCGGCACTCGCTTGTTGGAGAAATCTTCGTAGCCGAGAGCCAAAGCGGCGCGCGCGCCCCAAACGTTTGTGGTGTTTTTTGAAGCGAAGGCCGAAAGCTTTTCGTAGGCGGCGGGAGCGCGATTGCGAAGCTCGCGAGCGAGACCAGTGAGTTCTTTTTGTGCGGCGTCATCGTCCGGCGTTTCGACGGGAACCTGCGGCGCCGGAGTTTCCGGTTTGCAGCCGTCGCGGCAGGGCGGCGCAGGCGGTTTTTTCCTTTTGTGCTTATGCTGCGGCGCTTGGGCGAGTAGCCCGAGGGAGCTACTCACCGAGAAGACCAGCACAAGGATGAAAGCAGTCAACGCTCTAATCATGGGAACAAGTAATGATACGGCATCCTTCCACATGCCATCAAACCAACGATTGCTTTGGTGCCTAATTTAGTTATGACGTGCGTGCGTCGCGTAAGGATATTCACCGAGGGCGTGAGGGTCGCCATCGGCAAGGATTTCCACCAACCAGCGGTAAAAATAATCCACCGGGTGGTCCATGATGGGTTTGAAGCGGCGATCGTATTCCCGATGCGCCTTTTCAATGTCGTCTTTCAATCGGATGCAGATGTCTCGATTCTCGCGGCCCAGGCGGACTTGTTCCGGGCGGAGCATCTTGATGTCCTGCATCGAAACCTTGGCAACTCGATTGGCGCGGCGGTGCAATTCCTGCTCTTCGGGTGACAAGCGGTTGACGTCGAACTCCTCCTCGAAGTCTCCACCAGCGGATGGCTCGACCAATTCGATCTCAGCTTCCTCTTCAAAGGAGGGTGCTGGTGGTGGTTCGACCCGTGGCGCTGCGCCGCGGGCCATGGGCGTTGGGGGGACGGGCGCGGGGCGTTGGCGCGCCGGAGCTGGTTCGGGCGCGGCGCGGCCGACCAAATCCGTAATCTGCGCTTCCAGCGGCGAACGAGGGCCGGTCTGAAGCGACAAAGCCACAAATCTCGACAGAACTTCCAACGCGGCGGTGAGAGAAGCGGCCGAAGTTTGCGCGCGAAGGAGAGGCGGAAGCGCATTCGTGGGCTTATTGCTGGCGCAAGCGGAAATCACGTCGTTGACGGCGTGATGCAGCTCGTCCGACGTGCGCTTGAGGCGCTCGAGGTTATCCCGAAGAGCTCGCGCGATGGCCTGTTCGACCGAGTTGAGTTCTTGTGCCATACCGATTTTCTACGCTATTTCGCCCGCGATCCCCACCTTGGCATTTTCGAAGCTAGTTGGTTTTGAGTCAACGGACTAGCCGGAGGGGTGTGCTCAATTGTTGCTTAACCCGGAGGGGTATCCCAGGGGGCAGCAGCTCTGAGCATTCAGTTCTGCCCAGCAGCTTGATTCCTGCATTGGTAAAGCAGACGAAGGGCCTCAAACAGAGGTTTAGCACTCTCGTCGATGGGAATGTCCCCGGAATATCTCACCGCGGCAGGGCCATCCAGGAAGACCTCGACACCGTGGTTATCGTCGGTATTGAAGTGCAACGGCTGTGGGGCCGGGATTGTCTTATCAGTGATCGAAAGAAGTCTTCCGCTTTGGCAGCTGTAGGCTTTTTTGAATAACGAATCAAACAATGCACCCGCACTGGCTTGAGGGGGCATGTCGCCAGAATAGAAGAGCTTCTCGGCGCTCCATTCCAGCTTTCCTTCGCTTCCACTCTTGCCATGAAACTTAATAGAGCGGGGAGCGGGGGGAGAAGAAACAAAGGAGTTGACCGTTCTTGTGATTTCGGCAGTGCCTTTTTGCGGATTGGCAACCGCCGCTGAAACGAACTCCGCAGGATAAGGCAGGTCCACGGAGCCAACCATGCCAGTGCGCGCATCGCAAACCAGCAGCCGCACTCTCGAGGTCTCTGGTTTCGGCACGAATGAAATCGAATGCGGGATGCCATGCGTCTTGAGGGATTGATATTCGGACTCCGAGAATTTCTGGGTGATTGACTGGCGGTTATACTGCAGGGCGTGTCCCCGCTCATCAAACATGCAAGTGGCGAGCTCTAATTGAACAGTTCGTGCGCCGCCTTCTTGAGAACTAAACGAAAGTGCATTGGGATCAATCACGATGAAATACTTTGCTTGCCCAGGCTGATCCGGCGGCAGACCCGCAGCTTCCATTAGAATTGAAGTGGCATTTAGGAAGTCGCCGCACGAAGCCTGAGATATGTGTGCATCCGTATCGTTCTGTTCTTTGGCGGTGATTGTCGGATCAAAGTCGCGCGCAAAATACCCCTGGCGAAAAGACAGGCGCACGCCGGGCCGCGTGGTTTTAACAGAAATACGGCGAAATTCGCCGTGCCAATTTGTGTCAGAGGGATAGTAAGTTAGCTCGTAATAGGAAGAGGAATCGTCGATGGCTCTTTTGACGCACTCGGAAAGATCATTGTCGTTGAGGCAAACCTGGCCGCCGGTTTGATACGCCAGTTCCTGCATGGAGGTTTGGTTCGAGTAGCGGACGTCACTTTCGCGGCGTAACGTCGCACCTTCTGAGAATGGGTTAGCCTTCCCTTGAGACTGAGGATCAAAGAGCGCCTGCGTTTCAATGCCGCGCGGGTCAACGGGATACATGGCAATTTGGGCGTCCGTCAGTGCGCTCGCCACGGCCGCTAAATCATCGCCATAATTGCGCATTCCGCTGAACCGGGCAACCATGGTGAGGTTCGCGTCTGGGGAAATCGCCAGCGGAAATGCAGAAGAAAGCCAAATCAGGTTTTTCCTTCCGGGATACCCGCTGACGTGGCGGGCAAGCATACGCAAGGCGTCGAGCGTGATTTTCACGCGGAAATCCATGGAGTCCGCATACTGCTCTCTCTCGAACCGCTGGAGTTGCAGCGCGCGCATCGCCAAAAGAGCGTTCGAGTTTCCTCCACCGGCACTTCCTGGGCCGCCAGACTGAACGCCCGAAGGACCACCAGGAATGTCACTCTGACCTTGTGCGCCAGCCATCTCTTCGAGGAGAGATGAGTGACTCAACGAGTCATCGCGAGCATCCTTGGTTTGCAGGTTCACGGCTTCCAGAGTGAGGGCCCGTTCCGCTGCGGCCTTTAGGAGCTTCGTGTCCGTCGTGAAAGTTTGGAGCAGGCGCAACTCCCTTCCCAGCAGAAATACGGCGAGGGGAACGTCGCCGGGTACGGAAGCAAGCATCTGCACCATTTTTTTGCGGACTTGCAATTGCGATGCGGCTTCAGTATTGAGTCCGTCGACAAGAAGGATCGTAGGCGGCGCGGACAAGCGCTTCGTGGTTACCATATTCGTATGCACGCCGACAGGAAGCTGAAGCGCCTCTTTCTCCTCGTCCGGAACTTTTGTCTGTGAGCGATCAAGCAGGCGGAAGGAAGCTATTTTCTGCAAAGACTTGCGCGATGAGACCTGCTCCGTAATCTGGAATTCGTCGGCTTTGAGGTCCGATACCGGATTTCCTTTGTGATCCCTGGCCACAACGTCGACAGTAACCAAGCGCGTGGTCACCTTTAAGACCGCCGGCGGTTCTTGTCCAGAATGAGGCAACGGCGGCTGGGCTTTGTCCTGCGCGAGCCCCGTCAAGCCGGTGAAGAGGAAAAGCGCGGGGAATGAGAAGAGCGGGAGGAACCTTTGACGGAAAAAGAGCAAATGAGAAAGAGTCATTTTCAGTGTGCCTGAATTGCAAGACCAGCCCGGACTTCTGTACTCGAAGATAGTACAAGAATATCGAAATTCTTTGGCGATCATTTCGATTTGCTAACGTTCCCTTCAAAGCTGCTCTTCCTATGCAGTCGCTTGCCTTTCCATCGGCAGTCAACGGATGAGCAATGACCCTTGCTCAGGGGCCGTGGCTGCTCGGAATTATTGTTGACAAACAGCACGAACCGCATAGAATCCCGGTAAAAGATAATTGTCCGTGACTGGGTCACAAACCGCTTTATTTTGGGGGTGGGCGCATATGTCAAGGTCTCAGCGCATTGGTATCTTTATTGTATCCACGGTCGCTCTCCTTTTTTTTGCCTCCTCGTTGTCGGCGCAAATTATCACCGGTGAAATCAGTGGGACTGTGAGTGACCAAAGCGGCGGCGTGGTTGTGGGCGCCACCGTCTCGGCGGTCTGTCCGGACACGAATTTCACCCGCAACGTGACGTCCGGAACCGCTGGCGAATATCGGCTATCGGACATGCCCGCCTGCGTATACAAAGTTTCCGTTACCACTCAAGGTTTCAAGACTACCGTGCGCAATGTGACGGTTACCGTGGGTCAGGAGACAAGGGCGGATTTCAAGCTTCAGCTTGGCGAACGCTCCGATACGATCACGGTAGAAGCAGCCACGCCGTTGGTCGAGTTCTCCCCCGGAGTGAACAACGAGGTGGACACGAAGTCCATCTTGGATCTACCGACGGAGGGTCGAGATTTTAAGTCCATCTTGGCCCTTACGCCCGGCGTGCAGCGCTCGCCGGGCGGCGGCTTCTTGGACGTTAGCATCAGTGGCCAGCGCACCACCACCAACAATTACATGATTGATGGGATGCCGAACAACGATCGCTTCTACGGCAGCGAGGTCGTGGGGCAGCCCGGCGTACTGGGAATTCCCGCTTCCGTTCTGGGTAACGATTCCATCTCCGAGTACACCGTTCAGCAGCTTCCGACTGCGGAGAACGGTATCAAGGGGGGGGCGGCCGTAAACGTGACGCTCAAGAGCGGCACCAACGCTTTCCACGGCACGGCCTTCTATTTCGGAGACTACGACTGGCTGAACGCCAAGAATTTCTTCTCCCCAACCACACTCCCCTATCACAATCACAATTACGGGGGCACGGTGGGTGGGCCGCTCGTCAAGGACCGCACATTTTTCTTCTTCGCGTACGAAGGGCAGCGTAACAAATCCTTGGAGCCCTATAATCTGCTCATCCCCACGACAGGCGATCTGGCGGCTTCTTTGAACGACTTTGCTAAGAACAACCCCAATAAACTGCCTCTCAATCCGGCAGGCTTGAATCTGCTGAAGTACTACCCATGTGCGACTTCCACGCCAGCAACTGGGAATGCCCCGATTGTTTCATGCACGCCGGCTGCGGCTGACACCACCGGCACAGTGGCCACGGGCGGGTTCACGCAGAGCATTTCCAGCCCCAATACAGACAAGATGGGCAGCTTCATCATCAGGGTTGACCATAAGATGAACGATAAAATGCAGCTCTCGGGCCGGTATGTGTTCGCCGACAGCACTCAATCCGCACCACTCGGCGGTTATACGCTTCCGCCGGCACGAGGCAGCGGCCTCAATTCCGACGCATTTAACTCCATCGCTCCAACCCGCGTCCAATTGGCCGGTGCCACCTGGACCTACAACATGTCTGCCAACAAGATTCTCGATGTGCGCTTCAACTGGTCACGTTACGCACAGATCCTGGCGCCAAATAACAAGGTTAATCCCCTGAGTCTGGGCATCGACACGGGCCCTTTGAACCCTGCCGATTTCGGCGTGCCTCCGGTCTATGCCAGCTCCGTGACTTACGGGAACCCTGGTGGCATACAAGGCTACCCGCTGAGCACCCGGCCTACGCAGACTTACGACGTATCGACCAAAGTTTCTTGGGCCAAGGGTACTCATTCGCTTAAGTTTGGCGGCAACTATCAGTATGCCTCCACGTTCAGCCTGCGCAATCGTGCGCGGACTGGCCTGTTCAGTTTCCAAAGCGATTTTCAAACGTTTATTGACCAGTTGCTCCTCGGGCGTCTCGACGAGGCTTCTCGCTCTTTTGGCGATACTTCCCGCCATCTCTATCAGCCTTCTATGGGATTGTTTTTCCAGGACGAATGGAAAGTCAGGCCGCGCGTGACGGTTAGCTACGGCTTGCGTTGGGACATCAATGGTGCGCTGGGTGACGCCGACAAGATTGCCTCCAATTTCTTCCCCTGCGCTCCGCCTGAGCCCACGGTCTGCGCCCCGAGCGGGTTTCCGAACGGTCTGGTTCGGGTACAGCAGGGGTTTCCTCGCCTTTATAACCTGGACCTGAAGGACTTTGGCCCGCGCGCCGGACTGGCTTGGGACATATTCGGGAACGGAAAGACGGCGCTGCGCATCGGCTATTCGATGACCTATGACGTGGCAAATTTTGCCGCCATCAGCGCGCCTTATGTGTTCCAAGGTGCCCGAGCCGGGGCGTTTACAAATGCTAACTTGGGCGTGTTCTCGGTCACAGCGGACGGTGGAGCAGATACGAGCGTTTTGTTCGAAGCGTTCGGGCCGAACACTTGCTACAACCCGGCAACCAATACCGCTTCGCCCGACTGGGTTTGCATCGGTCCGCAAGCGGGGAGTCCGAACCCGGCCACACCTTTCCAAACCTTTGGTGTCAGTCCCACGGCCACGCCGCCGTTTAACATTTTTGGAACTGTTCCGAATTTGAAGACCCCAAGAATCCAGTATTACAGCGCCACGATTCAACACGAGCTATTTAGAAACAACGCGATCACCGTGAGCTACATAGGCTCCCACGGAACAGATAGTTTTCTAAACCGCAGCCTGAATAACCGCCCCGTTGGCTGCAGGGGGTTGAGCACCGGGAATTGTGCGCGCCCGTTCGATTCGGTGTTCCAGGACAGCAGTGGTAATCCCTTGTACAAGTACATCAACCAATTGACCAACGACGGTTACTCCCGATATAACGCCTTGCAGGCAACCTACCGCCAGCGCGATTGGCATGGGCTCAACACCATGTTCAACTTCACCTGGTCGAACTGTATTGACACCAATTCCGTCAATCGCGGTGGTGGATCTACGCTTCCGATCAAGGAGAACCCTTATAATCCCAGCAGCAACCAGGGCCCCTGCGACTCGGATGTCCGGCTGAACTTTAATACGGGCGTAGTCTACGACTTTCCTCGCTGGCGTGCCGCTGGACGCTTGGGCGAGGGTTGGCAGATGGGCTCCGTCTTCACGGCTCTGACTGGACGTCCCTGGACTGCGTTGCTGAGCTCCAGCGCCAACCGCTCCGGCCAGGACCGGGTCTACGAAAGGCCAGACTGTACGGGAATCAAACCGACTTACCAATTCAATGACCCCAGTATTCCCACCATTACCAATTTTCAATCGGTATTTTCCATTCCGGCTGCCAACACCATCGGGACGTGCGGCCGGAACGCTTTCCGCGGGCCCGGATTCAGGCAGTGGGACTTTAACCTCAACAAGACCACCAAGATCACGGAGAGGATGAGCCTCCAGCTCCGCTTTGAGATCTTCAACGTGCTGAACCATCCTAACTTCAATCCGACGCCGAGCAGCACCACGATCTCTGCGAGCAAGCTTAGCGACCCCATTCCGACTGGGGTGAACTTCTCCAACTACTCGCAGACACCAGATATCGCCGCCGGCAACCCGTTCCTCTCTCAAGGTGGTCCGCGGGCCGCGCAGATCGCGGTGAAGATCATTTTCTGATCTTTTTCTGGTATTTGGGCTCCGGGCTTTGGTTCCGAAAAGGGGGTCTGCTACAATGCAGACTCCTTTTTCTTTTTATGCGGCGCGCTTGCATCCTTTCCCTTCTCGTTTTATTGCCCGGGCTCACGGCGGCAGCCACAGACCAACCCAACGTTATCCTGATCACCTTGGACACGGTTCGAGCGGACCGCATGGACTTTCTCGGCTCGAAGCGGGGCTTGACTCCTCATTTGGATGCACTGGCGAATCAGAGCGTAGTGTTCGAGCATGCCTACTCCCAGGCGCCCATTACGCCAGTCTCTCACGCGACCATACTCACCGGGACTTTTCCGCAGTACCACGGGGTCCGCAACTTCGGCGATCGCCTGCCTCCCGCCGTTCCGTTTCTACCCGATATTCTTCACGCCCAGGGGTACCACACGGGAGCGTTCGTCGGCAGCATCATCCTGGACCCAAAAAACGGGTTTGCCTCCGGATTCGAGCGCGGCTTCGATGTCTACAACGCAGGCTTCCACCGGCAGAAAACCGGGGAGCGCCGCGAGGCTTCCATGCAGCGCCGCGGCGAAGTGACCCTGGGATACGTGCTCGAATGGGTCGGCCAGCAGCACGGCGGCCCGTTTTTCCTGTGGTTTCACTTGTGGGACGCGCATGACCCCTACAACCCGCCCGAACCGTTCCGCAGCCGGTTTCCGAGCGCCTCGTACAACGGGGCCATCGCCTACGTGGATGATACTGTTGGTAAGCTGCTCGACTATTTGCGTAGCCAAGGGCTGTATGACAACGCGCTGATCGCTGTCGCCGCCGATCATGGCGAATCTCTCAGCGAACACGGCGAACTGACCCACAGTATTTTCCTTTACGACGCTACTATCCACGTGCCCCTGCTCCTCAAGTATCCCGGCAATCGCTTTGGCGGCCAGCATGTCAGTGCCACGGCGAGCCTGGTGGACCTGGCGCCAACGCTTCTCGAAGCGCTAGGGCAGAAGCCGCCTCCGGCCATGCAGGGCGGCTCGCTCCTCCCTCTTATTGGGAACGCGCACCCCGAAAACCGCCCTTCGTTTGCCACCGGTGACCATTCCGAGCGTTCGTTTGGGTGGAGCGCGCTCACTTCCCTGCGTGTCGGCAATGAGCTTTATGTGCGCGCGCCAAAGCCAGAGCTTTATGATTTGGCCTTAGACCCTGGTGAGAAGATCAACCTCTATCCGGGCAAGCGGGTTACCGCCGTACGACTCGCAATCCAGCTCGATAATTTCGTGAAGCGCATCAGCACCGGGGCACCTCAGGCATTGCAGGACGGACTCGACGAAAAAAGCAGAGAAAAGCTCTCCGCGTTAGGCTACGTGGCCTCTGGAATGACGAGCCCGCCCACAAGGATTGACCCCAAGGATCGCATCGATGTGGCCAACGATATGCACGATGCCAGCCTGGCCATCGAAGAAGGAAAGGAAGCCACGGTCATCCCCTTGCTGTTGCGAGTGGTTGCCAAAGACCCGCAAATCCAGGCGGCGCAGTATTATCTGGGCATCGCTTACTCGCGGAAGGGCAATTTTGCCAAAGCCATTCCTCCACTGCGTAAAGCAGTCGAGCTGCGGCCGGATGCGCTGATGGCGCAATACGAGCTGGCTATCTGCCTTTACGAAACCGGCGATCTGAATACCTCTGCCGCGCATTTCGAAATCTTGGTGGAAAACCGACCCGATTGGAGCGATGCCCGCTATTCATTGGCCTCCATTTATGCCCGAACTGGAAGGCCTCAGGAAGCAGCCAAAAACCTGCTCGAAGTCCTTCAGGGAGAGCCAGACCATTACCGCGCAAACCTCCTTCTCGGGCGCATGCTGTTTCTGAACGGCACCTTCGACGAGGCCCTTCCCTACCTGGAAAAGGCCGTAGCGGTACAAACCGATTCTGGCGAGGCGCATTCCTTCCTGGCACAGGAATACGAGAAACTCGGACGCGCCGACGATGCCGCGCGCGAACAGGCCGAAGCACAAAGGCTGAGGGCTCTGAAGCAATAGTCCTGAGTGTTGTGGTGAAAGCCCTTCCGCAATGTCAAAACCCGCGATAACATGTTGTTCTTCAAATACCCGAGGTGTTTCATGAAGCTTAGAAAGATCGCTTTGTTTTGTGTATTGGTGCTCTTGCTGCTGCCCCTCTTTGCTTCAGCCCAGGAACAGGCTGCCACTCCCAAGGCAAAACCCCGCGTCATCGTCCTCGGCGTGAATGGAATGGAGCTAGACATTATCCGTCCCCTCATCCTCAAGGGCCAGATGCCAAACCTGGCCAGCGTCATCGAAAAAGGCGCTTATGGTAAGCTCCGCACGGTTTCCGCCCCGAATTGCCCGCGCGTCTACACCACAGTTTTCACAAGCACCGATCCTGACCAGCACGGTGTTACAGGCTTCGTGGTCGGCGGTATCACCGCGAACACGCACATGCTCAAGGAAGAACCCATCTGGTCGATGCTTTCGAAGGCCGGCATCACCGTAGGTATGGCTAACGTTCCGGCTACCTTCCCAGTCATGCCCGTCAATGGATACATGATCAGCGGGATGTTGACGCGCGGTAAGAACTGTGAAGATGGAGTGCTTTGCGCGCCCAAGTTGAGCGAAGTGATGGGAGGAGACGCTGTCTATCCTAAGAGTTTGCAGCCCGAGTTGCTAAAAAATGTCGGTGATTTCTTCATTGACTGCGAGCGCATGCCGTCGGCCGCGGATTTGAAAGGTCACGAAGCGGCGGTGATCGACCAATGGCTGGCCCGAGTTCAACTCATTCGCGAGCAACAGACCAAACTCTTCGATTATCTGCTGGCTAAACACCCCACTGATTTTACTTTCATGGCGCAGTCCTGCGAAGACCGTACGGGCCACTGGCTGTACCCCATTACGCCCTTCAATGTGGGCTACAATCCGAACATCAATGGCGTCCGGCAGGATGCCTTTCCAAACCAGTACATTGCGTTCGACAAAGTCCTCGGCACCGTGCTGAAGCACACAGACGCCAACACCTATTTACTTATCCTCTCTGACCACGGCATTAAGCCCCTTCGCGAGTTCGAGGAGAAAGACCCTCACGCGCATATGGACCACGAGAAGACCACGCCGGTTATCGCCAAGCATGATTTTGCGGATGGCGACGACGTTCCCGGTTCTTTTTTTGCGATGGGCCCGGGCATCAAGAGTGATTTCCGGGTGATGGGTTTGGGCGCCAGCGTGTACGACATTGCGCCCACCATTTTGCACATCTATGGGCTTGAGCAGCCAAAACAGATGCGCGGGCATGTTCTCTCTGAAATCTTCGGCGCTACCGAGAATAAAGTAGCGTTTCATAAGTAGTCGCTCAGCCATTCCGAAGAGATTCGAACGCTCTGGACTCCGAACCACGCGTTTGCAGCGAGTGCGGAAATTTAGTGTTTGTTATTATGATTGCTCAGTGCGGCGTTGTTGCCGCCCTTAATTTCTTAGCCTTGTTTTTGGCTGCTTGCGCCGGCCCTGGTTTGCGGAGGCCCGCATACGCCTGGGCCAACAACTCCAATAAATCTGCATTTTCCGAAGAAGTAGTGATCCCCTCAAGGAGTTCCACCGCATCGCCGAACTTTCTTTGACGGAGCAGCGCTTTCGCCAGCCCTATCTGAGCCTCCACGCTTGCGGGTTGCAATAAGAGTGCCGCTTCAAATTCGTCTTCTGCCGTCTTTGGATCATTCGATTTGAGACAGACCTGCCCCAGCAGGAGCCGAGCGGCGGATTGCTGCGAATTGAGTCTTAAGCTCCCCTGCAATGCATGGCGCGCGCCGGGTAAATCGCCGCTTAGGTCCAGGGCTCGGCCGTATTCAAATGCAACCTCGGCGTCATCGGCTCGCAACGCACTCGCTCGTCCTAGATATCGGGCGGCTTCCGTGTAATTCTTTGATTCCATTTCCAGACGCCCAAGCTGCAAGAGAGCGGTTTCAGACTGATTGTCCAATTGCAGCACTTTCTTTAGAGCGGCTCTGGCTTCAACCGTCCCTCCCTCTTCCGATGCAACCATCGCGGCGTGCAGCAGATTTTGCTCCTGGATCTTGTCTTTGGGATCCGGCAATAAGGAAGGTTCGGGAACATCGGTGGAGGATCGCGCGTCTGCTGAACTAAGATATCCGAGCGCCCGCAGTTCCGCGATTGTGCCGGGAGTCACTGCTGTGGCCGAAGGCTTTTCGGCCTGTGGCAACGCGCCGCGCGACTCCGCAAGCATTTTTCGTAGTTTCCGCACTTCAGCATCCCACGGCACGTAATGATTACTGAGCTCTTCCGGGTCAGCCCGGAGATCATAGAATTCCGGTCGCGGAGCTTCGATGAATTTGAAGCCCGCGTCTCGAATTGACCGAAGCGGAGCCCACCCAAAACGAAGCGGATAATCCGTCTCACCATAAACGGTCCGCGAAGGCGCTCCGGCATCGAGGAACATGGGCTTCAAGGAAATTCCATCCAGACCTGCAGGCGAAGGAATGCCAAGCAGTTCCAAAATCGTAGGCACAATATCGGTCGTGCGTACCTGTTGCTGTATCACTTTGCCGGCTTCCTGTTCATTTGGCAGCTTCACTATCAAAGGAACATGGGTTGTCGAATCGTAAAGAAAAATGCCGTGCGTATCTTCCCCATGCTCGCCCAATCCTTCCCCGTGATCTCCGATTACGATGACCAACGCTTCTTCATACCAGTTTCTTTTTTTCAAGTACGTGATGAAGTGGTTTAATGCCGAATCGGCGTACGCAATTTCTCCATCGTAGAGTCGATCCTTATAGATGTCGGAGTATGGAGAAGGCGGGTCGTAAGGGTCGTGGGGATCATAGAGGTGCACCCAGACAAAATGAGGAGCCTTTTCGTGCGCGCTTAGCCAGTTCTCTGCCCTCTGTACTACATCCATGCCCCTGCGCTCGAGTCGACCCCATCGCGATTTCGTCCCCGTCTTCTCGGGGAAATTGTCGTAGAACTGAAATCCGCGATCGAGCCCCGGCGCAAGTTTACTGCTGTCCAGAATCACCGAACCAATAAAGGCCGCCGTTCCGTAGCCTTCTTTATTCAGTATTTCTGCCAGCGTCGAGTGATTCGCCGTCAGCGGCACGCCAAAGTCACTCACTCCGTGGGAACTTGGCAGGAGCCCGGTCAGAATGCTCGTGTGCGAAGTATTCGTAATGGGGCTTGGCGTGAAAGCTTGGGCAAAGCGAATCCCGTGCTTTGCAAGCTCATCGATCGCGGGCGTTCGAATTCGTTTATATCCATAACAGTAAACGTGGTCACTCCTCAGCGTGTCAATGGTGATAAGAAAAACGTCGGGGCGAGAAATCTTCTCCGTCTTGCCATCGCCCCCGATGGCAGCTGCCGCGGCTAAGAACCAGCAGAGGATGAGGGGAATGATTCTCATCGTGTCGAGCCTATCACAGGCAAATTATCGCTAGCATCGGCATATCTGTTTGCAAGTTTGGTCCTCCTCCGTATGGCTACTTTACGCGGGCCTTCAATGAGGTAAGCCCCTGGCTACGTTTCGGCCCGAAGCTCGTCAATTCACGGAGGTGTGTGATTGCCAAACCCCGTTCTCCAATCTACAGTAATCGTGGTCCATCCTCACGGTGAGCTAGCGAAGAGTTACAAACCGAATGGCGGCACATGCATCAATCCGGGCCAGTTGGTTGCAGCGGCGCCGTACTGCGCTGCTGGTGCGGACAGTCCAAATGCTCTTGCCGCTCATAACCTTGCTTGCCTGTGTGTCTCCAATCGCCCGAGCCGATGATGTCTGGAAGCATAAACCTCCTTCGCAGTGGTCCGCTGCGGAAGCTCTGAAGCTGGTGCGAAGGTCGCCCTGGGCAAAGCTGGAAGTCGTTGTGTTCAACGAGAAGGAGGCAGAAGCAGCATACAGCATATCAACGGGCACCAGTCACTGTGACCCCGATGCGATTGACCCAAACGGAAAGTGCATGCAGAAAGGGCGAATCTCAGCCCCCGTGGATTCCTCCCGTCAGATGGATGCCGCACCGCTAGTCAAACCCTGGGCCGGCATCTTAGTACGTTGGGAGTCAGCCGGTCCCATTGCTCAGGCATTTAAGCGGCTCGAAGAACTTGGCGAAGGCGGGGCCGCTGCGTTTCAGACACCCACGCCGCGGCTTCCCGCGGATCGTTATGTCATCACCGTCAAACTCGAGCAACCTGGCCGCAAAACCTTCGAACCGTTCACGGTTAATCCGGCTGGCAAACCAGTTTTGGTTGCGATGCTGAAGACGCGTACCGGTCTGGTCAGGCCGCTTGAAGTTGAGTTCACAGGAACCGGTGCGACTTCTTCCGTTCATTTCTTCTTTCCTCGCACTCTAGATAGCACTCCTCTGCTTGGCCCCGGACACGATTGGGCGGAATTCTCCTTGCTAGGAGCCGGCTTCGCCCTGCATTGCAAATTCACGCTCGACCCCGAACTCCTTATCTAGAGTTCTTCAAGCCTTTAGGATGGTGGAGGCGGGGGAGTCGGAATCCTGACCCTAACCGATAACGCGTAACTTATTGACAGACATCGACGCCGAGGCGATAACTACGTCCGCTTGACGCAAACCTGGCTCCGTTGGACGATAAGCCATGCCGCAAACATCGATATCTCCGATGCTCTCCGTCCGGCGAGGGGCGGAGGCAGTTGAATTCTACAAATCCGCCTTTGGTGCCGATGTTTTGTATCGTATCGATGCACCTGATGGCGCAGTCGTCGCCCGCCTCGCCGCCGGTGGCGCAGAGTTTTGGGTGGCAGATGAGTCGCCCGAGCACAAGAACTTCAGTCCTGAGTCACTTGGAGGGGGGACCGTCAGGATGGTGATGATTGCGGAGGAACCGGACCAGGCGTTTGCCAAGGCAGTTGCGGCGGGGGCTAGGGTCGTTTGGCCGATGGGAAATCAACATGGCTGGCGCATCGGAAGGGTCGTCGATCCATTCGGGCATCATTGGGAGATCGGTAAGCAACTATCGTAATCAGCGCTGGCTCCTCTTCCCTAATCCAGCCGCGCGTCTTTCGCCCGGATCGTCGGCAAACCGAAAGCGATCAGGGCAAATGTCCTAGCGCTCGCATTACTACCGGGTTGCCCGTGAACCAGAAGCAATCCTGGGATTGCGTTCTGCAGCCAACTTCGCGCTACTGATCCGCACATCACGAAACTTGATTTCTCCTTAATTGAGCGGTCGAAAGGCGTGCCTGAGGTCGTACTTCGCAACGTTGCGTCCAAGGACCACCCCAGCGAGGCTCGAGAAATGGTAGTGCAAGCCTGCCCAGAGCCGTGCATAGATGATCTCGTTGCGGAGATCGTTCGGCATGTCGAAGTGGTGTACTGCGTTCAGGTTGCCAGCCGCGCCGGCGCCGTCAAAGCCATGGATGTCGAGGTTGAAGCGCTCTGTGTCGAGAAAGCTGCTGAAGACCTCGGCCATCGCCGACGTGATCGTGCCATGCGCAGCCGGATATTCCGGATGGTTCGGCGTGACCAAAAGCGGTCGCCAACCCAGCTGCTCGACCGTCGCTGGGTTGTCGTCGTCAAATCCCGGGAAGGGACCGAGGCCGTCAGCCGTGACCGCCTTCGGATCGATAGCGGTTACTGGCCGCCAAAACAGATAGTGGTACTTCGCGAACAAGCACGAGATGAGCGCGTCGGCGCCGACTGCGTTGACCATCGCTGTCAGCCGCGCCGTCTGCAGCAAGCCAAGGGCTCGCTCATCGGCCACATCGCGCGCGGCCCGGTTGTATTGCCGGACCACATTCGCCGACCAGAATCTCGCGATCGCCGTCTGTTCACTTGTGCGCGCACTGCCGGTAGCCTCGCCGTGCGTCTTGATCTGGTTGAATGCCTCCACCCACTCGCTGCTCTGTAGCGATGGCGGCGGATCAGGAAGGAACTGATCGGCGTTCTGCAGGATGAAAGGCCGTACGTCGCCCAGCCACGGAGTTTGCGGCGGCGCAAATGCAGCTGGGGTCAGGCGCCACACGCCCGGGCTTGGCGGCAACGTAGGGAACGAGGAAGTCACGCCAATCGGCGTAAGGCGTCCATCGCCCGTGCGCAAAGCGATGATGTTGCTCGCGGCCGCCATACCAACGGCTATCCCCGCGGTTTTTGGCGTGCCGTCAGAAATCAGCGCGAGTGCCTCCGCGTGGAACGAGTCCAGCGCCCCTTTCTGCCCGGGAAAGTAGTTGATGAGCGTTTGGTATGCGGCCTCGACCGCTGCCGCATCCGTTGAAGCTCCAGACGCGCCTGGGATAGCCGAGCTGTATGGCTCATACCCGGGTTCAATTGAAACGACCGCGTCGTACACTGCCGCCGAGACGTAGGCCATATAGATGAAGCCCTCCGCCTGGAACGCGCCTGACCCGACGACCGTGTTCTCGGCAATCGTGTTCCACTGCTGAACGGGGTTTCCCGGCGGCAGTGTCGCCGCCGCCGACGTTGCGCAGGTCATCACCGTTGCGAGCGTAATTGAAAGAGTTGGAATCGTCCTTTTGCAATGAATTCGCACGAACGCAATCAGCGACTTCCTAAACATGTTGCACCTCCACGTGCCGCCGGTTCGCGTTTGGCGCGGGAATCAGCGGCTTAGATTGGAGCGAAATATAGGAATGCATTCCTGCCTGAGCAAGTCCTAAAATCGGACTGGCCGCGACGCGATTCTTTACAGTGGATGATTTTTGGCGCCGACCCTACGCGCTAACTGTGCGGCGTTCCCGGTACTCGCGTGCAACGTCCACCAGCGGGCTCCACATGAACCATCGGGGGAAGGCTTGGATCAATGCGGGAGGTCCCTCCAGGACGATCTCCCCGCGACGCACCGCGGTGTCATAATCAAGAAAACCTGCCCATACGCGGTACAGTACAGAAACGTCCGCTCGCACAATCAGGTCTGAGTCGAAACCCGGAGGCTTCAAAGAGGATGAGACATCTCGTGGCACCAGGACGAGCCACACTCTTCGTCCTTTCCGGCCGGTGAGGTCAAACTGCACCACAGTACGTCGGCGCGGGAGTTCGCGATGGTCAACGCGCTGATGCATCTTCCACAGGAACAGCGCGGGGTCCAGCTCATCGCGGTTTGGATCGGAGAAGACCCATTTGATTGCCCAGGTGCCTAAGTGCTTGATCACATCTGCCAGATCGTTTCCCGCTCTGGTGAGAATGTACTCCGTCACGTTCGGCCGCCCACCCGCGTGGCGTGCGATGACTCCGTTCTCTTCGAGATGCCGCAGACGCGCAACGAGGAGCGATCGCGAGATGCGGGGCAAACCCCTCCGGAGTTCGTTGAAGTGGCGGCTGCCGAACAGTAGCTCGCGCACGATCAGTGGCGTCCAACGGTCGGCAAGAATTTCGCATGCGCGAGCGACCGGGCAGTACTGGTGATACTTGAACATGCGCCAATGATCCTCCATTCTCCAGCTATTCATCTAGTCCGAAAATCGGACCAGACTAGGTCCAATTTTAGGACTTCTCTTCGGTGCGACTACCTCACAAGAGGCAGCTCTGCGCGAACAGATTCGGCTCATGCATCCCGAAGTCCTTCCGCGGCGAGTTTTCTCTGTCCCGCATTGGAAGTATTTGGATGCCGCGCGGATCTTTCAACTTCACGTTCCTACGGGGTACGCGAGCTGGATGTTTACGCACTTGCCCAGCCGGACCGTGTTCATCGACAACGATCGCTATTTGGGCGAAGACTGGCTTGGTCATTGGATAGCCCACGAACTTGGGCACCTGGTCAAGAATAGCCCGAAGGAAGAGGATGCGGAAAAAGCAGCGCACGAATTCCGCAGGCGCCTCAAAGACCCACGGAGCAAAAGCCTACCTTGAAGCGGCTGACAGATTCTGGGTGGAGTCGAGAACAGGCGCAGTGGCGGTAGCCTCCCGGTGGCTAGTTGGCATGGCTTTCGCTTGGCCGCCTCAGTCCGGTTTGGCTTGGCTCTGTTTCCTGTTCCCGCTCATCGAACCGGACGTGCGGAGTTACCGCA
>DATEGO010000146.1:0-20880 GCA_035280065.1 Candidatus Acidiferrum sp.
GGTCCTTCGGAAGCCAACGCGGTAATCGATCGCTTCAACGCCCTCTCGGCAGCCGACAAACAAGCGATCCTGGACTTTCTGCGGTCGCTCTAGCGAAGCGCCACGCAGTTACGGGCAATCCAAAAGTAACGCCAGTTTGCCGGGCCTGACCGAAGGCCCAACTCACGGTCTTGAAGAAGAGTCTGCCGTGTACCCCGGCGCGCGCAGCGGCCTGCCGCCAAGCTGGCCGGTAACCTTGCCATGCTCTAGTGAAACGACGCCGTTTACCAGGACATATTCAATGCCAACGGACGGTCTATGAGGATCTTCGAATGTCGCCATGTCTTTGACGGTGGCTGGGTCGAAGATTGTGATGTCGGCGAATGCGCCTGCGCGCAGCATGCCCCGGTCATGCAGGCCCATGCGCTGGGCAGGCAAGCTGGTCATTTTTCGGATGGCCTGTTCCACGGTGAGCAGGTGCTGCTCGCGCACGTAGCGGCCCAAAATACGGGTGAAGGTGCCGTACGCCCGTGGGTGCGTTTTCGACTCGCTCAACGGTCCTTCGACATTCACCGCCCCAGCATCGGATCCCACGCTAACGAAGGGCTGCTGCATGGCGAACTTCACGTCGTCTTCGCTCATGGTGAAGTACACAGCGCCAACATGGTCCTTGCCGGCAACAACGACGTCCATTAGCGCGTCAAGCGGGTCTTTGTGCTCATTCGCCGCAATCTGCGCAATAGTCTTGCCCTCGTACTGTTTCAGCGCCGGATCCAGCACGGACGCGACTAAGATGCCCTGCGGGCCGCCGGTGCCTCGCCACATGTTTTCTGTGTCCGCGCCATCCCCGCTAAGCACACGCCGAATTGAAGCCCGCACTTGTGGATCCCTGAGGCGTGTCACAAACACTTCCGACCCGCCTTCGTGGTACTTCGGCGGAATCGTTGCTCCAAGGGATGTGCCGGACGCAGTGTAGGAGTATTGATTGGCGGTTACGTCCAGTCCGGAAGCACGCGCCACTTCGATGGCCGCGATCACTTTGGGCATCCGGCCCCAGTTCTGCTTTCCGCTCACCTTCAAATGCCAGATCTCCACGGGGAGATTGGCTTCGCGGCCGATGCGAAACGCCTCCTCTAGCGCTTCCATTTCGCGATCCCCTTCGTTGCGAATGTGCGACGTGTAAATGCCTCCGTACTTCGAGGCCACTTTGGCCAGCGCGATCAGTTCTTCCGTCTTGGCGTAGAACGCGGGCGCGTAGATCAATGAAGTGGACACGCCCATTGCCCCCTGGCGCATGGCCTGCTCCACCAGCTGTTCCATGCGCCCTAATTCCTCGGCGCTCGGCGCGCGATCCACGCTGCCCAAAACGCAACGTCGCACCTGCGTCGCACCTACGTACGTGGCCAGATTGATGCCCGCGCCCTGCTTCTCCAGCCGGCGAAAGTAGCCATCAAGATCGCGCCAATCTACGGTTAAGTGAAAGTGCTCGAGAAAATCGTGGCGGTCGGCGATGGTCTGATCGTTCTGCGGAGCAATAGATACGCCCTCCCCCGTAATTCCCGTCGTGATTCCCTGGGTCAGTTTGCTGAAGGCTTGCTTGTCAATCAGCAGGTTCCACTCGGATTGCTCCAGCATGTCAATGAATCCGGGCACGACAATCAATCCCTTGGCATCAATTACCCGCTTCGCCGCGGCGCCGTTTGGTGCTCGGCCTACCAAAGTGATGCGATCACCAGTTACGCCGACGTCCGCATATACCCACGGGTTTCCTGTGCCGTCTACAACGCGGCCGTTGCGGATGAGAATGTCGTACTGCTGCGCGAAGAGCCCGGATGACGACAGCAGCAGGACTCCGATCACCCAGAGTTTCCTTATCACTTCGTGAAGCAACGCCCGATGTTTCCGGGCCATATGCCCTCCGCCCGTGCCTAGACCCGGGCTCGGGAATTGTAGCGTAATTTGGCGGCACGCGGCCTTTAGGGCATGCCCTCATCAAGCACAATGACTAATGGCTGCTGGCGACTCTACCCGAGCCCTCTCCTCACTACACCGCTAAATCCCAACCTGCATATGCCGGGGCGGAGTACCAAGTTCATTCTAGGTGGAGCTGAGCCGCCTTACGATCGTAGTTACCTGCCCGACGACTTCAGCATCGATCCCATTCCTAAATAGCTGCGTGGCTACTGGACCACCCGGATAGGCATGAACCACGAGATCGCTCCCCTCAAGAGTGCAACGGCCGCACGGATAGGTACCATCCCGTTTGAGAATAAGGTACAGCCGCTGTCCGCACTCCCCGTTCGCTGTGAAGTGGCTGGGTTTCTTGACCCGACGGTTGACGACGACGAGTGTGGCATTGACGAGCCAAGGATGAAGTGGCGAGAGCACTACTCGCTTCCGAGAAAGGCATACCGAAGCAGGAAGAGCGCACTAAGAACCCAGATGAGCGAGCTGATCTCGCGATGTTTGCCAGCGCCCACTTTAATGAAAGTGAAGGAGAGCAAGCCAAGACTAAGACCCGTGGCGATGCTAAACGTGAGCGGTGTGGCGAGCAGCGTGAGGAATGCTGGGAACGCTTCGCTGAAATCGTCCCAGCGCACGCGTGCGATGGAGCTGCACATGAGAGCGCCTACCAAGATAAGAGCGGGAGCGGTTGCGTAAGCGGGAATCGCGGCAATCAAAGGCGCGCAGAACATCGCGAGAAGAAAGAGCGCGGCGATAACAACATTGCCTAGCCCGGTGCGGGCGCCGGCTGCAACTCCCGCAGCGCTCTCAATGTAGCTGGTGACCGTGGAGGTGCCCGTTAGCGCGCCAAAGATGGTGCCGAAAGCGTCGGCGAGCAAAGCGCGGCTGGCGCGCGGCAATTTTCCGTCGCGCATGAAGCCGCCTTCCTCGCAAACGCCGACGAGGGTGCCCACGTTGTCGAAGAGATCGACGAAGAAAAAGACAAACACCAGTTCACCCAGACCTATTTTTGTAGCGGCGCGAAGATCGAGTTTCAAGAAGGTGCCGGAAGGATGTGGCCACGAAAGCAAATGGCCGGGCCAGTGCGCGAGGCCCAAGGGAATTCCCGCAAGAGTAATTGCCAGAATGCCGAGCAGAATGGCACTTCCCACGCGACGCGCCATCAGCACAGCGATGAAAATCAGGCCAATGGCCGCGAGAAGAACTTGCGGATCAGAAATCTTGCCGAACCCAACGAAAGTGGCAGGATTGGCCACGATGACTTTTGCATTGCGTAACCCGATGAAGGCGATAAAAAGTCCGATGCCTGCCGCTGTTCCATATTTGAGGCAATCCGGAATGCCATTGACAATTTGCTCGCGGATTTTCGTGAGCGTTAAAGCAAGGAAGAGCAGGCCGGACAGAAAGACCACGCCCAGCGCAGTCTGCCAAGGCACGCCCCGTCCCAACACGATGGAATAGGCAAAGTACGCGTTGAGGGACATGCCGGGGGCGAGGGCGATGGGATAGTTGGCCCACAGACCCATGATCAGAGTGGCAGCCGCCGAAGAAATGCAAGTGGCGAACAGAACGCCATCCACAGGCATGCCAGCTTCCGAAAGGATGCGCGGATTCACCACGACCACGTACGCCATGGTCATGAACGTAGTGAGGCCCGCAAGCAGCTCGCGCTGCACCGTCGTCTGGTTTTCGTTCAGGTTAAAGACGCGTTGAAGCAACCTGGACTCTCCACACTAAAAAGAGCGTCACTATAGGCCGCGAACGCGCCTTCGTCAATGTCCGGGCAGATGCTGAGAAATGCATTCCAAAACGCGGTCGATTGGTCATGGATACGCCACAACGAGATTTCGAGCGAGGAGCAGATGGATGCCAGAAACTGTGGAAAGTCGCGGGGCACGACTCCAGTGAGATTCGAGTTCCTGATACGTGCGTTCACTTTGGCGCCAAAGAGTTGCGGACCTCGGCGTATCCCGGCTTGATAACGGAATAAATAAGTTCTATTCGGCGCTTATACGGCAGAAAGGCGCTCTTCATCGCGTTGATAGTGATTTTTTCAAAATCATCGATGGTCAGACCAAATGTATCCGCAGCCGCCGCGAATTCCTTGGTCATGCTCGTGTCGCTCATCAGCCGGTTATCGGTATTAAGAGTCACGCGAAATTTTTCCTGATACAGAATCTTGAATGGATGTTCGGCCAAGCTGGATGCGGCCCCGGTGTGGACGTTGCTGATCAGGCAGATCTCCAGGGGAATTCGCTTGTCGAGAACATATTGCGCGAGGTTGCCCAACTTCACCGCCTTACCATCTGCAACAGCAATATCATCGACAAGCCTTGTCCCGTGGCCGATGCGGTGCGCGCCGCAGTATTGAATGGCTTGCCAGATCGACTCCTTGCCAAATCCCTCCCCCGCGTGAATGGTGATGTTGAAATTTTGGCGCTGGATATAGTGAAAAGCGTCCACGTGTTTTTTGGGAGGGAAACCGCCTTCCTCGCCCGCCAGATCGAATCCGACGACCCCCCGCTCGCGAAAATCGACAGCAAGTTCCGCCATATCGCGGGACACGTCCATGTTGCGCATCGCGCAAATAATCAATCCCGAAGTCACGCCGAAGTCTTTTCGGCCACGCTCCAAACCCTTAAGCACGGCCGATACAATCTGCTGGTGACTCAATCCCTTCTGCGTATGAAAAATGGGCGCGAAGCGCGTTTCAAAATAGACCACACCGTCCTTACTCAGATCTTCCGCCTGCTCATACGCCACGCGCTCGAGCGCTTCTTCCGTTTGCATCACGGCTATGGTGTGCGCAAAGCCTTCCAAGTATTTTGGAAGGCTTCCCTGGTTCGCACCTTGGTGGAACCATTGCGCCAACTCACGCGGATCCTGTGTTGGAAGGTCGGAGTAGTTCCCGCTCTTTGCCAGGTCGATCACCGTCTCAGGGCGCAGTACGCCGTCCAGATGTTCATGCAAGAGCACTTTGGGGAAACGCTTTAGAACTCCGGTATCGAACTTCATGAAGGCTCCGTTTTTCCTGGCCACCGCAATCTCAGCAGGCGGGAAAATCACCACATGATTGCCTAGCCTACATTAGCTCCGAGCTAGATTGTACAGCGGTCCCAAGCATGAACTTTCTGGTTTACCGCCTTAGCCTTCTAACCAGTTTCTCGTTCGCACCTTTTCCGCGGGACGGGAATTGGCGAGAGGTTGGACGCTGCGGTAGTCTTAGGTCAATTTGCGTTTGGTCCAGCGAGCGAGCGAGCTTGTCTGATGAGGCTGAAAGCTTTCACTTCCCGACGTGTTGTTCTTCCGGAACGAATAGGGGCCTTCGCGCTTCTGCTGGAAAACGAAAAGATTGCCCGCGTCGTTCCTCAGGAGCAAATCCCTCCCTCCGTGCCTGTAACTGATTTTGGAAATTCGGCGATTCTTCCCGGACTAGTGGATTCCCATATCCACATCAATGAGCCTGGAAGAACGGAATGGGAAGGTTTCCGCACGGCGACACGAGCCGCAGCCGCAGGTGGATACACCATGCTGGTGGACATGCCTTTGAATTGCGTGCCGTCCACTACGACGGTGGAGGCGCTCGAGACCAAGCGCAAAGCCGCACAGGGCCAGTGTTTCGTGGACTGGGCAGCGTGGGGCGGCGTGGTTTCGGGCAATCAGTCCCACATTGTTGCCTTGGCATCCGCAGGCGTTCGCGGGTTCAAATGCTTCTTGATTCATCCGGGGATCGAAGAATTCACGATGGTGAGCGAGGCCGAATTGCGCTCTGCGCTTCCGCTTATAAGAGCTATGGGGTTGCCCCTGCTGGTCCACGCGGAGCTTCCCGGACCAGTCGATGCGGCGACGCAAGCATTGGCAAATGCGGATTGGCGCAGCTATGAAACCTTCATGAAATCGCGGCCGGATGAGGCCGAGCTTGCGGCCATAGAGCTGTTGCTGAGCCTGTGCCGAGAATTCGGATGCTGGATTCATATCGTCCACCTTTCGACTGCGCGAGCGCTTGAAAGATTACGAGACGCGAAGCGCAAGGGCCTCTCCCTGACCGTGGAAACCTGTCCACACTATCTTCACCTGGCTGCCGAAGAAATTGCCGACCGGCCAACGCAGCATAAATGCGCCCCGCCCATCCGCAGCCGCGAAAATCGCGAAGCTCTCTGGCAAGGGCTGCGCGATGGCTTCATTGACCTCGTGGCAACAGACCATTCGCCCTGCCCCCCGGCGATGAAGGAAATGGAGAGCGGAGATTTTCGGACTGCTTGGGGTGGGATCTCCGGCGTTTCGCTGGCCCTGCCAATCATCTGGACCGAGGCTCGCCGTAGAGGGTTTACCTTAACGGACGTCGCGCGCTGGATGGCGCAAGGCCCCGCCCGGCTGGCGGGCTGCCAAGATAGGAAAGGGCGGCTCGCGGAGGGGTTCGAGGCAGATTTTGTGGTGTTCGATCCGGAGGCCGAATGGAGCGTGAGTGAAGCGCAGCTTTATTATCGCCATCCGGTGTCCCCTTATCTAGACAAGCGTCTAACGGGGAAAGTCTTGATGACGTTCCTTCGTGGAGATTGTGTATTCAGAGACGGCGCTTTCCTTGGCGAGCCTCGAGGCCGTGAATATCCCGGAGAAATCTCTGCTCGGCATCACAATTAAAACATTCAAATGCCGGCTCTTTTCATTCAAAATATGGCATTAAAATCCGGGCTTTCGGGGGCGCATCTTCATTCCTGAACTGCGTTGGGACGACGCGCAACTTGAGGGAGTCCAAGTGGCTAGGTCACCAGAAAAGAAGATTGTCGGAACCGCCGTCCCCCGCAAGGAGGGCCGCGACAAAGTTACCGGCGCGGCCCAGTACGTTGACGACATGCGCCTACCCGGCATGCTCCACGGTGCCACCGTCCGCAGCAAGATTGCCCGCGGCAGAATCAAAGGCATATCCTTCGATCCAGCAATCAACTGGAACGAATTCGTCATCGCCACGGCAAAAGACATCCCCGGGCACAACTGCATTTCGCTCATCCTCGATGATCAACCCTGTCTCGCGGACGGCATGATCAACCATCCCGAAGAACCGATCCTTCTCCTCGCTCATCCTGACAAACACGCCCTCGCGAAAGCCGTCGAAGCCGTCACCATCGAATCGGACCCACTTCCGGCAATTTTTTCGATTGATGAAAGCGAAAGGAAAACAGAAGTCATTTGGGGCACCGACAATATCTTCAAGAGTTTGCTCATTGAAAAGGGGAATGTCGGCCAGGTCTGGGCCAAAGCCGATTTTATCGTCGAAGCTGAATATCATACGGGAGCGCAGGAACAGCTCTACATCGAAAACAACGGCATGGTGGCGGCGTATGACCCCTCCGCCGGAATCACCGTCTGGGGTTCTCTGCAATGCCCCTACTATGTCCACAAAGCCTTGATGAAGCTTTGCGGTCTGCCGGAAGAAAAAGTCCGCGTAGTGCAAATGGAAACCGGCGGAGCATTTGGCGGGAAGGAAGAATATCCCTCCATGATTGCAGGGCACGCCGCAATCCTGGCCATGAAGTCCCGCCGTCCGGTGAAGATAGTCTACGGCCGCCTGGAAGACATGGCCGCGACGACTAAGCGCCATCCATCAAGAACGCGGCATCGTAGCGCAGTCGACAAGAATGGAAAAATCCTCGGCGGCGAAATTGACCTCACCATCGACGGAGGGGCCTACGCGACACTCTCCTCCGTCGTACTTTCACGCGCCACGATTCACGCCGGCGGCCCATATTTCTGGCCGTGCGTGCGCGTGCGCTCGAAAGCCGTTGCGACAAGCGCGCCTCCTCACGGTGCGTTTCGCGGATTTGGCGCTCCGCAAAGCTTGTTCGCCATGGAACGGCACATGGACCGTATCGCAGGCGTCGTCGGCCTTTTGCCTGACGAGATTCGCCGCCGAAATTTTCTGCGGCCCGGCCAAACGACGATCACCGAGCAAGAGATTCGCGAACCTATTGACCTTCCCAAACTTCTCGACAAGGCTCTGGTGCATTCGGGCTACTACGAGAAGAAGGCCCGGTTTGCGCAAACCAACAATTCAGGATCCATCCGCAGGGGCATGGGCATCGCCAGCTTCCTGCACGGCGCGGGGTTCACCGGCTCAGGTGAACGTTATCTGAGTTCTCTCGTCGGCATCGAAGGCACCGCCGATGGAAACGTTCGCGTCCTCGTCTCGAGCGCTGAATTTGGGCAAGGAACAAACACCGTGCTTTGCCAGATTGCCGCGGAAGCTCTGCGAATTCCGTATGAGTCTGTGAGCATCGCGCAACCCGATACGACCGTTGTCCCCAATAGCGGGCCGACGGTCGCCTCCCGGACCGCCATGGTGATTGGAACCCTGGTGCGCTCGGCGGCTATCGGCTTGCTTCAGTCTCTGCAAGTCCCTGACCTGCTTCCCGAAAACTACACTCCCGAACAATTCGCCGAAGCGTGCCATAAGCACATCACGCAAAATGGCGTTCTCCGCTCTCTCGCGCGCTATGAGTCCCCGGAAGGTATCTATTGGGACGATGCGAAATACAAAGGAGAGGCTTACGCCGCGTTTGCCTGGGCGGTTTACGTCGCCGACGTTTCGGTGGACTTGAGCACGTATGCGGCAAAGGTAGAAGATTTTGTCGCGGTGCAAGAAATCGGCAAGATGATACATCCAATTCTGGCAAAAGGGCAGATTATCGGCGGCGTCGCACAAGGGATCGGTTTTGCATTGTACGAAAAAGTGCTCTGGCAAAACGGCCGCATGCTGAACGGGCAGATGACCAACTACATTATGCCGGCCTCGTGCGATCTTCCGCCCATTCACGTAATCTTCGAAGAGCTCGGCAATCGCCACGGCGCCTACGGAGCCAAAGGCATTGGCGAGCTCCCCATGGACGGGCCCGCACCGGCCATCGTCAACGCGGTTGTGGACGCGCTGGGATTGCCTTTCGATTCGATTCCCCTCCTGCCGGAAGATATTTTGGAGGCATGGACCTCGCGCTCCGCCTCGAGGCGAGAACCCGCACGCTCGGGAGCGCCGCGTTGATTTCTCTGCCGACCAGCCCAGCAAGGCAATCAATTTCTCTCACCGTGAATGGCACGCCCCGGACTGTCCTTGCTTTTCCAATGGCCAGGCTTCTGGATGCGTTGCGCGAGGAACTTGGCCTAACGGGAACAAAGGAAGGCTGTGGCGAAGGGGAATGCGGGTCGTGTTCCATTCTCCTGGACGGTGTTCTCGTGAACAGTTGCTTGGTTCCAGTCCTGCAGGCAAATGGCGCGAACATCGTCACCATCGAGGGTCTGGCGAACGACCAGCGCCTGCACTCTCTCCAGCAGGCTTTCCTTGAGTGTGGAGCAGCGCAATGTGGGATTTGCACGCCGGGCATGATCCTCGCCGCCAAGTACCTGCTGGACAAAATCTCTCAGCCTACTCTCGAACAAATACGCGAAGGGCTCTCCGGGAATCTTTGTCGTTGCACCGGCTACTTGCAGATCTTTGAGGCCATCGAGAAAGCAGCGCGAAAAGAGGCGGCAGAATGAGGGCGAACCCCGCCGAATACGAACTTGTGGCGCCCGGCACTCTGCAGGGCGTGACCGCGCTCCTGGCGAGTGAGCCCGGAACATGGTTGCCCGTCGCCGGCGGCACCGACGTCATGGTCCTGTATGCAGCCGGCAAGTTGACGCCGCGCAAATTGGTCAGCGTCTTCGGTCTTCGCGAACTACTTGGAATTGAGGTCTCTCCATCCGAGATACGCATCGGCGCTGCCTGTACCTATACTGACATTCGAACGCACAAGGACATTTCTGACGAGTTCCCAATGCTAGTGCGTTCTGCGGCCTGGACTGGCGGAATCGCGAACCAGAATCGAGGAACATTGGGTGGCAATATCGCCAATGCTTCGCCAGCAGGCGATTCGCTTCCCGTCTTGCTGGCATACGACGCGGAGATCATCCTCGTTTCTGCGCGCGGCGAGAGACGAGTTCCCTACCGCAGCTTTCATACAGGTTATAAGCAGAGCCTGCTTGCCCCTGACGAAATAATTCGAACCATTTGTGTCCCGAGGAAATTCGTAGGTTACTTCTCGTATGCAAAAAAAGTTGGCGCGCGCAACGCACAAGCTATCTCCAAAGTATTTCTCGCAGCGTTGGGGCGGCTCTCGAAAGGAAAGATCGCAGACATTCGGCTCGCGGCGGGCAGTGTTGCTCCAATCCCCATTCGATTGACGCAAACGGAACGAGTCTTGATAAATCAACCGATTAGCACTTCACTCCTGGAGACATGCAGAAGAGTTGTGGCAGAAGAAATTCAGCCTATTAACGATATCCGCTCGACAGCAGAATATCGGACTGTTGTCCTAGGAAACCTTGTCGCCGAATTCCTGGAGGGTCTTGCTGGAGAAAGGATTTCCTCTTGAACCGTATTGTTGCCCGCTGGAATCTTCTGCCTGCGGACGAAGCTGCTAAAGAGATACTTTCTTGCTGTGGATCGCGGGCCTGGGCGCAGAGAATGGCTTCCAGCCGTCCATTCGAAGATGTTGCCACTCTTCTGACGACTTCCGATAGAATCTGGCGTGAATTGTGCGTCGCGGATTGGTCCGAAGCATTCCAAAGCCATCCGCGAATCGGCGAGCGCGGGAAGCCGGCGGGCGCGACGGCGCAGTCCGCAGCGTGGTCTGCACAAGAGCAGAGAGGCGTCGCGGACGCGGGCGATGCGGTTGCGATCGCACTGGCAGAAGGAAACCAAGAGTACGAGCGGCGGTTTGGCCACATTTTCATGGTCTGCGCCACGGGGAAATCGGCTCGGGAAATTCTGCAAATTCTCGATCGCCGTTTACGGAACGACGACGAAACTGAGTTGCATGCGGCCGCCGAGGAGCTGCGGAAAATCACAGAGCTCAGGCTGAAGAAATGGCTTTCGATATGAATCGGATTTCGACACACGTTCTGGACATCGCCCGCGGCAGGCCCGCAGAAGGTGTGCCGGTCCAGTTGGAGCGGCAGGAGACCTCGGGCAACTGGCGGACGCTTGGGGCGGCCAGCACCGATCAGGACGGCCGCTGCGCACAGTTGTTGCCCGAAAGCGAAATTTTGCGGCCCGGAGTTTACCGTCTGGTTTTCGACCCGGCAGGCTACTTCACAGCGCAGAAGATCGCGTCGCTGTATCCCGTCGTGGAGATTACGTTTCAAGTGCAGGATGGAGAATCGCAATTTCACATCCCGCTGCTGCTAAGCCCGAACGGCTACACAACCTACAGGGGAAGTTGAGGATGAGCGCTCTGAGGGAAAACCGACATGGCACTTCGCGGGTCCCATGGCCCTGGCCACTGCGAAATTCCCCATTCTCTTCCGAGTTCGGATGGGAGTACACCCGGTGAGTTCTTCCCTGCGCGAATGGCTCAACCTCGGCTTCCGGTGGTTCCATGTTTTTGCGGGAATCATGTGGGTTGGGCAAACCTTCTACTTCACATGGCTGGACGGGCAGTTCGCAAAACGGGAAAAGAAAGCGGCGGCCGATGGGAAGCCACTATGGGTGTGGATGGTTCACAGCGGAGGGTTCTACACCGTCGAAAAGCAAAAGTCGCTCGGGATTGGCCCCGAACAGGTCCGCTGGTTCCGTTGGGAAGCGTTGATGACTTGGCTTGGGGGAATGGTTTTGCTTTTTCTGGTCTATTACCTGAGCAGCGGACTCATCGACACCGACGTGGCAAATATTTCGATGGGACTTGGAATCACCATCGGATTAGGCGCACTGGGTGTTGGATGGATCATTTACGATTTGGCGGTGAAATCCCCGCTCGGCAAGTCCGAACCCGCATTTGCGGCCTTCGCCCTGATCATGACGGCCGCGGTTTCGTGGGGACTGCTCCATGTTCTTAGCGCACGCGCGGCCTACATCCACGTGGGAGCAATCTTCGGCACGATCATGACTCTCAACGTGTGGATGCGGATTCTTCCCGCCCAGCGAAAAATGCTTGCCGCAGCCGCGGCAGGCTCCGCTTTCGACGCAGCGCGCGGCGCGCAAGCCAAACTGCGCTCTAAGCACAATACATTCATGTCGGTTCCCGTCGTTTTTCTTATGCTCAGCCATCACTATCCTGTCGCCACTTACGGGAATACGTACAATTGGCCGATCCTGGTGGCGCTCGTGGTTGTCGGATGGGGAGCTGCGAAGTTCATTCGCGAGGCGTAAATTTCGATCGGCGTGCGTTCGTCGGCGAAGTTAGAATCCCGTGCAAACCAAGAGTGAAATGACAACTCGCGCGGAAGAAGTCATTGCCCGCTGTCAAAAGCTGGCGTCCTTCTCCGAAGACGCAGGCAGCATACGCCGGACCTACCTCTCTCCTCCAATGAGTGACTGCCACCGTGAACTTTCGCGTTGGGTGGAACCGCTCGGCGCGAAGGTTCAAGTGGATGCCGCAGGAAACTGGCGGGCCCTCTACCCCGCGGAAGAATCCGAGGCTCCGCGTCTGCTCACGGGTTCTCACCTCGATACCATCCCCAACGCCGGGGCATTCGATGGAATTATCGGCGTGGTCTTGGCGGTGTCTTTGCTGGAATCGCTGGGCGGGCGAAGACTTCCTCTTCGAATCGAGGTGGTCGGCTTCTCCGAAGAGGAAGGGGTGCGCTTCGGCACGCCGTTCATCGGCAGCCGCGCGCTCACAGGACGGCTCGACGGGGATCTTCTAAGCCGCAAGGATGCGCAGGGCATTTCCGTGCTTCAAGCAATCGAGGATTTCGGTTTGAATCCCTCTGAGATTCCGCAAGCTGATCTGAAAAACGATACGCTCGGATACCTTGAATTTCACATCGAGCAGGGACTGGTGCTGGAAAATCTAGGGCGTCCGCTTGGAGTCGTCGACGCCATTGTGGGCCAAAGCCGGCTGGCTTTCACTTTTACGGGGCGTGCCAACCATGCCGGCACGACGCCGATGAATCTTCGATACGACGCGCTCGCCGCCGCGGCGGAGTGGATTACCACCGTCGAGCGCCGCGCAAAAAGTATTCCCGGACTGGTCGCCACGGTGGGCTCGTTGGAAGCTGCGCCGGGTGCTACAAACGTCATCGCGGGTGAGGTTCGTGTGAGTCTCGATGTCCGCCATCGCGCCGACGAAGTCCGCGCTCACGCGGTGGAAGAGTTGACTCGTGAGGCAGAACAAATCTCCGGGCGGCGCGGACTCTCCGTGCACTGGAGCGCGCAGATGAACCAGGGGGCCGTGCCTATGGACGCATTTCTAACGGGACAATGCGAAGAAGCGATCCGAAGAGCCGGCTGCGAACCACACCGCATGGTCAGCGGGGCCGGTCATGATGCCATGATCCTTGCCGAAAAAGTCCCCTCGGCGATGATTTTCCTCCGCTCGCCCGGCGGAATTAGTCACAATCCTAAGGAATCGGTATTAGTGGAAGATGTAGCGAAAGCACTCGAAGCTGGGATACATCTGTTGGATCAGCTCGCTCGCTCAAGTGAATTTCCGAAAAGGACGTCCCGTGCATAATCTCGGCCACACGCGCAGCTCTCACCATCGCAATCACCTCTTGCTCACGCCCGATACGTTTGTGTGCACGGCCCTGCCCGGAATGAAAAATGCCTCGGCCATTGTGCATATCGGCCCCGCCTTGGGCGCAGCTTTTACGGAATACACCGTCGAATTCGAAACTGGCGGGGAGCTTGGAAACACGGATGCCCAGCGCTTTATCTATGTGACCGATGGTTCGCTCGCACTGCGCGCGGACCGCAAGGAGCATCTGCTCGCTTCGCGAGGCTATGCATATCTGCCGCAAGGCAAAGCTCATCGCATTTCCTCGCGCGAAAAAAGCTGCGCCATCGTTGTCGAAAAACACTACGTTTCAAACCACACGACTAAAGCCCCTAGTAGTATCGTAGGCAGCGAGGACACCGTTGCATCCGAACCACTCGATAACGACCCGACGCTGCAAGTTAAACACCTCCTGCCCGACACGGAATCTTTCGACTTCGCCGTCAACACCATGACCTACCAGCCCGGAGCAGCACTCAGCATGGTCGAAATGCACGTCATGGAGCACGGCTTGATGATGCTCGAAGGTGGCGGAATCTACCGGCTGGGTGATGCCTGGTATCAGGTTACGGCCGGCGATTTCATCTGGATGGGGCCGTGGTGCCCGCAATGGTTCGGCGCAATCGGGAAAGTTCCCGCCAAGTACCTCATCTATAAGAATTGGAACCGTCATCCCCTGACAGGCGCACGGAAGTGAATTTGGCAGTCAATCAGGAACGCTTGCTCTCCGAGATCGAAGCACTGGCCCGAATCTCGGAAGCGCCTTCTCCTGCGGTAACTCGCATCGTCTTTACTCCCAAAGATCTGGAAGCGCGTGTCTGGCTGCGAAAAAAGTACGAAGACGCGGGCCTCGTGGTTCGCCAAGATGCCATCGGCAACACCTTCGCCTGTTGGGTCGGCGCCGATGATGCTGCTCCTCGCGTCGGAACGGGCTCGCACATCGACGCTATTCCGAACGCCGGAAAATATGATGGCGTCGTCGGCGTGCTTGGGGGACTGGAAGCAATTCGGGCTCTGAAACGAAGTGGATTTCGTCCAACGCGTTCCATTGAGCTGATTGTTTTCACGTCGGAAGAACCCACGCGGTTCGGCATTGGTTGCCTAGGCAGCCGCATGCTTTCCGGAACACTGTCACCAGAATCGGCGCGGCGCTTGTCCGACGGTTCAGGGGAGCCCTTAGAGCACGTTCGCCAAAATGCAGGAATGCAGGGCGCTCTGGAATCTGTGCGGCTTCCCGCCGGCTACTACAGCGCGTTCATCGAGCTTCACATCGAACAGGGCCCTCTCCTGGAGCGCGCGCGCGTGCCACTCGGTATCGTCGAGAGCATAGCGGCTCCTGCAAGTTTGCAGATTTTCCTCGAAGGCACCGGAGGTCACGCAGGCGGTGTGCTCATGCCCGATCGCAAAGACGCCCTCTGCGCCGCGTCAGAAATCATTCTGGCCATCGAAGCGGCAGCTCGCTCGAGCGGTTCAAACGATACCGTCGCCACGGTTGGCATCTGCGATGTTTTCCCGGGAGCGGTCAACAGTATCCCGAGCCGCGTGCGTCTTACCCTCGACGCTCGCGATATTGACCTTGCCCGCCGTGATGCAGTTTTACAAGCCGTTCGAACTCAAGCCCAAGCGGTTTCCGGAAAAAGAGGAGTTTCACTCCGCTTCGAAGTGGTAAACGCCGACGAGCCGGCAACCAGCTCCCCCCTGATCGTCGATGCGCTGACGCAATCCTGCCGCAAGCACGCCCTGCCCTTTCAAAAAATGGTGAGCCGCGCGTATCACGATTCCCTTTTCATGTCTCGCATTGCCCCCACAGGCATGCTTTTTATTCCCTGCCGCAATGGTTATAGCCATCGTCCCGATGAATTCGCATCTGCGGACGATATCGCGCGCGGCGTCCTCGCGCTGGCGGAAGCTCTTTCGCTCTTGGCCCATTGAGCAACTCTGGACAGACGCATTCGTGCGAATCGCAGGTTCTTCTCCGAGCAGATGAAGGGAATAACGACTCAGTAGGGCTTCCTGCCGTTGAACGACAGCCAGGCCTGAAAAACTTGCAGCGATTCCTCGTGCAAAACTTGCTCCGTCGGCATTCGCCGCGCTTTCGCCGGGCGGCGAACTTCCTCGTAGATGAACGCGTCGTCAAAACCTGCGGCGGCCGCGTCTGCCGCTGTGGCCGCGTATAGGATTCGGGCCGGCCGCGCCCAATAGATCGCGCCAAGACACATCGGACAAGGTTCACAGGTTGTGTAGAGATCACACCCTTGCAATTGGAAGTCGCCCAGCGTGCGGCAAGCCTCGCGAATCGCGACGATTTCTGCGTGTGCTGTGGGGTCATTCGCCGAAGTAACGCGGTTTATGCCTTCGGCGATGACCTGGCCATCTTTGACCACCAGTGCGGCAAACGGGCCACCGAGGCCCGATTGTACATTTTGGATTGCCAGAGAAATGGCGTGCTGCATGAAGTGTTCGCTCATCATTCCTCGCCGTTCGGAGTGTTGCACTAAACTTTCTCAGCAAGAATAAACTGACATCTATGCGGTTGCGCCGGTTTTCCTTAACCTGTGCTGCGCAGGAATCTCGTCCAGTGGGCAATTGTATGATGAATTAGATCTTCGAGGACGCGGGAGTTACTCTATCTTCTAAGCAGAATCGCGCAGGTTCGAGTCCTGCGGGGCGCACCAATCCTTTGTTTTCTATGAGTTGTGTTTGCCCGACCCTCTGCTTTCTTAACAGATGGTCTGGGACGCGCCAATCGAGATTACGACTTCCCACACCGGGAGTTCTGGACCGGGTTAACTTCTGGATTGCTCGTCATCCGCCCGAGATGCCTTACGTGTCAGAAGCTGGCGGGGACCGGTTAACTATTTCAAACGGGGAAGAGAACTGTGATAATGACGGCCAAATGTTCGCTGGGCACTATGGCGTCAGTTTACTACTGAAGAAGGCCGAGCCCACGCTCCCTCTGTGGTCTCTATTTCTGGCCGTACAGTTCCTCGATGTGCTTTGGGCCCCCTTTGTTCTTCTGGGGATTGAGCATTATCGAATTGTCCCGGTAGAGACGGCTATTTACATTTCTCCATCTTCACCAAGACGGCCGACCGAACAGCGGCATCACGATTGTCCAGTACTCCCGCAGCCTTCATAACATTCCACATGTTCAGAGCGTGGTCATACGCGGAGCAACCGGCTGTCAGATAGGTCTGGCGGCGCGACTCTAACGCAGGCCGCGCAAGCGTTGTGTATGAGTCGCCAAGCAGTTCGTAACTCCGAGCCAGCACGCTCTTTGCCCATGCATCGTTCGGGTCGGCTTTGCAAAGTGCCTCGTGAAGAGCCACCGCGGTCCGCAAAGAGTCAAGCGCTGCTGAACTAGTTCCCAATCTGAGCAGCACCTTGCCGATCCCTTCATGGTCGTCGGCCAGCTTCTGTTGTGTATCGCGGTCGGCAGGATCCTGTTTTACCAGGTTCCCGTCGATGGCCATCGCGCTGTAGTAGTACTTCCGGGCTTCAGAGAGCTTCCCCTGCTTCACCAGAACATCTCCCAAATTTCGGAAGTCAACCGTAGAGTCTCGTTGGTACTGCGCGCTTCCTGGGTCGCGAGCCAAAAGTTCGCGATCAATGTCGGAGGCGCGGAGGTAGCTCTCCATAGCGTCGCCTAACTTGTTCTGGTATTCCAGTAGCCCGCCTACGCTCTTGTAAGCTACCGCAAGGCCCCGGCGCACGCGTAAGTCGGCGGGGTCCGAGGCTGCTACCCGGCGGAAGGCACCGGCACTGTCTAGGTACGCATGCAAGGCGGCCTCATAGTCGGCCTGACCCCACAGGGAGCTGCCTCGCTCAAATTGGACGAATCCGAGGGTCATCAAAGTCTCCGCGTTGTTTGGCTCCCTTTCCGCCAACGGGCTCGCGATGATGAGCGCCTTCTCCAGATACTCTACAGCTTCTTTTTGGTTGCCACTCCCCCGGAGAACCCTTGCCAGCTTCTGGTAGCTCACGGCTAGGTCGCGCTGGAGGTTCGAGTCGTGTGGGATGGACTGAATCAGCCCCTCACGTATCTTAACTGCCTTGCGATAACTGGCTATCGCGCCGGTGGTGTCGCCTACGTTGCCGAGCGCGGAGTTCCCTTGCAGGTCTCCAAGCTTCACATATCCGGCCGCCAGCTCCTTTTGCAGACCTGGATCGTCTCCTGACTCACCGGCCAGACTGTCCAAATAATCCAATCCCTGCTGAACGAGTAGCTTCCTCGCAGAGGTTGCACCCGGCAAAGTTTGGATCGCATCGTGAACTTGAAATATCATGGAATTAGCCAGCTTGCGCACGTCGTTGAAGCGCCGTTCAGCGCGATTGCGCTCGGCGCGGGCAATGCGAGCCTCGCGACCCACGATAGCCAATGCCCCGAATAAGAGGAGCGAGACCACAGCCGTTATTGCCACCCCTATTCTGTGGCGCAGAATGAACCGCGAGGCGAGATAACCCGCAGTGTCCGCGCGCGCGCTGACTGGCAAATGTTCCAGATGACGGCGAATATCCTCCGCGAGCTGCTCCACGGTGGCGTAGCGACGTTCCGGTTCTTTCCTCAGCGCCTTGAGGATAATGTTGTCCAAGTCTCCGCTGAGGGTGCGGCGGAGCTTTTCGCGTTTTGAGTCAGGCTCGCTGCTCTCTTTCGCCGTGCCAGCAGAGCCCGCCTTGACAGGGTTTTTGCTTTTTTCAGGGTGCGTCACTGCAGTACTCGGTTTTTCCGGGTCCGTGTCACAAATCGCTTTGATGATCTCGTGGGGAGTAGTGCTGGAGACACGATAAGGCAGCCGGCCGGTAAGAAGTAAGTAGAGAATCACGCCCAGCGAATACACGTCGCTTGCCGTGGTAATCGGATCGCCACGAACCTGCTCGGGGCTGGCAAAATCCGGCGTCATCATGCGCATCACTGTTAGAGTTCGGTCCGCGCCGGCCTCGTCCTGCTGCGGATCCAATATCTTGGCGATGCCGAAATCGAGCAGCTTGGGAATTCCATCTTCTGTGACAAGAATGTTTCCCGGCTTTAGGTCGCGGTGCACCACCAGGTTCTGATGCGCATACTGCACCGCCGAACAGACCGTTCGAAATAGTTTCAACCGTTCTGTAGTTGAGAGGTCGTGGAGAGCGCAATACTCGTCGATCGGAGTCCCGTCAACAAATTCCAGCACCACATAGGGCAGTCCCTCTTCTGTGACTCCGCCATCCAGAAGACGCGAAATGTTGGGGTGTTCGAGGGCGGCAAGAATCTGGCGTTCGTTTTTGAATCGCGAGGCGAAGAAATCGGCGCTCAGAGCGTTGCGAACGAGCTTTATGGCTACTTGTTTCTCATACAATCCATCAACCCGCACAGCGCGATACACCGCACCCATTCCGCCCTCGCCAACCTGCTCCAGCACCTGGTAGGGGCCCAAGCGCCGTCCGATCCAAGCAGCAGGCAGAGCGTCAACTACAAAGTCAGCGGCATCGAACACAACGGGGTGCTCGAGAAAGGCTTCGTCTTGGTCATGTGACCGCAGGAGAGATTCGATTTCATTGCGCATGGATTCCTGGCTGGCGCACGCAGAATTCAGAAATGTTTCACGCTCCTGCGGATCCAAATCGAGCGCCGCTTGCAGGACTTCCTTAACTCTTTGCCATTCTTCCGGAGTCATGCGTGGACTTCTCCTTGACCTACCACTGCTGGGCGCTATTGTAATTTTGCGTATTCGGCTTTGGCTTCTTTCAGGATCGGAATATCGGGATCGGCGTCGTTCCAAAGCGTGAGGAAGTCTTGATAGGCAGCCTTCGCTTTGGCGGTGTCGCCCTCCATGGCGTAGGCCCTGCCGATTTGGAGGCGCGCGAGTGCGCCAGGAAGGCAATTTGCGACCAGCCCCGGACGGTCGAGGACCTGCTGCAAAGCGGCTGCTGCCGCGGCTCCCTGGCCCGCCTCAAGATAGGCCTCGCCTCGATCATAAGAATAGGTGCAGCTCCTGGCTTCCAGCGGTTCTGCGAGCCGGAGCTGCTCCACAGCTTCCGCGGCCCTTTTCGCTGCAAGGGAAAGACGTGCGTGAATTCTAGGAAGCCAATACCGTTGGATGAGTGTGTTCTGAGGAAACCGTTTAGCAAGATCCTGCGCTAGCTTTTCGGCGCGGCCAGGATCTCCAGCGCGCGCCAAATCCTCCGCTGCTCTTGCCTCCACATGTTCGTTTTCAGGAGCAAGATCTAACGCGGCTCGCGCTTGCCGGTTTGCGTCTTGTTCGTTACCTAGGGCCGCTTCACGCCGGGAAGCATCGAGGTAAGAGAATGCCGCGTCTCTCCTGTTGCCGGCTTGCATGGCAGTAGCTAAAGCGCGGCGCGTAACCTCCCGTGCCCCACGCACATGTCCGTAGTACGCTTCGGTCTGCGCTTCGAACAACAACATTAAACCGTCGGGCGGTCTCTTCTCGAACCAGGCTACTTGCTCGGCCGTTGCTTTAGCATCTCCTTCGACAAAGGCCAGCAAATAGCGCTCCCTACGCAAGTCAGAGTTGTCGAACCCTCGGGAAACAGCTGAGTCATACGCTTTATGAGCATCTTGCAGTCGGCCGAGGTTTACCTCTCCTCTGATGAGCCGTGGGTAAAAAAATGCAATGTCTGGCTCCAAGCGTACAAGCAGCACGTCGGCCTCCGACGCTTTCTCAAGTTGCCCGAGGTCGGAGTAAATGGCACTCAGATAGCTCCAAGGGATACTTTGCCGGGGATAGCTTTCCGCCATTTGCTGATATAAGGGCAGGCTTTTGTCCACATCTCCGAAAACAAGGTAGTGGTAGTCCGCTTGCATCAACAAGTTTTCGTACGCGCTGGCTCGATCGCGCAGCGCATAAGCCTTCGTTACGTATTCTTTGCTTCGTGGATGGTCGCCCAGAGCGCGATACATAACACCAGCGGAAGAATACGCATGTGCAAATCTCGGGTCCAGTTCGATGGCACGCAGAAAGTAGGATAAAGCGACGGATTCGCCTTTGCCTTCAAGCTGAGCCTTGGCCCCTAAGTTGAAGGCCTCCAGCGCCTCGAGCGAGGAAGTGGTCAGCTGCTCCAAGGGCAAATCAGATTTCTGCACCGAGGTTAGCGATTCGCCAAGTTTGCCGCGCAGCTTGCTTGCTGCGTTCCCTAAAGCTTCCAGTACTTTTTCCTTGCCTGCGGCGGTGACCTGCTCCTGAGCCAGCACATCCCCATTCCCGCAATTCACTGCTTTGAGGCCTACAACGTATTGGCTGCCGAGGCTCGCGATGGAACCACCAATGTAGGCCTTTCCAAGCATTCGCTGGCAAACCTCTCGCGTAACTTGCGGAGTGAGTGCCGTGTCTGGCGGCTTAGTCATCAAACGAAGTGTGGAAATGACTTTCTCGTCCGAAGCAATGTCCAGGAAGGGGGACTGGCGCAGTGAGAC
>DATEGO010000147.1:0-9594 GCA_035280065.1 Candidatus Acidiferrum sp.
TCCCGTTTCCAACGTTTTGTGGATCGAAGCCACGGGAAACTATGCCTGCTTACACACCGCCAGAGACAGTCACCTGTTGCGGGAAACCCTGGCACACCTGGAAGAGAAGCTGGCGCCACACCACTTCATCCGCGTGCGGAAGTCGGCCATCGTGAACGGTGCCTGCGTTACCGAGATTCGTCCGATGTTCGATGGGGTCTACGACATCATACTGGCAGGGGGAACGGTGGTAACGTCTAGTCGCAGATATGCTCACAAGTTACGAGCTCTGCTGGAATCCTAGAAACTCCTGCATTGCGAGCAGTCCGGAAATAAGCCACATGGCTGGAAAACGCGCTTTTCCGTAGAAGTAAAACTTTAGGCAATTCCAGGCCGGTGAGCGAGGTTCTGGTTTACAGCGAATCTCGAAGTAGTCAGGGCACCGACTTGACGTGCAGCGCTAGATCGTTGCCGCCGCAAAGCAATTCACTCGCAGCCCTGGTCTAGTCTCGTGGTCTTACGCTTCGATACATGAAGATTCTCTTGCGCCAAATCTTGGCGCGGGAGGATCACATGCAACGCGGAAGTCTGGCAATGATCGGTCGCAAAGAAGGACCAGCTGTTTGGCAGTTTCGATGGTCGGAAAAGGATTTGCATGGAGCTCGCGCCCAGCGGAAGCGGGTCATCGGTTCCGTTGAACGCTATCCGAACGAAGCCGCTGCCCGTTCTGCTATCACGGTCTTGTTGGCAGAGATCAACTCGGACAAGGTGAGGATGGGCTCCCGCTCGATCACCGTCGCCCAGCTTTGCGATCATTTCGAGCAACGCGAACTGGCAAGGGACAATACGTGGCGCAGCTATGCAACCAAGAAAACGTATCAAGCGTACTTGACCCGCTGGGTTCTCCCTCACTGGCGGCAATATGAATTGGCTGAGGTTAGAACTATACAGGTCGAATCTTGGCTCCGCACACTGCCATTGGCGAAGAGCAGTTGCGCCAAAATCCGAAATATAATGTCCGTGCTTTTCAACCATGCCTGCCGGTACCAACTGTTTGATCGGAACCCAATCTACCTAGTTCGTCAGAGTGCGAAGCGACGCAGAACACCAACGGTCTTGATGCCCGCTGAAATCAAGGCTTTGGTCGACAATCTCAGCATCCGAGAACGAACGCTAGTTCTCCTGGCAGTATCCACCGGATTGCGGCAGAGCGAGTTGTTCGGTTTGAAATGGGGCGACATCGACTTCTCCCAAGGAACGATGAACGTAACGCGATCCATCGTTTACGGTGTCGTTGGTCCGTGCAAGACCGAATCGTCGCAGAAGCCCGTACCTGTCCATCCGCTCGTTGCCGATGCACTTTTGGTGTGGCGAAAACAATCAACTTACACAGCGCCTGGCGACTGCGCTTTTGCGAGCAGACGGCACCGAGGGCGGCATCCGTTTTGGGGACAAGCGATTTTACGAAAATACGTTCGACCAGTTGCCGAGAAGGTCGGAATCCAGAAATGCATTGGCTGGCACACGTTTCGCCATACCTATTCGACGCTGTTGCGAAGTGTGGGCACTGAATTCAAAGTCATGCAGGAACTGCTGAGGCATTCAACGCTGCGATCAACATTGGATGTCTATACCCAGGCGATCACGCCGGCTAAACACGCAGCGCAGGCAGCCGTGCTGTCGTTGGTGTTTGCAAGCGAAGGGAATGGAGTATCGGCGATAGGTCAAGTTTCATCGTGAGGATGGAGAAAAGCGAGAAGTGTACCCGACGAAAAAGGACCCGAAAAAGGGCACAGAAACGTGCCCTTTTGGGTCCTCGCTGGTTTCTGTGAAACCGGAACAACTCTTTTGGAAAGAATGGCGGGGACGACGAGACTCGAACTCGCGACCTCTGCCGTGACAGGGCAGCGTTCTAACCAACTGAACTACGTCCCCAACCGTGGAATCAACAACTTAGCGTAAACCCTTGCAAACTAAGGCTTTGCAAGAATTGCATACAGCGCACCGACCGCCTGCGTTGCATGTGATGGCATCTGTCCCTGCCAAAACCGCTAATAAACCGCTAATAAAAAAACGTGCGCTCATGCGAGTTTCATACTAACACAGAAGCGGTCCTCCGTCATGTCACTCACGTTTTTTCGCATGGCCGAATAAGCATGGAGCAGGGAAGTGACAAGAGATTTCCGGAGGAGCCGCTCCTGCAAACCCAGCGCGGTATTGCGCAACGTCACATCAACGAAAAGCCGACCATTCATCTAGGTGGGAGCGAACTATAGTTTCCGGTTGGCCGACCACCCACCAACTGGTCAATTATGTACTGACTCCGACCTCCTACTTGTGCCCCTCCGACTGGGTGCTACCCGGGAGAGTCCTGACATAATGCACCAAATTCCAGATGTGCTCGTCAGATTCCACGTTTCCAAACGCAGGCATTCCGCTCAACCGAATTCCGTTCTTTATGACCCAGAACAGCTGGCGATCCGAATACTGTTGCACTTCGGCTGATCTGAGATCCGCAGCGCGGGGATACATCCAGCGCCCAGCATCTGTTAATTTGTGACCGTCTAGTCCGTGGCAAGTCGCGCATTCGGTGCCGAACAGCTTGTCGCCTTCTTCAATGCTTTTCTGCAGGTTCGTCGGTGCGGGGGGAATGCCAAGTCGGCTGCTCCGGCGAACCAGAATATGCTTGGCTCGTCTTGCCAGAGCAGTCTCGAGGTGGCCGGGTTCGTGAAGTGCATCGAGCCGAATTCGTGTGACTGCCCAGAGCGCACCTGCCGCACCTATCACCAGGACGAGAAATACAGAAAGGATTCGGCGCTTCATTCGAACAATCCTGAAAAGTACCTTCTGTCTAGAGAAAAGGGGCCGGCAGCCCAGCCAGCCCCTTCGCTCAAGCGCCTACGATGCGGCTTTAATGTCCGTGACGTGGATGGTCTTCGTGCCCTTGTCCAGTGTGCCCGTGACCTTCACCTTCTGCCCGGCAAACTGTTCCGGTTTTGACTGATCGTCCAGCTCGTAGGCGGTCTTGGACGCCGGATCATACAAAACGTACTTGCCGCCCATTTTGACGCAGTTCTTAGTGCACATCGTCTTGGCCATGGGGTCGTTCTCCTTGCCAGCCATTCCCTCCTTCGCCAACATCATTGCGTGTGACCCATTCTTGGCGCACTGGCTGTCCATGATCTCGCCGCTAAAGGTCTTGTCCTTTGCCGCCGCGAAACCCGGCACCAGCAACATGCATGCAGACACACCCATAACTAGTCTCTTCATTTTCTTTCTCCTTAGGATTGATTTACTTCTCGAAACTCTCGGCGCCAGGTGCGATCGCCTTGTCAAGGTTCCGACAGTGCCTTTTCGAGCCGTGTGTACAGCCGCGCGCTCATCGCGAGTGGCACTTCAAAGGGTTCCGCATCCGTAACGATTTTCAGCATCTTGCCGGTGGTATCGAACACGACGCGGCACCGGCGGCAACGCGAGATGTGTTCCTCGAGCGCTTGCCGCAATTCGTCCGAGCCATCCCGATCGATGTAGCACGACAGATTCGCCAACACGTCTTTGCAGTCCATCGTTTTCATGTCTCTTCCTCAACGCCCCGCAGCGCGCATCAGCCGCATGGCGGCAGCAGTCCCTGCGTCAACTGCGGCGTGCACAATTTTCGTTTTCAGCGTAGGCGGTTCTTCGAGCTTTTCCGCCAGCATCTCGCGCACCAGGAGCCTGGCGCGCAAAAGGCGCGACTTCAGCGCCGCGACGCTAATCCCCAGTACGTCCGCCGCCTCTTCTCCGCTGAGCTCTTCCACATCGCGCAGAACAAACGCTTCCCTATAAATCTCCGGCAGGGCCTTGATGGCACCCTCGACCAGCCGTTGGATTTCCTGCTTGCCGTAAAGCGCCTCCGGATTGTTCTTCCACGGTTCGTATCGTTTGGGCGTGAAGTGCCCTTCTCCAGTTTCCGATTCCTCGAGTGACACGTAGTTCCTCTGCTTGCGCCGCTTCTGGATTGCCTCGTTTACAGCAATGCGTGTCAACCAGGTGCTGAAACGCGACTCTTTTCGGAATTGCTCGAGATGCCGGAAGGCCTTGACGAAAGTGTCCTGCATGGCGTCTTCTGCGTCCTCGGTGTTACCGAGAACGGCGAGTGCTACACGAAAGACCCGGCGCTCATGCCTTCGAACGAGAGATTCGAAGGCCCTCCGGTCGCCAGCGCGCACACGATCCACAAGGATCGCATCATCCTCGTCGGGTACGGCCCAGTTCAATCGCTCCTCACTCTCCATGTCAATGCATGAGACTAGTGCTGGGAAGCAAAAGATTCAAAGAATCTTCCAAAAGCTTAGCTGCTGATAGACACCTAAATTGAGTCCTTTTTGTCCTTAAGGCCGTCACATAGCTGGCAATTTCAAAAACTATGAAGGAGCTGAAATGAAACCAAATCTTGGACGAGCCGTTCTCGGAGGTCTTGCCGGCACCGTCGCTCTCACCATACTGATGTATGTCGGGGCGCCCATGATGGGGATCGGGAAGATGGATATTGCCGCAATGCTGGGGTCGATGCTTGGCGGCTGGGGGATGGGCATGCTGATGCACTTTATCAATGGCACCGTTCTCTTTCCGTCAATCTATGCCCTCATCTTGTTCTCAAAGCTGCGTGGCAGCCCGGTCACAAAAGGTGTCACTTGGGGCGTAACGCTTTGGCTGGTAGCGGGGCTGATGGTCATGCCAATGATGGGCGCAGGATTCTTTGGCACCGGGCATGGAGGCCTCACAGCAGCTGTGGCATCCCTTATGGGACACACTATTTACGGCGCATTGCTTGGAGTGATCACGGGCGGCTCTATTCAGCGATTACAAGAAGCTGCGGCCTAAGTGTTGATTGGCAAAGAAGTGACCGATTCCGGTGGCATAAACGATGAGTAAGAACATTCGGATCTCGCACGGCCCCACCGGGTTGCTCTTAGCCGAGGGGCCGCTCGGATGGGGAATTACACCGTTCGAGGGTAACTACTACATTTCAAAGAAGTATTTGCGAACAGACCGATTTACGCCAAACTTCATTCCCGGCATCTGCCCTTACAAGTTCCTTTACGTTTGGATGGACCTGCTGCTTGAAAATGGAAGCAGGGAGAAGAATTTGGGTTGGATGTATTGGCTTCCCAACCCGCTTTTCCCATTCATCTGGTTTCGGGTTGCTTTGCCGGGATCGCACCCGTCGCTGGTTGTGGAACGGTTCGACCTTGCTGGGGATAGAGCTAGCGCACAAATAGGAACATAAAGAAATGACGAAAAAAGTGATCGTTTATAGTCAGCCCGGTTGAATGTTTTGCGGCAAAGTGAAGGAGTTTCTTTCACAGAATAAGACTGATTTTGTTGAACGAAACGTAGCCGCCGATGAAACGGCCCTGAACGAGCTCCAGAAGCTAGGTTACATGACCACTCCGGTCACTGTAGCGGATGAGGACGTTGTAGTGGGGTATGACCGCGACAAACTGCAAAAGCTTATAAGCGTATGAGATTACTCTTACTAACGATATGTCGCATGGTGTTTGCTGGTCGTGGGGCGGATGACGGGCTATGCGGAAGTTATGCCAGTAAACCCGACCGCACCATTACTTCCGGATTGCCGACCATCCGCTCAGAATCTCATTTTTCTTTCTTAGAACGCCGTTTCTAGCTCGCAACTGGCACTTGCTCCGTAAACCTCGAGTCGCTCACTCAAGCCGTCGCGCGCAGACTCGCATGCCGCTGATTGCAATTTCCTGTACCCGTCCGGGCTCACCACGATGCGGTTGGCGTCTTTTTCAGACGGGGCTATCAGTAATTCTCGAGCAGAGCCACATTCATTTCGTAGAGTCGCAGGAAATAGACTAGGTATTGCCCGTCGGGGGAGGGTTTGGGAGCAGTGAGCCATCCTTGGCCCATGGGAAGCTCCGACAAGCTTTTGAAGCTTCCATCGGGGCGTACCAAGAGCATTTTGAATGATTGCCCTGTGTGTCCCGAGACATAAAGCCGTTGATTGTCGGGGGACCAACTTATGCTTTGCAGGTACCAGCCATCCAACTTGATCACGTTTTTGCCTTGTCCGCCTGCGTAGATAATCTGGATGTGACTGTGATCGGAGTCAGGAAGGAGCGCAATTCTCTTACCGTCAGAAGACAAACTCCATGCGTTATATTGCGTCGCGGGATCGGCTCGCCCCAAAATCAGTCCGCGTCCCTTTAGCGGATCGAGCAGCGAGAGGACTTGCTGGCCGTTCGTGATTTCCGACATCACACAAACGGCGGCTTTGGATGCACAGGCGTACTCGAATTTGCCGGGGAGGACAACAGCGGCGGGTCCGCCATCCATGGGCATGCGCATAAGCCGCGCCGAGACACCAGTAGTATCGCCGCGGGAAAATTGCGTGAAGAGGAGCCACTGGCCATCCGGGCTTACGACCGGAGTGTAATAACCATCAGGACCTGACACGAGAGTCCGGGTCTCGTGCGTTCGCACGTTTTGTTCAAAAATCCCCCACGTGCCCTGGGGATTCGACTGAAATACCACGGCCTGGCTATCAGGTGTCCAGCCGTTTGGCCATCTACTCCAATTGTCGGCCAGCAAGGACCGGGGCTTCGCCAGCACAACGCCCCCGCTTTGGATTTCTGCTAGTTGGATGGTCTCCCTTCTCTGCGTTTTTTGAAAAGCGAGACGCTTCCCGTCAGCGGACTGGCTAAATGCTTCAGGCACAAAGCCTGTCGCGCTGGTCACTCGCGATGGTTTCCCAAGCACACTTCCTGTATTCGGATTGACTTCCATTGACCAGATATTTGCGTCCGCGGAGTTGGGAGGAGGTTCGTTTAACCGGAAGAGTACACGTCCATCCGACGACCACGACACAGGAGTGACGACTTCACCGCGCAATCCACGATCAGAAAGAATCAACGCACGCTGGCCACCCTCGAGATCACAAGATTCTATAGAGGGCTCTTCTTTCTTGTCGGCTGTCACCTTGAGCAACGAGTAAAGAATTCGCTTTGAAGTCGGCGACCAATCGAGCCCATATATGAATGACACACCCGGTGGCCCGACCGACAGTATACGGCGGGGGTTATCGCCGTCCGCTCCCATGATCCAAAGTTCCCCTCCGTTGGAGCCTTTTACAAAGGCGATCCTTTCACCGTCAGGCGAAACTGCGGCTGAGTAATAGTCTCCTTTGTCGTCATAGAGTTTTCTCGTGGTACCGTCTATTGTGGACATTTTCCAAAGGCCGCCTGGGGTTGGCCCGCCGATTAAAAGATGCGTTCCGTCGGGGTACCAATTCTGAGGGAGCATCGTAGTTGCTGTCCCAAAAGTGCGCTTTTCTCCGGAATCGATCTGTAAAACAGTCAATCCGCTCGCCTGATCGGCATAGGCGAGTTGCCTGCCATCGGGCGAAATCGAAGAGGCTAAGATTGGGTTATTACTGGGGTTGGCGGTGAGGTCGCGTTGAATAGGTTCTTTTTTTGGTTCTGGACGAACCCAACGGGGCTTGAAAATGAAAAGGCCTGCGACGAGCAGCACGATTACGCAAACAGCAGCTAATGCAATTCGGCGTGGCATCTTTGATGGCTGAGATGGAACTGCAACTCGCGCCGCGTTTTGCCCCGATTGCGAATCCCTCCGGAAACGTTTCAGGTCGGCGCGCAGATCAGATGCATTCTGATAGCGCACCTCACGGTCTTTTTCCAGGGCCTTGCTGATGATTCGCTCCATCTCCGGCGAGACCGCCGGATTGAGGCGCAGGGGAGAAACCGGCTGGCGGTTCAGAATGGCTTCAAAAATGACACCTGAACTTTCGCCTCGGAAAGGCAGAGCGCCGGTGGCCATCTCGTAGAGTACGACGCCAAAGGAAAACAGGTCCGTCCGTGCATCCAATTTCTTCGCCTGCACCTGCTCCGGCGACATGTACGCCACGGTTCCTAATGTGCTTCCCGGACTTGTTAGGTGTTCCGCTTCCAGATCTTGCGTGGCCAGGGTTTCCTCATTGCCAGTCGCCACCGTTCCTGAGCCCAGCTTGGCAAGACCGAAGTCCAGAATCTTGACGTGTCCACGGTCCGTTACGAAAATGTTTGCCGGCTTGATGTCGCGGTGAACTATCCCCTTTGTGTGCGCTGCATCCAGCGCGTCGGCCACTTCAATCCCCAAGTCCAGCGAATCCTCCAGTTTCATCGGCCGGCCCGCGATGATGTGCTTTAGAGTTTTGCCTTCTAGACACTCCATCGCGATGAAGGTTCTGCCGTCCTGCTCGCCGATGTCGTGGATCGTGCAGATGTTGGGATGATTCAGGGCGGAAGCCGCCTGCGCTTCCCGCTGAAAGCGCGCTAACGCCTGAGGGTCTCTGGCCACGTCATCTGGCAAAAACTTCAGAGCTACAAAGCGGTGAAGGCGCGTGTCCTCGGCCTTGTAAACCACACCCATCCCACCACCACCGAGCTTTTCGAGGATTCGATAGTGCGAGACGGTCTGCCCAATCAGGGATGGTGCGCCCGCCATGGTGCGGCCATCTTAGGGCGCGTGTTCGAAGTAAGTCAACGAAACGGCGCGTCGAACAAGCCGAACTCAGCGTCGCATTTGGGCTATGCCCTAGTAAACTCTCGATTCGGGGAAGTGGAATCTCCCGATGCCCCGGAAGTCCGCTTCGGGGAATTTGCTGGCTCTGCTCAGACTCGCGATCGATTCTGGTGACGGGCTATACGGAAGTTGACGAAGGAACACTCCAACTTCCGGTTTGCCGACGTCCATGATAAGTCTTTGTCAAGAGGGAAAAAGGTCTCCCGACGCGTTCAGGAGGAGCGCGCAAAAAAGTCTTTTCAAGTTCTTCGGCCCGCGGTTGTGCCTCTCGGCGATTGTTCTTGCGTTATGCAGAACCAGACATCCATTTGCTGTCTCGGCCATCCTCGGCCTCCACAGAAGATTGAGTTAGTGATCTCCTGCCAGTCTTGAAACAATTCGATGGGAGTATAGGGAGCCGGAGCTCCGTCACCCAGTCGGCAACAGCCAGACCCGGCAGGCCGCGTGTCGAATAAACTCTTTCGTTCTTCCCCGCGGCAGTTTTAAGCGGCTGCGCGGTTTTCCTTCTCGACTACTAGAAAATCTCGCTGGCTGCGATCGATGGCAACTAAATACGCAACCAGCTTCCGCGCCACCGCGAGGGTCGCGCGATTCGCATTGCCTTTCTGCTTCTCCCGGTCGTAGATCAGCGCCAGTTCGGGACTCAGGCGCGGTGCCATCTTGGCTGCCTCCAGCAGTACGCTTTGCAGGTGTTTGTTGTGTTGCTTGGAAATCGGTGTCCTTTTGATGCTGTCTGCCGAACTCTTTTCCGCACCACACAGTCCGCAATAACTGATGGCTTTTTTGATCGATGAAAAACGCTTCACGTCGCCCACTTCGAGCGCCCAGGTTAATGCCGTGATCGGGCCGACGGCGGGAATGGTCATGAGTCGCTCCACGCGTTCGGCTAACAGCGAATCACGCTGGAGTGATCGTACCAGGGCAGATTCTGTCTTCTGCAGGCGTACCAGTGTTTCACGGCACAGCCGAAGCAGTGGTCGCAGTCCCTGATTGATTTCTGGGTTGGTTGCCAGAAGCTCTTTGAAGTAA
>DATEGO010000148.1:0-44833 GCA_035280065.1 Candidatus Acidiferrum sp.
GGGCCCTCCAGCGCGGAACACGAGCCGATCAGCACTTCTCGTTCGTTGACGCCAGGCACGCCCTGTCCAAAAACCAAGGAAGGGAGCGAGAAAGGACACACCACGACCGCACAAAGCCCAAGGCTGTACTTCAAAAACGTAATTTTCATTTCGTTCTCGTGAAAGACGCCCTGTCCCTGTGGACGAATATCCCTGGCTTCTGTTTATTCCTCCACGGGAAACATGTCAATGGAATATGCGCAGGAGTGTTTCAAGAAGCAAGCGGCTGGAGTCTGCTTAACAAATACGAAATGCTACTTGATGCGAGGACCAAGCAAAACGAGCCCGATGCCGGAGACGAGGAGCACGATGGAAACGGCGGCGGGGATTTGGACGGTTTTTTCTTCATCCACAGTGGCTTTGAACGAGCCAATCTTCGCCACCTCTTCCTGCTTGTGATAGCTGAAGTTTGGATGAACCAGCCCCACGATGCCGCCGATCAACAGGATCATTCCGAGGATGATCACGAAGCGCTTCATGTGGCTCCAAAGCTATCACACTTCAATGTAGGCCCGGGGAGAAAACCACCCAGGCACACCCCTGCGCTGAATTGGCGCAAAGGAGTACCAACTGTGAGTTCAGGAAGAGACTCAGGAACGGGTGGCAGCCGCGGCCGCTTTCTTGGCAGCCTTCGCTGCGGCCGAAGCTTTGCGGCGCCGCTTGGTCTTTGGAGGTGTGGCGGGAGCTTCACCGATCAGTTCGGCGGTCATGATGCTGGTAACAAAGAGCTTGGGCCCATGGTCGTCAAAATCCACGGAAGTCCGCTCCTGATCGGAAGCGGTGACAATACCCAAGCCATACACTTCATGCTTGATGGTCTGACCTTCCTGCATTACTTGCACAAAGTCCTCCTTGACCACTCGGTCTCAAAATTCCGATTCGAATCTCTTGGTACGGGAGCCCCGGCAGCAACCGAGACTCCCCGAAAACAGGCTAGAGGCTTGTAACGTTCTCTGCCTGAAGGCCCTTCGGGCCCTTCTTCACTTCAAATTCCACCGTCTGACCCTCGTTGAGGGACTTGTAGCCGTCCATCTGAATGGCGGAGAAGTGCACGAAAACATCCTCGCCGGTCTGACGCTGGATGAACCCGTAACCCTTCGAAGCATTGAACCACTTCACTGTGCCTTGTTCCTTCACTTACACTACCTCGTTATTAGAATTGCTTTGCCTCTCTTGGTCCGTTCCTGGTGTTTCACGAAGCGGTTCTCGCTCCGGCTTCCCAAGTGCCGCGACAGCCTCCAGCCCGCAAAAAAAGGCCGCAAAGTTTGTCCTTGCAGCCCCTCGAACGAGTCAAAAGGTAATACAAGAGCAACAAATGCTAAGAATAATTTACCATAAACTGGAGGGTTTGTCCACGCGCAACCACGTTAGCCGTCCGATTTGGTATAGAAGATAACTCTATATAAATAAACGAGTTATTGGTGGACCTTAGGGCTCTTGCAGCGGATCGTGCCCGAGGGATGGCGTCATTCCAGGGATTCCGGCTCGAGGCTCAAAGTCCCTTCGCCAGAAGCCTTGTTTTCCCAATACTTGCGGACCCAGGCCTCCCAGCCCTTTCCCGCGGCTGTGTCCTTGCCTGTAAAGGAGAGTGCCGCAATATTGGCGTAGGAAACCTTCAGTTTTTGGTTGGCATCCTTCGGCATCACACGCACGAAGCTGGTTGTAAGGGTATTTCCTGCCACCCGATCAAAGATGTAACCCTCGATTTTTGAATTGTCTTTGAGCGTCAGCGTCACGTCGCCACGATAATCAAATGCCTTTTCCAAGGCGATCTTGAGTTCGTCTTCGGTGGCCAATTGCGGAACCCAACCCTGAACGGTTTCATGCAAGGTTCCGGGGGCAACCTCTAGGACATCTGGATCGAGCGGAGAGCCTTCCGTGTGGCTGGGGCGGTCCGCGTGGCGGGGACCGCTCATGCTCGGGTCTCCTCGAATTGGCCCTTGCCCGTTTCGATCTGAATCAGGGGATTGTAGGAATGCACGGGCTTCACCGGCTCATTCAACATGGCTAGGGCGTCCGGGTCGCCGTAAATCGTTGAGAAGGTGGCCTTCATGGTTGCCCAGAGTCCGCGCCAGCTGCTGAATGTGTGATCTACCGCTGAGGCTTCGTACCCGCTGTGCACCATGCAATTGGCGCACTTGGGATTGCCAGACTCCGTGCCGTAGTTTTCCCACTCCGTGGAGTCCATCAATTCCCGAAATGTATCGGTGTAGCCGTCCTGCAGCAGATAGCAAGGTTTCTGCCAGCCAAAGACATTGTATGTGGGCATGCCCCAGGGCGTGCAGGCATAATTGCGTTTGCCCATCAGGAATTCCAAGAATAGGGGCGATTGGTTGAATTTCCAGCTCTTCTTCCGGTTCGCCAAAATGGCGCGGAACAGCCGGCGCGTCCGCGCGCGCCCCAGGAAGTGCTTTTGGTCCGGAGCTTTGTCGTAGGAGTAGCCAGGGGAAAGCATCATGCCCTCAACGCCAATTTCCATCATCTCGTCGAAGAAGGCGCGCACGCTCTTGGGATCGGCGCCGTCAAAAAGCGTCGTATTCGTTGTCACTCGGAAGCCGCGCTTGAGAGCTTCCTTGATTCCGTCAAGCGCGAGATCGTAGCCGCCTTCGCGGCACACGGAAAAGTCATGGTGCTCTCTTTGTCCATCCATGTGAACGGAAAACGTCAGATACTTGCTGGGCTTGAAAAGATGGAGTTTTTCTTTCAACAGGAGGGCGTTGGTACAGAGATAGATGTACTTCTTTCGCGCCACCAGCCCTTCCACAATCTTGTCAATTTCCGAATGCATTAGCGGCTCACCGCCCGGGATGGACACCATGGGAGTGCCGCATTCTTCCACGGCCTTGAAGCATTCCTCGGGCGACAGTTCCTGTTTCAGGATGTGAGCCGGATACTGAATCTTTCCGCAGCCAGCGCATGCCAGGTTGCACCGGAACAAAGGCTCTAGCATCAGCACAAACGGGTAACGCTTCTGTCCTTGCAGCTTTTGCTTCAGGACATACGTTGCGACCGTCCACATTTGTGAGATTGGTACCGGCATTTCCCCTGCTTATCGTGAATTTGGATGGGGGTACACCCAACGCCCCCAGAGTCTCCGTGTAGAAACCGAGACTGCAAATCTATTGTACCCGAGAACCCAAGAAATCCACGTGCTTCCTTTTGGCTCCCTGTGCCAACACTGGTACAGGAAATGCATTCATGCATATGATGCCTTCAACCGTTGAAACGGAATATGGGAGTCCTCTGTGCGCGTCTCTGACGAACCTTCCGAGGTAAAATCGTCACCGGTGCAAAGCAACAGAAACCAAGACGTTTATGTCCCGACGAAACCTGCTCACTCTCTTCGATGATTTCGCCCGCTTTGCCGGCGATGTGGCCGTCGTGCAAACCCGCGGGTACCGCCGGGAAAAGATGACGTATGGGGATCTAACCGCTCACGCTTTGTACATGAGCCATGCTCTTGCTGAGAGGGGAATTGGTCCAAGTGATCGCATTCTTCTATGGGGCGGAAATTCTGCCGAATGGGTCGCGTGCTTCTGGGGAATCCTTCTGCGGGGCGCGGTTGTCGTGCCAATGGACGGCACAGCGTCCCTCGACTTTGTTCAACGGGCCATCCAAGATGCTGGCGTGAAATTGATCCTGCGCGATCCGCACCTGGGGGAATTGGCCGGCGCGACTCCTTCACTGATCATCAACGGTCTCAAAGATGCTTTGGCAACGCCGAAGCCAACAATGCGGACCGAAGGTGATCCCGGCGATGCTTCGTCGCGCAGCACCATTGCCGAGATTTTGTATACCTCTGGAACGACTGCCGAGCCGCGCGGTGTGGTTTTGACCCACGGAAATTTTTTGGCCAACCTCGAACCGCTTGAGGGGGGCATAGAGGAGTATCGAAAATATGAGCGCTGGTTTCATCCCTTGCGGTTTGTGACGCTTGTTCCTTTGAGCCATGTTTTTGGGCAATTCATGGCGCTCCTTGTTTCCCCGCTTCTGGGAGCAGCCATCGTTTTTGAGCCGTCAACGAATCCTGGCGAAACCATTCGAGCCGTGAAACAAGAGCGAGCCACGGCGCTGATCGCTGTGCCGCGCATGCTGGACTTGGTGAAATCGGGGCTGGAACGCGATCTGGAAGGCCGCGGCCAATCGCCGTGGCTGCACCGAAGTCTGGAAAGAGCCAACGGACGAAAATTTCTTCGCCGCGCCTGGATGTTCCGGCGGATTCATCGCCGCTTTGGCTGGAAATTCTGGGCCTTCATTTCTGGCGGCGCCGCGCTTTCGAGTGTCACAGAGAGCTTCTTCAAGCGCACGGGCTATGCCGTGGTTCAAGGATACGGCATGACGGAAACGGCTTCGCTGATCAGCTTGAATCATCCCTTCCGCGCAACGGAAGGCTCTGTCGGCAAGATCCTGCCGGGCCGGGAATTCAAGCTGGCGGAGGACGGCGAAATTCTTGTCCGCGGAGAAAATATCGCGGCAGGCTATTGGAAAAGTGGCGTTCTGCAACCATCTGGCGAAGACGGCTGGCTGCACACCGGCGATCTGGGAGAGGTGGACGGGGAGGGGAATTTGCGTTTTCGCGGGCGCAAGAAAAATGTCATCGTCACGCCGGCGGGCCTGAATGTCTATCCCGACGACCTGGAAAACGCGCTGCGCCAGCAACTCGGCGTGCGCGATTGTGTGGTCATTCCATTCACGCAAAATGGCAACACCGAACCTTGTGCGATTCTCCTGATGAACAATTCGAACGAACCTGCTGCGCGTGCCGCAGTGGAGGGAGCCAACGTGTCGCTCGCGGAATACCAGCGAATGAGGCGTTGGCTCCTTTGGCCGCAGCTGGATTTTCCGAGGACGACGACAGGCAAGCCGCGACTTCCGATCATCGCCTCCCGCACGCGAGAACTCATGAATGGTCAGCGTGCATCGCGCCCAGGCTTTCAAGTTCCTCGATCCGGCCACGGCGCAGTTGCCGGACTATTGGCTTTGGTGGGCGGCGGAGAGGGAGAGGCAAGTCGTCTCGAACAAGAGCTGAACCTAACTTCGCTCGATCGCGTCGAGCTGATGAGCGCGCTCGAAGAAAAGTTCCACGTGGAACTAAATGAGACTGCCTTTGCGAAAGCGAAGACAGTCGCCGACGTCGAGCGCCTTCTGCGAGAACCGGCGTGCGGATATAACCAGACTAGTTATGCCTATCCGCGCTGGGCCCAATGGGAACCCGTTCGCTGGTTCCGGCTGGCGGTTTATTACCTGCTGGTTTGGCCTGCCACGCAGATTTTGGGGCATCCCAAAGTCGTAGGGCACGAACATCTTCGCGAGTTTCAAGGGCCCGTGCTTGTCGTTGCCAATCACATCACCCGTCGCGCAGACATCGGACTGATTCTCGCCGCCCTGCCCCTGCGATTTCGCCACCGCCTTGCCACAGCAATGGGCGGCGAAAGCCTGCAAAGAATGCATCGCCCGCCGCGCGATTGGTTTTTTGCAAGACGCTGGGCCTACTGGCTTGGCTATTGGCTAGTTACCGCCCTCTTTAACGTTTTCCCGCTACCGCAATTTTCGGGCTTTCGTGAAGGCTTTCGCTTCGCCGGTGAATCGGTGGACCGCGGCTACAGCGTGCTGATTTTTCCCGAAGGCGAAGTGAACAACTCCGAGGACGGCCGCATGGCACCGTTCCAATCCGGTATTGGCGTGCTCGCAGAAAAGCTGGGCCTCCCCATTTTGCCCATGCGGCTCGACGGCGTCTGGCAAATGAAGCGCGAGCATCGCCGGCTCGCTCACTTTGGCGAAATCACCGTTCGAATCGGCAAGCCCGTGACCTTTACTCCCGGAACGCCTCCCGGAGAAATCGCCCTCCAGCTCGAATCGATTGTGAAGTCTCTATCGTCACCACCGCTCGAGCGCCGCGCGCTGTAATTACCACTGCTTCTTCAGCATCTAATTGGAAAGAGCGCAAACGAAGAATTCTCGACCAGCAGGGATTTGGCGCCTGTGGCAAAATAGAAAGTTCAGAGAACAGATTAATGGCACATCGTACGACAATCACACAAGACGAGCCCGTCAAAGCGCCCAAGGCAGTGAAGAAGCCTTCAGATGCAGCACCAAACGCGGCGGACACCCGTGAACGCGAGCACATTTTCGACGCCTTTCGCCGCTGGGGATATTTTGAGGCGAATCTCGATCCGCTGGGCGTGTTCCAGCCACTGAAGCATCCGGATCTCCAAGGACTAACCGGTGAAGCCGCCGAAGAAGCGCGCCGCTTCTACTGTGGCGCCGTTGGGGCTGACTTCATGCACTTGCCCGAGCCAGAACGCCGCCGCTGGATCATCGAGCGGCTCGAAGCGCCTGGCGAAGAAGTTGACCAGCATAGGATCCTCGAGCGCCTGATTCGGGCCGACCTTTTCGAGCAGGTTTTGCAGGCGCGCTATCTTGGCTCCAAAAGATTCTCTCTAGAAGGCGTCACAGCGCTGATTCCTTTGCTCGACTCGATTCTTGACGCTGCCGGGGAACACGGCGCGGAATCTTCGATCATGGCTATGAGCCACCGCGGCCGCCTGAACGTCATGGTGCACGCCGCCTGCAAGAGCCCGCACGAAGTGGTGGCGGGCTTCGAGGATGTGGATCCACGAAGCGTTCTCGGCGCAGGTGACGTGAAATATCACGTTGGGGCCACCGGCAGCTACACGACCTCTTCAGGCAAAGAAATCGGCATCCACTTGGTGTCGAATCCAAGCCATCTTGAAGCCGTCGATCCCGTTGCCGTTGGCCGTTCGCGCGCCAAACAAACGCGTCACGGTTTGCGCGGTGCTTACGTGGATCATTCCCGTGAAACGCTCAATAAGGTTGTCCCCATCATCATGCATGGCGACGCCGCTTTTGCGGGACAAGGCATTTGGGCGGAAACGCTGAATTTCGCCGACCTTCGCGCTTATACCGTGGGTGGCACGATTCACATCATCGTCAACAACCTCATCGGCTTCACCACTCCGCCACGCCAGGAGCATTCCGCGCGATTCGCTTCCGATATTGCCAAGCGCCAGTCTGTGCCCATTTTTCACGTGAACGGGGAGGATCCTGACGCGGTCGTGCGCGTCGGCAAAATTGCAACGGAATATCGCGCCACGTTTGGCAGCGATGTGGTTGTGGACATCATCGGCTACCGCCGCCACGGCCATAGCGAAGTGGACGACCCTACGATCACGCAACCCAAGCTCTACGAACGCATCAAAGACCATCCGCAGCTTTGGAAGATTTATGCGGAGGCCACCGGCATCGACGCAAGCGGAATCGTCGAGGCTGTCCGCAAGGAGTACGAAGAAGAGCAGACTAAAGCTCGCTCCCTAAAGAAAATTCCCCATTTGCGCAAGCTGCCCGACTACTGGGCGCCATACTCCAATGGCCGTTACAAACCGGAATACGAGGTCGACACTGGCCTGACTCGGGAAAAGCTTGTGGAAATTACCGACGGCCTCGTTCGCGTGCCGAATGGGTTTCATGTTCATCCGAAAATTGTGAAATTGCTGGAGCAACGTACCGAAATGGGCTTCGGAAAGCGCTCGGTCGATTATGGTTTTGCTGAGGCGTTGGCTTTTGGCTCGTTGCTTCTCGAGGGCACACCCGTCCGGCTCACCGGCCAGGATTCGCAGCGAGGCACTTTCAACCAACGTCATGCCGTTCTGGTTGATACCGAAACAGAGAAGGACTATCTCCCGCTCTGTCACCTCTCGCCGAATCAGGGCTTCTGCGAGATTTATAATTCCTCTCTCTCCGAAGCAGGCTGCCTCGGTTTCGAATATGGGTTTAGCCGCGACTATCCGGAAGCGCTCGTCCTGTGGGAGGCGCAGTTTGGCGATTTCGCCAACGGCGCGCAGGTGATCATTGATCAGTTCATCAGCGCGGGCGAGGACAAATGGAATCTTCCGGCAGGAATCGTGATGCTGCTGCCTCACGGTTACGAAGGCCAGGGGCCGGAGCATTCGAGCGCGCGTCTCGAACGCTTCATGCAGCTCGCCGCCGAAGACAACATGCAAATCTGCCAGCCTTCTACCGCGGCACAGTATTTCCACATGCTGCGCCGCCAGGCGCGCCGGCCGTGGCGTAAACCGCTGATTGTCTTCACGCCCAAGAGCATGCTGCGGCATCCGGACGCCAGCTCCAACATTGAGGAATTCACGAATCCGCGCTTCCTGCCTCTGGTTCCTGACCGCGAAGTGCGCGGCGCTTCGCGCATCCTGATTGCCACCGGAAAAGTCGGCCATGAGTTACGCGCCGAACGCCGCCGCCGCAAGGACACAAGCAGCGCCATTTTCTTTCTTGATCAGCTTTATCCCATGCCCCGCGCAGAAATTGCCGCTGCCATCGCGGAGCATCCCCAGGCCCGCGAAATCGTTTGGGTGCAGGAAGAGCCAGGGAACATGGGAGCCGCTGGCTTTGTACTTCCCCGACTCGAACGTATTGCTAAGGCCGCAGGTCTCGTGTTCCGCTCTGTCAAGCGCTCCCCCAGTGCCAGCCCCGCGACGGGCTCCGCCAAAGCCCATGAACTAGAGCAGAAAACGCTTCTCTCCCTGGCTTTCACGACGGCCAGCCCAACGTAGATAGGGATTGTAAGGTGGAATTTGCTTTAATGCTTCGTTCACATTAATGTAAACGCAGAGTTATCAAGGAGAGGGCAGCTTCTGCCACAATCAGCCGTGCAACAAAAGTCCTCGAGTGAGCCAAACTATTCCAATTCTTATCGTCAATCGCCCGGCTACGATACACTTTCTACGGGCAGGCGTATTAGGCGCTCTATCGGTATGAAACGCGTATTTATTATCGAAGACGACCGCGACATCGTTGAGTTGGTTCGCTACAACCTTGCCAACGAAGGCTTTCAGGTTGCCGCCGCTCACGACGGCGTGACCGGCCTCGCAACTCTGAAGAAAGCGCCGCCCGACATCCTTCTCCTCGACCTGATGCTTCCGAAGCTTTCGGGCTTGGAGATTTGCCGCGAGATTCGCCGCGACGAAGCGCTCAACCGGTTACCCATCCTGATGCTCACGGCTCGCGGCGAAGAGGCGGACCGCGTCGTCGGCCTGGAAATGGGCGCAGACGATTACGTCACCAAGCCATTCAGTCCGCGGGAACTCATCGCGCGCGTGAAGGCGCTCCTGCGCCGCTCTGAAATTCCTACAGACGTTCCGCACACCGTCGAGATTGGGAAAATCACGATTGACCCAGCATCCTATCGCGTATGCCACTCCGGCAAACCGGTCGTGCTCAGCACTCTCGAGTTTCGCCTTCTCTATTACCTGGCGTCGCGCCCGAACCGAGTTTTCACGCGGGACCAGTTGCTCGATGCCGTTTGGGGTACGGATCGCTTTGTCACGCCGCGCAGCGTGGACGTCTACGTGCGCCGGCTACGAGAAAAGATCGAGTCCGATCCGGAAAACCCGATCCTCTTGAAAACCGTGCGCGGTGCCGGGTATCTTTTCGAGACACGTGCAGCTTAATCTTTTCTGGAAACTCGGCTTTGCTTTCTTCGCTCTGCTGATTGCAGTCCTGTTGCCGGTAGATTATTACGCGGAGCGCAATCTGCGCCGCGATTACGAACGCGCCGGATTCGATCAGCTCTCCGCGATCGCACGCATCGCGCTTGCTAGTCCGCCTCCTGCTTCGTCCCTCTCCACCGATTCGCGGACAGTTTCTCCGGCTCTACAGGATTGGGTTGCGAGAATGGCCACGAGCGGCACTCGCATTACGGTGATTACGGCTAATGGCCTGGTTCTGGCGGACTCTCAATCCAATCCGCAGACCATGGAAAATCATGCCGGGCGGCCGGAGATTCGTGACGCCCTGGCGAACGGCGACGGTTTCTCGGTTCGCCACAGCGTGACGGTCGATCGTGACCTGCAGTATTATGCCGCGCGCCTCTCGATGCCAGACGGTTCTCCGGTGATCTTGCGTTTTGCCATGCCTCTTCGCACAGTGGACGACGTGGTCTGGAAATTCCGCCGCAGGATTTGGCTTGCTTCGATCCTCCTGCTTGTGGTCACTGGGGCGGTTTCGCTGCTGGTATCGCGTTCTTTTACAGATCGCGTGGATCGCCTGACTCAGTTCTCGCGCCGCGTGGCGGAGGGGGATTTCCGACCGATCTTCGCTGACCCTCGAGGGGACACCCTGGAGAGTCTGGCCACGTCGCTCAATGAAAGCGCCGCGAAGCTCGACTTTACCATTCGTACTCTCAAAGATGAGCGCAACCTCTCCGCCGCAATTCTCGGAAGCATGGTCGAAGGAGTAGCGGTAGTGGACGGCACGGACCGCTTGCTGTTTTCCAATCAGGCTTTCGCCGAAATCCTCGGTTTGGATATGGCGCCAAAGATCGGCAGCACGCTTGTCGAGTCCGTTCGTCAAACGGAACTGATCGAGGCCGTAAGGAAGGTCCGCGGAGGGCAGGATGCGGTCCACTCCGAAATCACGATTGGCACGCTGCGCCAGCGTTTTTTTGCCGTGACTGTGGCTTCCGTTCGCGCTATGGAAACCTACGGCGCCGTGATCGTGCTCCACGACATTACGGATCTGCGCAAACTGGAACGCGTCCGCCGCGATTTTGTCGCCAACGTGTCGCATGAGTTCAAGACACCGCTCACTGCAATCCAGGGCTTTGCGGAAACTTTGCTTGCGGGCGCGATGGACGATCCGCAGAACCGCGTCCGCTTCCTGCAAATCATTCTCGATCATTCGCGGCGCCTCGCTCACCTCACCGACGACCTGCTTGAGCTTTCCAAGATGGATGCAGACCGCCTTGAAATGGAGATCGACCAGCTTAACGTTTCCCAGTTTGTTCAAAGCTGCATAGAAACCACGCAGCGGTCGGCTGCCGAGAAAGATTTACACATTTCTGTGGATTTGAAGACCGCTCTTCCAGACATCGCCGCTGATCGCCGACGTCTTTCTGAAGTCTTGCAAAACTTGCTCGACAACGCCGTACAGTACACGCCCTCCGGCGGAAGGATTACCGTTTCCGCTTCTTCTGACGGACACCAGGTCGAGTTCACTGTTTCTGACACCGGAATCGGTATTCCCAAGGTGGATCAGCCGCGCATCTTTGAACGCTTCTACCGTGTCGATGTAGCGCGGTCGCGGGAAGTCGGAGGCACCGGCCTGGGGCTCTCCATCGCCAAGCACCTCGTCGAAGCTCACGGCGGCCGTATTTGGGTGGAGAGCGAAGTAGGGCAGGGTTCGCAGTTTCACTTCACGGTTCCCGTGTTTCGAGGTCCGGACGGTATCGGGTGGCCCACCCGCTAGGACATCAAAAGCAAAGCGCAAGATAGCAAATTGTGCTCATCGGCCAGGCTTAATCCACTTTTCATCCTCATGTTAACAAGCTGTAACCATTCCCTGTCAAACTGGCGTGGAGAGCGGGAGTGTAGGTACGGCAGCTCCCCTCCAAAAGGAGAGCGATGGCCTTAACTCCCCGACTCACCGACACTGTCATGCTTGACACGCTCATGAACTATCTGGTCTCCATGGCGCGCACTGTCGAGAGTGCCTTGAACCGTGCGCTTGATGCCATCGTGAGCCTCGACAATCCCCGCACAGCCGCTCTCCCGGGTGAAGTGTTTCTGCTCGAGCCGCGCATCAATGAAATGGAAATCGTCATTGACGAACACGCCATCCGGCTTCTACGCCAAGGCTCTTTTCCCGAGGATGAATTGCGCCTGATCGTGGCCGCGCTAAAGCTGAACAACGATCTCGAGCGCATTGGAGACCTCGCAGTAAACCTGGCCGAACGGGTGGTTTCCCTTCGCGAAATGCCCGGCGTGGAAGTTCCTGAAGAACTTGCCCCAATGGTTTCCGCCGTGCGCAGCATGGTCAGCCAGAGCCTCGGCGCCCTTATTTTCCGTAACGTCGAGATGGCCACCACGGTTCTGGAAAGCGACGACGTCGTGGATCAATACCGCGATCGCATTTTCGAGCGCCAGCTTCTGCAGATGACCGGCGAACCGGGCTCGGTTAGCCCGGGCTTGCAGTTCGTCCTGGCCACGCGCCATCTCGAACGTATTGCCGACCATGCCACGAACATTGCCGAAGACATTATTTTCTGGGTACGCGGCCTCGATGTGAGGCATGGCCGTGGAATTGGCGGCCTCTGCGAGTCGAATGTCACGAACAATTCACAAACGCGTGATTCCGATGTGACTCCCGGTGGCAACACTGACCAAGTCATCTTCACGTAATGTCCTACCTCGGGGACCGGTTGCACCCCTGGCTCCGGTCCCTGCTCCTCCCTTCAGCACGGCCGAAACTGGATCTTGTCAACCTCTTGACCCGCCACCACAGTCCTACTATCGTTCTAGAGAGTCCAGGATGAACAGTTCTTCTCAATGCCGCGGTGCAATTGTCGATTTGAGGCCATACCGACGGATCTGTCTTATCCTTGCAACTCTTCTGCTTTACAACCCCTTCTTTGCCGCGCCGCACTCGGGAAATGGCCTGGAAATTGGCCATAAGGCGAGCTACCGTGCGACCGTAGGTGCTTCGGAGCTGGAGCAGTTTTCTCCGATAGATGGCTGGGGCGCTTTACCTGCAACTGATACCGTCACAGCAGCAGTCGTTTTGCCTCCGCTTGAGCCCTCGGCCCAATTCTTCTTCGCTTTACGTCTTGTCCCACACATCTCGCAGGAGTTTTTTGGTCCCGGCCTGTGGTTCCGGCCGCCGCCCGTTCGCTGAACCGTTCTTTTAACTTGACTGGATTCCTTGCATCTCCTCGGTGGGCCATGCCCGGTTGTTAGGCCATTCGGAAATTCTGCAGGTGTCAGGAACCGTAGCGCTCGCTCTCGGAGACCCGATGCGTGCCGTGGATAAACACATGACAGAAAAAAAGCCATGGATTGTTGTTGTAATTCTCGCGGTAGGCGCGTTTTTGGCTTGGCGATGGATCAATCGCACCCCTACCAAGGCGGACGATCAAGACCCCGCCGTGGCATCCGGCGTTCCACCGGCCGGTGTTGCGCGCGTCGAGCGCCGCACGATCTCCAACACTCTGAAAATCTCAGGTGAGTTCAAGCCTTTTCAGGACGTGGACGTGCACGCCAAAGTCGCCGGCTATATCAAGGCCATTTATGTCGACGTCGGTACTCATGTGCAGCGGGGGCAAACGCTGGCCGTTCTGGAAGTGCCAGAATTAGCAGCTCAGCTTGCCGGCGCCGATGCGGCGGTTCGCCGCGCAAACGAGGAAATCGGGCGCGCGCAAGGCGACCTGGAGCGCGCAAAATCCTCGCACGCAGCAACGCATTTGGCCTTTAAGCGCCTCAGCGACGCAGCCAAGACTCGCGAGGGCCTGGTGGCGCAGCAGGAAATCGATGATGCGCAGGCCAAAGACTTGGAATCCGAGGCGCAGGTCTCCAGCGCGAAAGCGGCGCTATCGGCGGCTCAACAGGAATTGGAAGTCTCGCAAGCGAATCAAAAGCAAGTAGCCGCGCTATCCGATTACACGCGCATCACGGCTCCCTTTACTGGAGTCGTCACCAATCGCTACGCGGACACCGGCGCTCTCATTGCTGCTGGTACTTCTTCCAGCACGCAGGCTATGCCGGTAGTGCGTCTGGCTCAGATCTCCACCCTGCGTCTCGTGCTTCCCATCCCGGAGTCCGTCGCAGCGCAAATCCATCTTCAGGACCCCGTGAAGGTTCATGTGCAGGCTTTGAATCAGGACATTCAGGGCCGCGTTTCCCGCTTTGCCGATTCCCTTGATCTGCAAACTCGCACTATGGAAACCGAAATCGATTGCGAAAACCGCGACGGCCGACTGATCCCGGGCATGTACGCCGAGTCCGAACTCTCTTTGCATCAGAAACCCAACGCGCTCACGCTTCCGCTGGAAGCCGTCGTTCGCAACGGAGATGACGCCACGGTCCTTGCGGTCAATTCACAAAACATTGTTGACGAGCGCCACGTCAAACTCGGCCTCGAAGACAATGCGCGTATAGAAGTGCTCTCCGGTCTCTCGGAAGGCGACCGTGTGGTCATCGGTAATCGCAGCCAGTTTCACTCCGGACAAAAAGTCCAGCCCAAAATCGTCAGCACGCAAGAAATGAATCCGGCGGGAGGAAACTAATGTCCGGGTTCTCGATCAAGTATCCCTACTTCATTATTGTCATGTGCTTGGTCATCGCCATCGTCGGAACGGTAACGCTGGTTCGCATGCCTGTGGACCTTTTTCCCGCCATCAACATTCCCGTCGTGGTCATCGCTACGTTTTATTCCGGAATGCCTCCCCAGCAGATTGAGACCAACATCACCAATCCTTTCGAACGGTGGTTCACTCTGGCCAGTGGGGTGGATCACATTGAATCGCGCTCGCTCCCCGGTGTCAGTCTCATCAAAATGTACTTTCAGCCCGGCACGAACGCTGACGCCGACCTTAGTACCGTTTCGAATCTCGCCATGGCCGACCTACGTCGCCTTCCTCCCGGCACGCTGCCACCCGTCGTCCTGAAATTTGACGCCTCGAGCCTTCCGGTCTGTCTCATCACCTTGAAAGGCCAGGGCCTCAACGAAACGCAACTGCAAGATCTGGGCCGGTTTAATGTTCGAAATCAAATCGCCAACGTGCCGGGCGCTTCGGTTCCCCAGCCGTTCGGTGGCCGCTATCGCCAGATCATGGTTTACGTGGATCCACTCAAGCTGCAGGCGCATCAGCTGAGCCCTATGGACGTCGTCCGTGAAGTCAACGATGCGAACCTGATTCTTCCGGCTGGCGACGTGAAGATAGGCCCTTACGACTACAACCTCTATTCCAACAGCCAGGCGCCCTCGGCATCGGACATTAATGCCATGCCTCTGAAGTCCGTCGGACAGACGCAGGCGTCCGTGCTCGTCGGAGATGTTGGCAAAGCCGTTGACGCGCAAGCTGTCCAAACCAACATCGTTCGCGTAGACGGCCAGCGTTCCGTCTATCTCCCCGTTCTTAAGCAGGGCGGCGACACGAACACCATCGCCGTCGTTGACGGGATCAAGGACGCTCTCCAGCATCTCGTTGACATCCCGAAGCAGCTTCTACCGAAGGTCGTCTTTGACCAGTCCCTTTTCGTCAAGACCGCGATTTCGAACGTGCTTCGCGAAGGCGGCATCGGCCTCATCCTTACGGGTTTGATGGTACTGTTTTTTCTCGGCAGCCTCCGCGCTACGGCCGCCGTTTTTCTTTCCATCCCTCTTTCCGCGCTCGCTGCTTTTCTCGCTTTGGGCGGGGGCGGTGGCAGCGTCAACACTATGGTTCTTGGGGGACTCGCGCTGGCCTTTTCCCGCTTGATCGACAATTCCGTCATCGTTCTCGAAAACATTTTCCGCCGTTTGGAATTGGGCGAAACGCCGGAAGTTGCTGCAGAAAGAGGCGGCCAAGAAGTTGGTCTCGCAGTCCTCGCTGCCACGCTAACAACTTCCGTTGTCTTTTTCCCGGTTGTCTTCCTCTACGGCGTAAGCCGTTTCCTCTTCGTGGCCCTCGCCCTCTCGGTCGTTCTTTCGCTCTTCGCCTCTTACTTTGTCGCCATGACCGTGGTACCGCTCTTCTGCGCGAAACTCATCAAGCACCGCCAAGCCGACGAAGAGCTGGGCGACACCTTCACCTGGCGCTGGGACGGCATCGGCCAGATATTCAACTTCTACTTCAAAAAAATGCTGGAAGGGTATGACCGCACTCTGGCAACCTCCCTGACGAAGCCGGCGGCGACCACGTTCGCGCTCGCCGGAATCTCTCTTCTGTGTCTCGGTCTCTATCCTTTTCTTGGCGTCTCCTTTTTCCCGCGTACCGATCCCGGCCAATTCGTCATTAACTTGAAAGCGCCTTCGGGCACGCGCGTCGAGCTGACCGAAGACTACGTCAAGCAGGTCGAGCAAATCGTTCGCAGCGTGGTTCCGCCGAATGAGCTGCAAATCATCGTTTCCAACATCGGCATCACCACGGATTTCTCCGCCATTTACACTCCCAACTCTGCGCCACACACCGCGTTCGTTCAAGTCAGTCTCAAAGAGGATCACAAAGTCGGGAGCTACGAATACATGCGCCGCGTGCGCGAGCAGTTAAGCGAAAAACTTCCCCAGCTCAGCACTTATTTTCAGTCCGGCGGGTTAGTCGACGCGGTCATCAACCTTGGTCTGCCCGCGCCCATCGACATTCAGGTCAGCGGCAATAATCTCGACAAGGTTTACGGCACCGCCGCAAAGCTCGCCCAGCCCGTGCGACAGCTCAAAGATGTCAGCGATGTCCTTGTCCCGCAGGACATCGACTACCCCGCGCTCGAACTCGACGTGGACCGCGAAAAAGCCGGCCTTCTCGGGCTCTCGCAGAAGGAAGTTGTAGACAACGTCATCACCGCGCTCACTTCGAACGGCATGATCGCGCCCAATTATTGGATCGATCCTAGGAGCGGCAATCCTTACATGCTCACCGTGCAGTATCCCGAAGACGCCGTCAAAACTGTGACGGACCTCAAGCAGATTCCTCTGCGGGGTGTGAAAAGCGCTCAGCCAACCTTCCTCGACACCGTTGTCAAAGTGAAAACGATTCCGTCGCCCACGGAAGTGGATCACTATCAGTTGTTCCGCGTCGTTGATGTTTACGTTTCCCCCAAAACCGAAGATCTGGGAGCCGTTGCCAATCAGGTTGATGACATCATCAAGAAAACTCAGCTCCCGGAGGGCGTCCGCGTGGATCTTCGCGGCTCTGTCCAGGGCATGCGCTCCTCGTTCCGCAGTTTCGGTGTTGGCCTCATTTTATCGGTCGTCCTCGTCTACTTGATTCTCGTTGCGCAGTTTGCTTCCTGGGAGGACCCATTCATCATTCTCCTCGCAATTCCTCCAGGGCTCGCCGGAGTGCTTCTGTTCCTGCTCGCCACGAGCACCACTTTGAATGTTATGTCTTTGATGGGCGTGGTCATGATGGTCGGCATCGTCGTTTCGAACAGCATTCTCATCGTTGAGTTCGCGCGTCACTTGCACCACGACGGCAAACCCCTGAAAGAGGCCGTTTCGCTTGCCTCGCGCATGCGGCTTCGGCCCATCCTGATGACGTCGCTTGCGACCGTTCTCGGCATGATTCCTATGGCCATCGGTGCCGAGCCCGGCAGCGAACAGTACGCGCCGCTCGCGCGGGCGATTATCGGAGGTTTGTTGGTCTCCGTCGGGGTAACCGTTTATCTGGTTCCTGCGGTCTATCTCATCGTTCATAGGCGAGGGCAAGAGCAGGCTCAGGAGGTGAGGTCGTGACGCGACCGTTCCTTTGCCTTCTTCTTTTCACCTTCGCCACGGCCCCTGCGAAGGCGCAAGCTCCGGACCATCCCGCAACCTCTCCATCTCCCGGCCAGGCGTCGCCAGCCGGCACTCCTCTGACCCTGGCGCAAGCCGAAGCCATCGCCATCAAGAACAACCCGCAGATTACCGCGTGGAAATTGCGCGCCCTCGTAGCCCAGCAATACGTTCGCGAATCACGCTCCGCCCTCATGCCAAACGCAAACCTGAGTCTCACGGCCGTGGATGCCAATCCTGGTAGCCGCCTCGCCGCCGGCTTTCTGAACAACCCTATTTTGTTCCCGCGCGCAGCAGAGGGCGCCTCGGTCAACCAACTCGTCACCGACTTTGGCCGCACCACGAATCTACTTTCCAGTTCCGAGTACGCGGCCAAAGCCGAAGATCAAAATGCAGCCGCCACTCGCGCGGATATTCTTCTCGCTGTCGATCAGGCCTTTTACAATTCGCTGGACACGCAGGCTCTGGTACGCGTAGCGGAAGAAACCGTTCAAGCTCGTCAGACTCTTGTGGATAAAGTGCAGGCCCTGGCGCAAGCAAAACTGAAATCGGATTTGGATCTCAGTTTTGCGAATGTTGAGCTGGCCCGCGCCAAGCTTCTACTGCTCGAATCGCGAAACAACTTTCAAGCTTCTCTCGCCACTCTTTCCGCGATTCTCGGTTTCCCCACCGAACAAAACTTCCAGCTCGTCGAAGAAACCGCTCCCCTTACTCCGCCGGTTACCGACGTGCAGCCGCTCATCCAACAGGCGCTCCAGCAGCGTCCGGAAATCCAAGCTCTACAATTTCAAGTCGAATCCGCACGGAAATTCGGCAGCGCCGAGCATGATCTCTGGCGGCCGACGGTGAACGCACTCGGCGTCGTCGGCAACACTCCCGTTCGCGACGATCACATCACTCCCAACTGGTACGGCGCGGTTGGCGTCAACATCAACATTCCTGTCTTCAACGGCTTCCTCTACAACGCCCGCGCCAAAGCCGCCGACCTGCAAACCGAAGTGAATCGCCAGAAGCTAGCCGACCTTCGCAACTCCATCTCGCGTGATGTTCGCATTTCCTGGCAGGACACCAATCGCGCCTACGAGCGCCTTTCCGTCACGCAACAGCTTCGCCAGCAGGCCAGCCTCGCCCTCGACCTCGCCCAGGCCCGCTACAACCTGGGGCTCGGCTCGATTGTCGAGTTCACGCAAGCCGAACTGCAGAAAACCGAGTCGGACATCGCCGACACCGACGCTACCTACCAATACCGCTTGGCTCAGATGGCCCTTGCCTTTGCCATTGCCTCACCGAAATGACCTTTAGCAATTTGCAACTCCTTGTATGTCAATGGGTTGCTGCCAATCCCCTTCGGATTGTTACAGGATATTAACAATCAGTTGACGCAATTGTAAAAAGCTCCGTTTACCTTTTTCGGCGGGGTGCAAGACTACGTTTTCGGTAAGCACGTCGAATTTTTGCTCCAAAGAAGAGAGAGGAAATGAAAAAACTAGCTACACTCACGCTGTCGCTATTCCTCACCGCAGGAATAGCTCTCGCTGATACTCCTAAGGATGCTGACCCGAAACCTGCTAATGCTACTTCTCCGGCTAAGCCCAAAGCCGCTAAGAAGGCAGAGAAATTGGTGAAGTCCGACTCGGCCATCGCTGCCGAAATTGAAGAACTTCGTCAGGCCATCCAATCCCAGCAGGAACAGCTTCAATTGCTGAAGGAAGAGGTGGCCAAACGCGACCGCCAAATCGACGAAGCGCGCGAGGCAGCCGCTGCCGCTAACGCCCGTGCGACCGAAGCCAGCACCAAGGCGGTCGAGGCCGTTAATTCCTCCGCGGAAGTGAAAACTACCGCAGCCACCCTTGACACCGCCGTCGGCGACCTGAAGGCTAGCAATGAAGTCCTCAAGACCACTGTGGCCACGGAACAGGCAGAAGCTAAGAAGGCGACCGAAGAAGGTCCAGCCTCGATCCACATCAAGGGCATTACCCTAACTCCGGGTGGCTTCCTCGCCGCAGAAACCGTCTGGCGCCAGCGGACGGTTCAGGCTGACGTCAACACTCCGTTTACCACGGCTCCTTTCCCGAACAGCAACATGAGTCGCGTGTCCGAATTCAACGCCTCCGGCCGTCAGTCCCGTTTAACCTTCCTAGCGGAAGGCAAGGCGGACAACGTCAAAATGAGTGGCTACTATGAGTTGGATTGGTTGGGCGCCTGCGCGTCATCGAACAGCCGCCAAAGCAACAGCTATTGCATGCGCCAGCGGCAGATCTGGGGTCAAGCGGCCTTTTCCAACGGCGTGACTCTCACTGGGGGGCAGATGTGGAGTCTGGCTACAGAAACCAGGAAAGGTTTGGACAACCGTACCGAGGCCACGCCGATGACCATAGACGCGGCCTATAACGTGGGCTTCACTTGGGCACGCCAGTACGGCTTCCGTGTCACCAAGAACTTCAACGACAAAATCTGGATCGGCTTCTCCGTCGAGAATCCTCAGCTCACACTCACGACCCACGGCTCGCCGACTTCCTTCTTCGTCGGCGCCCCGGCCTCGGGCGGCGGATTGCTCAACGCGACCGACGGAACCGGTTATGCTGCAAACGCCACACCGGACTTCATCGTCAAGGCCGCCTTCGAGCCTGGCCGCGGCCACTATGAAGTGTTCGGTGTCATCAGTAATTACCGCGCTCGCGTTTATCCATGCTTTGTGTCGGCTGGCAATCCGCTGCCGGCAAGCTGCGGTGCGGCACCTTCCGCCGCAGGCGCCTTCAATGACACGCGGACTGGTGGCGGCGGCGGTGTCAACATCCGCCTTCCCCTAGACCCTCGAAAGAAGATAGAACTCGGGGTTCACGGCACGTTTGGGGCCGGCATTGGACGCGATAACGACGCGCAAATTGCCGATGTGACCACGCGCCCGGACGGCACTCTGGCTCTCATCCGCGGCGGCGGGGGGCTTGGGACAATCGAATTGCATCCAACGCCGAAGCTGGATGTTTATTTGAACTATGGCGCGGAATTCTCCTACCGCACTGCCTACACCTTCACCAATAACGCCGGAGCTACCGTTCCTGTGGGCTTCGGTTCGCCGCTCTTTAACAACTCCTCTTGCGAAGTCGGAGAAGCGAACCCGGGCACGGGCGGTTTTGGTGGTAACACCACAAACGGCACGTGCACTGGGGATCTGCGCAACATCCAGGAAGGCACCATCGGCTTTTGGCACAAGCCTTATCAGGGATCGAAGGGCGGTCTGCGCTGGGGTATCCAGTATTCTTACTTGGTTCGCAATGGTTGGTCCGGCAGCGGCGGCCTGGCAGCGGGAACCCCTGGCGTCAGCCCCAAGGCTGTAGAAAACATGGTCTTCACCTCGTTCCGCTATTACCTCCCCTAGTCCTGGCTAGGTAAATTCCGCTCGTCCCTCCCCTGGGAGTGGAAGAAGACATAATAGCTCAGACCAAAGGGCGGCTCTTCCGAGCCGCCCTTTTTACGATCGGCGACGCTTCAATGTGTGGGAAAGCTGGAGTATGATAACGCTCCAAATGCTCCTTCTAATGAGACGAATCGTGATCTTCGCTGCAATTTCGGCGTTGGCTCCGGCAGCCATCCGCGCACAGGAAATCCGCGACGGCGAAGCTCTCCTTCGCGCCATGCATGATCGCTACCAGAATAATTGGTACGAAACTCTTACGTTCACGCAGAAAAGCACGACCCACAACGCGGACGGCACTGACAAGAGCGAAATCTGGCACGAAGCCCTGCTTCTCCCGGGGAAATTGCGCATCGACATCGGCCCTCAAGCTGACGGCAACGGCGTCCTAATCGCGGACGGCGCCTACACTTCGTTTAAAGAAGGCAAAGTCGCCGCCACCCGCCCCTTTGTGCACCTGCTGCTAGTCCTCGGCTTTGACGTTTACCGGCAGGCGCCCCAGGTCACGATCGATCAGGTAAAAGGGGAAGGCATCGACCTGAAGAGGCTCCGCGAGGATACCTGGGAAGGCCAGCCCGTCTATGTGGTCGGCGCGGATAAAGGCGATCTCAAGTCCAAGCAGTTTTGGATTGAGAAAAAGCGGCTGCTTTTTGCCCGCTTAATTCAACCCGATCGCGCGGACGCCGTTAAGACGGCCGACTCCCGCTTTGCCGATTACCGCCAGCTTCCTATTGGTCTGGTAGCCGCGCGTGTGGAATTCTTGGTGGACGGAAGGAGGGTCTTCAGCGAGGAGTATTCCGAAATCGTGGCTAACCCCAAACTCGATCCCGCTATCTTCGATCCCAAACAGTACGCCTCCCACTACTGGGAGAAATAAGCGCGCTTCTTAGTGATTAGCTATCGGCCCTTGGACGGATTTGCGAGTGGCTATCAACGTGGCGCTCAGCGTCTCTTTCGGAACGCTGGTGACAAACGGTTCGATCATCCACTTCAGCACCGCCGGGATGTCGCGCGTCAGAGAAACCACTTCGCTTTGCACATATACGCCGCCGTCGCGCTCTTCCATCCTCCACCAGGTTTCCATGCGCCACAGGAATCCGCCGTCTTCGCCGGGAGGCTTTTCGCGTTCGTCTTTTTTGCCTGCGTTTTCCACTTCCGCGATACGCACCGCGGAACTCCGGCTGTGCGCGCGCTCCGGGCCATCGCGGAAGTACTGAACGTCATGCTCAGTATTCAGGACCACGGTAATCACTTTGTGCCGCCGGAACCGCAGGAAGACGCGGAAATGATCGCCGTTCCGCGACTCAATCTTGGACCGCTCCACGTCGGGCCCGAAATAGATGTAGTGTTTGTCGTAATCTTCGAGCATGGCGAGGACGTCCTCGAGTTTGGCTCCAGGAATGAATACAACCCCTGCCCAGTGGTGGATGATGCCAGCCGGGCATCCGATCTCTTTTCCGCCGTCGCGCGTTTCGAGCTTTTTCATTTTCACTTCGCCGAGTTTCAGTACGGTGTAGGCTTCCGCGCGCTCCGCTGCGGGCAATTCGTCAATCCAAAGGAGATTTGTGCCGACCTTAAGCTCGCCTGAGTTTCGTGCTTCGGTGAGTTTCACGTAGCGGTCGAAGGCTTCGAGAGTATTCGCGCGTAATCTAGCCGGCTCGGGCTGCGCCCCTTGCGCCAAGTCCGCTGTCGCGGGGTAAAGCGCAGCCGCCGCGAGCAGCATGGCTGTCGCAGAGACCCGGTTGTCGCGTACGCCTTTCACCTGAGGCACCATCCTGGCAGTGTGGACTCGCAACTCATCTCAGATTGCGCGGGTTTTACGGAGTTTCCATCATATCCCTGCAGCCTCAATGCTTGGAAATGCACGCCGTGCGCCGAATTCACCAGCGACACGCCAGACACGCAGGTTTACAAGATGGCCGCGGACGCAGAACAATCGTCTTAAGCTTGAACTCGATCGTAGCGGGCAAAGGCTAAAGGGGTTTGGACCAGAGAGAGGGAAAAGAGGGAAATTTTTAACTTGGCGGGTTGGGTAGCTCGCACACGGTCCCTTTCGGGGCCGCTGTCCCCGCGCGGCCCCCAACCCGTTCTTAGCAAGTTACGCGGGGGCTTTGCGAGCAACAATGGTTCGGCAGAGCCAGAGTACAGGGTACCCGGGTCGTAGTACGAAGCACGCATTTCTGGCGGACGGCGTCGTTTTGGAGAACGCAGCTAACTCATGCTGTATCAACCAGATACAGAGCACTTGCCAAGTATCCAAATTCTTAGAGGAAGCTGATAGTACTGCCCCAGCGTCTCATTTCTTGGATCGCGAATTTAGCGAAAAAGATTAGGTACATACCAGCGCGCATAAGTTGCGACCCCGAGGAGAAGTACGAGCCCCCAGAGCGCGAGGACGGTTCGCATCCAAAGTTTATACCGTGCGATTCGCAGCCTTTGCGGCAACAAGCGCGTACCTGCTGCGAGCAGGATGTACAGGGCCCCAAGTTCGGTGATGGCTCCGAGGGTTGCATGCGCGGTTGCCAGCGCAACGTAAGGCTTAGTAAGTTTGGCGGGAATCCGCGGAAGCACTTGCATACGAAGAGAGGGAACCATCGAGACTGTGATCACAACGAAATTGAGAAACACGATGACTGATTGACACCAGGCGTGTTGCCGGTAACGTTTGACGCGTGCCAGCCAAGCCCCGGCGAGGAGACCTGCGCCCATGGCGATTTCGAGCAGCAGAACGATGTCGGCCGCGAGAGGGGCATGCGCTCCCCAAAAGGCGTCGTTCACCGATTCCTCCTGTTGGGTACGAAAACGAACCTCTAGCCTTGGCCGTTGACGCCGCTGAGGAACCCGCCAAGGTGCCCGGTAACAGCGAGCAACACGGCCGTAAGTGCCTCCAGCGGCAGGCAGAAAAGGCGCAGCTTATCGTTTTGTACGTGTCTGGCGCTCCAGTGAATCATCCAGACGACACAAATCAAAGTCCCCGAAGCGATACCGAAAATGAGGTGAAGGAGCAGCGTGCCTTTCAGGCGCTGCCCCTCGAGTTGCCATTTCCAGGCGAGCAGCCCGGTAATCATCGTGGGGACGCTAGCCACAGCCGCGACCAGAAAATTGCAATAAGCCGCCGCAGCCAGGCTTTCCCGCTTTGTCCAATGCGCAAGAAAATCAAAAGCCGCGCCCGCGATAAACAAGGCAATCGGGAAATGGATGAGCACGACGTGCTGCGCGTGTTTCGCAGAGAGTGCCGCTTTGAGGTCAAAGGGATTCAGCATTGGTTTGGGCTCGTTGGCCGTTGGGTCCGCCATTCTAGGTAAAGTTTCTTCGGCTTCATGGAACGGTGACCTTGCCGGTCTTATTGCACGATGACCTTGCCCGTCATCTTTGGGTGAATGGAACAAAAGTAGGAATAGGTTCCCGCTTTATCGAACTTGAAGGAAAACTTCTCGTCTGTGTCGAGCACTTTGGATTTGAAAACTCTTGGATCATCCGCGCTTACCACCGTGTGGGGAATGTCATCGCGATTGGTCCAGGTCACTGTGGAACCAACAGAAATGGTTAGCGCCGCTGGGCCGAAACTGAAATTGTCGATCTGCACCTCGGCACTTTGTGGTTTTTGCTGGGCGGCCACAGTGGAGTTTTTCGCTCCTAATGCAGCGATTCCCAGAACGGCGACCGCGATGAAAACGACTCCAGACACACCTCTCCTCATGATTTTTTGTCTCCTTTGTTCATTTAGTTTCGAAAGGTTCGAATGACCACAATGCTGATCAAAGTCCTATTCCAGCGTGGAATCCACAACGCCGAGCGCTTGCTTGCCTTGCACGAAGTTGACGTCCGTAATTCCAAGGACGCTTTTCAACTGTTCTGCCGGGACTTTCATCGGCCCGGGCGAATCCGCTTTCCCCGGCGCCGGCTGCGGAAACGCGGTCGAAGCCGCGGTGTGGAACGTCACATTTCCTTCAATCTTCTGCATGGTCTGGTGAATGTGTCCGTTCAGCACGGTGACCGATCCGAATTTTTTCAGGTAGGACAAAGCCTGCGCGCTGTCCTCCGTGCCCCAGCCCCATTCGGGATAGACCGACCAGAGCGGAATGTGCGCAAAGAGGACGATCGGGGTGCTGTGCTTCAAATGCTTCACATCGTCTTCCAGCCACTCGAGCTGCTCGTGGCCCAGAGTTCCCAAGCCGCCAGCCTTGAGGTTCATCACGTTCACCAGCCCGATGAAGTGCACGCCCTTTTTGTCGAAGCTGTACCAACCCGCGCCTTTGCTGCCTTTGCCGAAGCGGTCACGGAATTGCTGCCCGTCATCATTCAGGACGTCATGTTCACCAGGAACATAAAAAACTTCCTGGGGCTTTGCGCTTTTGAGGATTTGTTCGACGGTGTCGAATTCCTCGGGTTTTGAGAGATGGCTGATATCGCCGGTGTGCAGAAGGAACTCCGGCTCGACCGCCAGCCCATTAATTTTGTTCACTGCGGCCTTCAGAGTCCCGGCAACGTCCGGATTAGCGGCTTTGTTAAACCCCATGTGGCTATCGCTGATTTGCGCAAAGCTCAGTTCGCCGGCCATTTCCTTGCGATCCAAGGTCGGCACGCGGCTGAAAGCATAGGAACGCAGCACGCCGCCGCGGATCACGCAGAAGGCTCCGGTACCGGCCCAGGCCATACACTTCAGGAAACCGCGCCGGTCAATGCCGTCGTGGTTGTGGTCATGCAACAGCTCGTCTTTTCCCTTAGCTGCCATCGTTTTCCCCCTGTGTGGAGACACCAATACCCTGTTTAATGACACCCGTTGCAATGCTGTTTTTTTCGTCGCCGATCCCCAATTGTCTTGGAGGGCGGCGCGGGTGAGAGAGTCCAGGGAGCCCGCGCCGCGTATGGGACGTGTTTCGTTTGTGCAGACTGCCAGGCAGGGCAAGTTATTCCCGGCAGCGGCTGCCGCCAGGGCCGTCACTTTGGCTGCTTACCAACCAGTTGCCAGATTCGTCACCTAAAGGGACAATGGGGAATAAAATCGGTCTACAGGCGGTTTGTGCCCAATGAGTGGGATAACCCATGGGAGTGGGTCGGACGTGTTGGATGTGCACGAGCGGGCGCGCTTCGAGCAGCTCGTTTTGCCCCACCTCGACGCCGCCTTTAACCTTGCGCGCTGGCTGCTAAGGAGCCGCGAGGATTCAGAAGATGTAGCGCAAGAAGCGATGCTCCGCGCCTATCGTTTCTTCCGAGGTTTCCATGGAGGAGACGCGCGCGCGTGGCTGTTACAAATTGTGCGTAATACCTGCTATACATGGTTGGAGAAGAATCGCCCTGTGGAACTCATGACCGAATTTGACGAGGAGTTGCATCCTCAGCCCAGCGTTTCGCCGGAATCCCTGGCCATCGCCGGAGATAACCGGGAACGTCTGGGTCGTGCGCTGGAGACGCTGCCGCCGAGATTCCGCGAAGTACTGGTTTTGCGTGAGCTGGAAGGATGCTCTTATAAAGAGATTGCCTCGATTACCGCAATTCCCATTGGTACGGTGATGTCCGCGCTGGCTCGCGCGCGCCAGCGGCTGCAGCGCGCCCTCACGCAACCTCCGGTCGAGGAGGCTTCCCGTGAGCTGTGATTTCACGCGCACGGCGCTGCACGGCTATCTGGATGGCGAGCTGGACGCATCGCGTTCGGCCGAATTCGAACGCCACATGGAAGGCTGCCGTGATTGCGCGAAGGCTCTGGAGGTGGAAGAATCGCTGCGCTCCGCTCTTCAGCGCAGCAGTCTTTGTGAACGCGCTCCGGTTTCGCTTCGCAAGAAAATACGCGCCGATCTGGATGCAGCTACTGCCGTCTCTATAGCCCCCAAAATCCCTGCGTGGCGGTGGGTGGCGGTTGCGGCCTCGATTCTTCTCGTCGCGACAATCTCCTGGTACGTCTGGCCGCGCTCGGGATCGGGTACGGCCAGGAACCCTGACGCTCCTCCCTTCACGGCCGCGGAGTTGATTGACGCACATATCCGCTCGCTGCAACCCGGCCACCTTACCGACGTGGCCTCTACGGATCAACACACCGTAAAGCCCTGGTTCAACGGGAAACTCGACTTCGCGCCGCCGGTCAAAGACTTCAGCGATGATGGCTTTCCTCTGGTTGGCGGACGCCTGGACGTTCTTGGCGGTCAAAATGTCGCAGTGCTGGTTTATGCGCGCCGCAAACACTTCATCAATGTTTTCGTCTTACCTACGAAAGAGCCGGACACGCCGATTCATCCCCCGGGATTGCGGCAAGGCTACCAGTGGTTGCACTGGCGCCATCAAGGGATGGAATACTGCGCCGTTTCAGATGTGTCCATCGCGGATCTGCACGAACTCGCCCGGCTAATCTACCAATAAAGAAGAAGACGTAACTGGTGATGGGTGACTCGTGACTGGTGCGGGTCCTAGATTCAACACTTAACTTAATCCGCGGCTGTACTAGCAAGACCGAAGACGGCAATATACTTCAGTTGTACAGCGTAGCAGATTCACTACTGCGGATTGCGCTTGCCTTTGACGTAGGCTTTGGGGACTTCTTTGGCGTAAATCAGTCGCAGTGTCACGCTTTTCGTTTGCCCTTTCCGCACGTAGACGTTTTTCTCCCACTCGGAGAAGACCCCATTCCCGGAGGCGCGCAAATCGTAATTGTCTGCTCGTAGCTTCGTGATTGTGAAACGGCCATGTGCGTCCGCGTGAACGGCATGCGGCGCGTTGCCGGCTGACGACTGATACGTGACGGCCGCATCCGGCACGGGCCGATCATCGGGACCGAGCACAAGGCCGGTCAGAGTGGTTGTTCCCTTATGATGTTGGGGAGCAGCAATCACGCCGCGAACGGTTACGAGCGCAAGCAAAAGAATCGTCAGAAACAAAACGACGCGTTTCATGTTCGGAACCTCACCGCACTCTGTCCTAGAGCCCGGGCTTCAGCCCGGCTTTGTTGAGAGCGCGCTCCAAGGGGTTGCGGGTCCGGGTCGCAGCCGCTCTTGTCACTTCTCTTTCAGTGTAGGCTTTGGGCGACTGGCAACGTCGCCCGGCGCGAAAAATGTGCCTCTCCACAACCTGCCAGATAGGACAGGTGGTAGTGAATCTGAATTTTCGCGAGGGTTACTCGTTGCGGAGGGCGACGACGGGGTCCACGCGCGAGGCGCGGTATGCGGGAATCACGCATGCGGCCATTGCCACGAGTACCAGCGCAACTGCGGTTCCCGTGTAGATTTCTGGGGCGAAGAGCGTCACTCCATACAAGAGCGACCGCAAGAGTCCGCCGAGAGCGGCGGCCAGCGCCGCGCCCGCAAGCAATCCGATCGCGCTGAGGGCCATGCCGCGCCCCAGAACCATGCGCGTGACATCCACAGGCTTCGCTCCGAGCGCCATGCGCACGCCGATTTCACGCGTACGCTGCGCCACCGCATAGGCAAGCACTCCGTAAACACCAATGCAGGCGAGCACGAGCGCCAATCCAGCGAAAACTCCGAGCAAAACCATCGGGCGGGTGCGGTCGGCGACATCGGCCTCGATCAGTTCGTCCATCGTTCGAATGAGCGTTACCGGCTGCTGCGAATCCACGGCCCACACCGCGTTTTCTACCGCTTTTACGGTGCTCTTCGGATCCATTGCCGTGCGCACCACCAAACAGGAATAAGTATCGGGCTTGACCTGGGCAACGGACACGTACATGGCGGGCTTCATGTTCATTAGCAGTCCGCGATCGCGTATGTCGCGCACAACTCCGGCAACCGCGCGCCAAGGTTCGTCCTTGTCGTTAAAGCGGATGCGCTTGCCGATGGCGCTTTGTCCGGGCCAATGGCGCTTAGCGAAGAACTCATTCACCACGACGACGAGTTGTCCTTCTTCGCGGTCACTGTCTTCGAAGAAACGCCCTTCGCGCAGCACCGCGCCAATCGTCTGGAAGTACTCTGGCGTGATTTCGCGGTACAGCGCGTCATTGCCTTCACCCGGTTGCAGCGGCGGTTCTCCCTCCACGATGTATCCATAGGTGTCGCCGTTCGCAGTAAACGGCGCGTCGGATATAAAAGCTGCTCCTTTGACGCCAGGAAGAGCGCGCACGCCCGCAGCGACGTTATTGTAGAAATTCCGACGCTTTTCCTTCGTATCGTACCTGGTGTCGGGCAAAGGTACGGCCATCGTCAACAAATGATCGGCGCGGAATCCCAAATCCTGTTTCCGCAGGTTCCAAATCGTCTGGATCATCAGGCCGGCGCAGGCTAGAAGCGCGAAAGCCAGTCCAAATTGTGTCACGACAAGTCCATCGCGCAGCTTCATGCCGCTTCGCGATTCGCCGGAACGGCCGCCGTCCTTCAGCGCCTCCTGCAAAGAAACATCGGAGGCCCGGAACGCCGGCGCAAGCGCGAACAAAACGCCCGCGCCAATCGATATGGCCGCCGTGAAGAGCAGCACGCGCCAATCGATTTGAAATCCTGCCTGGCCAATTTGCGGCGGTACCAGGGTTCCGAATGCGCTCCAGCAGGCCTGGCCTACTATCAGCCCTAAGGCGCCTCCCGCCACGGACAGAAGCAGGCTTTCGGACAGCATTTGCGCGGCGATTTGTCGGCGGGTTGCGCCCAAAGCCATGCGCACGGCCATTTCGCGCTTTCTGCCCGTGGAGCGCGCCAGCAACAAATTCGCCAAGTTCGAGCAGGCGATGAGCAGAACGAAGACCGACGCCACTTGCAGCACGAGCAGTCCGTCCTTGGTATCGCCCGCAAAATCTTCCTGCATGGGCACGACAGTTGCGCCGACCTTTGCGTTGGTCTCGGGGTATTGCTTCTGCAGCCTTATTGCAATCGTGTCCATTTCGGTTTGCGCTTGCTTCAGGGTCACACGCGGCTTCAAGCGGGCCACCACGTTCAGAAAGTGGTTGCCACGCTGCGCCCATCGCTCCGGCGTGAAATAGATCGGCGTCCAGTAGTCCACATTTTTCTCGCGAAAGAAAAAACCTTTCGGCATGACGCCGAGCACTTTAGTCGGCGTGTTGTTCAGGAGGATCAAGCGTCCCACAGTGGACGTATCTCCGCCGAAGCGGCGCCGCCACAAGCCGTAGCTCAGGAGTACGACCTGGTCTTTGGCTTTGTCTTCTTCGGGAGTGAAAACTCGACCGATGACCGGCTGAACTCCAAGAACATCAAAGAAGTTCGCCGTTACACGCTGGCCGAAAAGCTGCTCCGGCCCTCCCCCTCCGGTTAGGCTCATGCTGCTGCCTTGCCTCGCCGCCATATCGGTGAACACCGTGTTCTGCGACTTCCAGTCGACATAGTTCGCTGGCGCGGGCGTGTTGAATGGGAAGCCTATGAACGAAGAGTCCTCCCACACCATGACCAGCCGATCCGGCTGGAAGTAAGGCAGAGGCCGCAGCAATACGGCCTCGACCGCGCTGAAAATGGCGATGTTGGCGCCAATGCCCAGCGCGAGGGCGGCGACAGCCACCGCAAAGAACCCGGGATTCTTAAAGATTTGGCGCAGGGAGTGCCGTAAGTGGTTCAGCATGTTCATGATGGTAAAGACGAGCAGCGTGCCGGAATGTTTCCGGGTTATTGGCGGGATCACTTAGCTGTGGAATACTTGAATTTCGACGTTCCTTAGGGAGTTCCCATGCCACGATACGTTACGCAGCACACGCTCGCCTGCCTTACGCGCCAGGGAGCGGAAGCCCTAGCACACCGCATGCAAGCGGCCGGCACCGTGCGCGCCGAACGCGTGCTCGTCAATATGCTCGAAGGAAAGATGTTTGTGGAGTTTCGCGCAGAATCGCGCGACGCGCTGGAAAGGTGGCTGAAAACCGAAGGCATGCATTTCGATTTTGCGATGCGCATCGAATGGGAAATGCAGGGCGATAAGCTCCTGCCAGCCGAATAGAACCAATCCACAGTATCCGTTTTTCGGAACTGCAGATCGTTGGAAGGTTCCACGGGGATGCAGTTTGCCGGAGGCATTGAGTCGATTTCGCCGGAAGTTTACGTCGAAGTCGAGAGGCTCTATTAGTGCCCGGAATCGCCCACGTGGCGTCCCAAAAACGGGCACTCTTGATTTGCCCGAGATTTCGATCCACGGCCCTAAGTGCTTTAGTTTCTTTGGGTTTCCTCGAGTCTTTGCGTGGCGATTTAACTGCCTTTTCTCTCTTTGTTATGGCTACCCTGTCCCTAGACATCGAAGCTGTCACTCGGCCCGCGTTGCTGCTCCAGGCGCAAAAAGGCAATCGCGAATCATTGGCCGAGCTGATCCTGCCATACGCCGCAGGCTTGTACCGCGGAGCGCTTCGGTTCACGAGAAATCCGGCGGATGCGGAAGACGCCCGTCAAGACACCTTTCTGAAAGTGATCCGCGGGCTGGAGCAGTTTGCCGGCGCCGGCAAGCGGGACGAAAAAGGGGACGATTTGCATGCCTGGGTCTCCCGCATTGGCGCGAACGCTTCGATTGACATCATCCGCAGACGGCGCGACGGAAGGCTGCTCTCGCTCGAAGAGCCCACCGGCATCGGGGAAGAGAAGGTGGGAAGCGGCATTGCCGCCCGCAATGAAAACCCCGAAGAAAGCTTCGCGCGCCTGGAAACGCGGAAGCGCATGGCGGAGTCGATCAAGCGGCTCAGTCCGGAGTTGCGGCGTGTCTGTTTGTTGCGCGACGTCCTCGGTTACTCGACCCAAGAAGTGGCCGAGAGGGTCGGAGTGTCCTCGCTGACCGTGCGGCTGCGGCTGTTCCGCGCGCGGCGCAGACTCCGGGAAGAACTCAGTCACGCCCTGCAATCCTCAAGACGCTGGCAAGTACGGGCAGTAAACAGCGGGAACCCGGCGAGCTACGGTCATTTGCGTAAGGAGCAAAGCTTAGAGCGCAGAATCCCCCTTCGCGGCTTCCTCGAGTGCCCCTCAGGCGACTGAGAACATGCTCGTTCTGTATTAACCGGCTTCCTTATACGAAAACTAAAGGTCCTTCTGCCCGCATCTCGCGCAAAGAAAGTTCACTCTTGTTTTACCGTGCGCTGCCGTTGGGCGAGTGTTTGAAGTAAAGCACTAAACATAGGAAATGCTGATCCCATTCCGCTGGCAGCGATAGAATCGACACTATTGCATGGTGCGGGAGAAATATGGAACAGGATCGCCGGCGCACACCCCGTTATCCGTTCGAAGCCTCCATCGAAATGCGTGAGGGTTCGTCGCCGGACAAGAGAACCGCGCGCGTGACCGGGCTCAGCCTGAACGGCTGCTACGTGAGCACGGAGAGCCCCTATCCGGAAGGAACTTCGCTGACGGTCAAGGTGTTCACCGAGACCGAGTTTTACGAGGGCCAGGCGACGGTGATTTACATCCAGGAAAAACTGGGTATGGGGCTGATGTTCACTGACACGAGGCCCTACTACCTGATGGTGCTGCGGAAATGGCTGTTGTCCGCGATGATGGTGAAGAAAGGGACATCAAAATAGCTTCCGGCGATCATAAAGCTGCGTATTGCCTGCCTGCTTGGTGTTTGTGGATTCTGCGCAATGCAGCTGGACTCGAGGAGTATTTACTTTTGCGCGCGGAGCTTCGTGGCTGCGGAACGAGCTTCGGGGTTTTTAAGCGACCAGTCTTCGGGGGGAAACGCCACGCGCCAAAAGTTCGGGCTCGGCGTAGTGAACTCCACTCCGATTTCCGCTCGGCCGCTGCGCACTGGGCCGAGAAACGCAACGTGGCACTCTTGTTCCTCTTCGGTCTTGTTGTGCTTCATATGGACTTTTGCGCCGCTGAGCACGCGCGCATGGAGCAATATCAGCGCACCATGCGCGTTGATCGCAAGAGTTTCCGTCCCTTCCTCGAAATCCTTGCCCTCGGCATCCTTGCCGCGGACGCGGATGCCGACTTGCATAAGCACTCGCTGGCTGCGGCGACGTACTCCGGTTGGTGTGTGTGGTGTGGGGACTTGATACATGCAGACCCTCGCTTCGAAACCACTATACCGCTAAAGAAGAGTTTCGAGAGGGCTTCGGGGACGGCGGTTTTCCAAGTGGATACTTCGGCGGATTAGCCGCGCTGTTCGATGGGAACGTATGGACGGGTGTCGTGGCCGAGATAAATCTGGCGCGGACGAGCAATTTTCTGCTCCGGATCGAGGAGCATCTCTTCCCATTGCGCAATCCAGCCCGAAGTCCGTGGAATCGCAAACAGCACGGGGAACATGGTCATCGGGAATCCCATGGATTGGTAAATCAAACCGGTGTAAAAGTCGACGTTGGGATAAAGCTTGCGCTTGACGAAATACTCGTCTTCCAGTGCGATGCGCTCGCATTCCAGCGCGATTTCGAGAAGCGGATTCTTGCCCATCAAGTCGAACACTTGATACGCAATGTGCTTGATAATTCGCGCGCGCGGATCGTAATTCTTGTACACGCGGTGGCCGAAGCCCATGAGCTTAACTTCGCCGGCTTTCACGCGCTTGATGAACGCGGGAACATTCTGAACGGAGCCAATTTCCATCAGCATGCGAAGAACTTCTTCATTTGCACCGCCGTGTAGCGGGCCGTAGAGGGCGGCAATCGCGGCGGCAGTGGCAGAGTATGGGTCAACCTGGGAACTGCCGACGCCGCGAATTGTGTTGGCCGAGCAATTTTGCTCGTGGTCAGCGTGAAGGATGAAAAGAATGTCCAAAGCTCGCTCGAGCGTCGGGTTGGGACGGTACTTCGCTTCTGAAGTGCGGAACAGCATATTCAGGAAATTTCCCGGATAGCTCAGATCGTTGTCGGGATAAACATAGGGCATCCCCAGAGTGTGCCGGTAGGCAAAAGACGCAATGGTGGGCATTTTGCCGATGAGGCGATAGGTCTGTTTCTTTCGCGACTCAGGGCTGAAGATGTCTTTGGCGTCGTTATAGAAAGTAGAAAGCGCTGCGATCGTCGAAATGGTCATACCCATGGGATGGGCGTCGTAGTGAAAGCCATCGAGGAACTTCTTGATGCTCTCGTGAATGAAGGTGTGATGCGTAATGTGATAGGTCCAGTCTTTCAATTGCGAGGCCGTCGGCAAATCACCGTTTAAAAGCAGGTAGGCCGTTTCGAGGTAGGTGCTTTTCTCTGCGAGATCATCGATGGAATAGCCGCGATAGCCCAGGATCCCCGCATCCCCGTCGATGTAGGTTATTCGGCTTATACACGAAGCCGTGTTATTGAACGCTGGGTCGTAGCTCATCAGGCCGAATTCTTTGGGATCGACTTTGATCTGGCGAAGATCGGCGGCGCGGATGGTGCCATGGGTGATGGGAATTTCGTAGGACTTTCCGGTGCGATTGTCGGTAATCGTAAGGGTTTCGCGAGCCGCGGCGGCGCCATCAGGTTTTCTCGTCTGCGTTGCCGTGAGTGGCGAGTCCATTCAGAATCCTTCGGAGGCAGCGGAAGTGGTTGCCTTGAGCCTTTCTCTAATACTCTACACCAAAGCGGGCAGGGCGGAAACCCGGAGGGGAATAAAGGTAGTGCAAAGTTCTTCGATTCCAGGGGTTTGAGGGGAGCGGCCGAAGTGCGGTGATGTGCCTCTTGACAATAGTCGTTATAACGAGTATTGTTATATCCATTTAAGGGCAGAGCCAGGAGGCCACTTCATGATCCAGATTCTCAAGAGCGACGAACGCGGCCACGCCAACCACGGCTGGCTGGACTCGCATTTCACCTTTTCTTTCGCCGATTACTACGACCCGAAACACGTGCGCTTTCGCACGCTGCGCGTGATGAATGACGATCGGGTCGCCGGGGGAGGCGGCTTTCCGATGCATCCGCACCGAGACATGGAAATCGTCACCTACGTGCTGGAAGGCGCGCTGGAGCATCGCGACAGCATGGGCAATGGCTCGGTGATCAAGCCAGGCGACATTCAATACATAAGCGCGGGCACCGGCGTGACCCACAGTGAGTTCAACGCATCGAAAAGCGACCCGGTGCATTTCTACCAGATCTGGATGTTCCCGGAAAAGCCGGGGCTCCAGCCGACGTATGGCCAGAAGAACTTCGGCGAAGCCGAGAAGCGCGGAACGCTGCGGTTGCTGGTTTCTCCGGATGGGCGCGACGGCTCCGTGAAGATTCGCCAGGACAATGATTTGTACGCAACGGTCCTGGGCGCGGGCGAGACGGTGAAGCATGCATTGAAACCGGACCGTCATGCCTACGTGCAAGTGGTGCGCGGCACCGTGACGCTAAATGGCAAGAGGCTGGAGGAAGGCGACGGCGCAGCCATTTCGGACGAGAAAACCGTCGAACTTAGAGGCGAAAAGGAAGCCGAAATTCTGTTGTTCGATCTTGCCTAAAGGCAAGCTCCCGGACTGGCAGCGGGCGAAGTTTCGCTACTCATAGCGCAAGGCCGCCGCGGGATCCGTACGCATGGCGCGCCTCGCCGGTATATAAGAGGCCGCCATGGCAACAACGGCGAGCGCGACCGCCACCGAAACGAACGTGGACGGGTCCAAGGGACTGACGCCGAAGAGCAGGCTGCGCATGAGCTGTGTGAGCCCGAGAGCGGCAGCCAGACCGAAAACCACGCCCACGAATGTGAGGCGCGCTCCCTCATCAAGAACGAGCCGCATCACATCAAACTGCTGCGCTCCAAGAGCCAGCCGTATGCCGAGCTCCCGCGTGCGCTGTGCCACGGAATAAGAGATAAGGCCGTAGAGGCCAATCATTGCTAGAACCAACGCAAGCGCGGCGAAGCTTCCAATCAAATAGGATGGGTAGCGGCGCAGGAAAACGGACGGAGATTGCGCGATGATCTGGTCCATGGTAAAGGGCTGGATCATCACCAATTGTGGATCCGAGGCGCGCAGAGCTGTGCGCACGGCTCCTATGGCATTGGCGGGATTGCCCTCGGTCCGAACGATGTAGTTGATGAAGGGGTTCGTGTCCTGCGGGAAGGGAAGAAAGAGGGCCGCTTCATCTGGACTGTCGAGGCCCGCCTCGGCATTATTCCCTACGACGCCGACAATTTCGCGAAACGGCTGGGTGGGCGAAAACGTGAATTTGATGCGCTTCCCCAGGGGATCCTGGCCGTGGAAATACTGGTTCACCCAAGCCTCGTTGACGATGAGGTGTTTTGGGCTCGTTTCCGAGTCCGCTGAATCATTAAACAATCGGCCGGAGCGGAGCCGAATCTTCATCACGGAAAGGTAGTTCGTCGAGACATCCCGGATGTCGCATTCGTTCTCATGGCCCGTTGCCACGGGTTGGCCTTCTATGAGGAAGCGGATCGAGTTCCCGCCGCCGGTGAGCGGAACGATGCTATTGGAAGCGACTCCCGCAACGCCAGGAAGGACGCGAACGCGATCGGTAAACTCCTTATCAAAGCGTATCGCGTCCGGATCTTTGGGATAGGACGTAGGTGGGAGACTCACGGCGAAGACCAGGAGATTCTTCGCATCGAAGCCGGGATCGCGGTGCAAGAGAGCCGTGAGGCTCTTCACCATCAAGGCCGAGCCGATTAACAGCACCAGACAAAACGCAATTTCCGCGACGACGAGGACACCACGAAGGCGCGCGCGAGCGGCCCCCGCCGACACACGCCCTTCCTCTTTGAGCGCCTCGCCCTCGTGCCCGTGGGAAATTTGCAGTGCAGGCACAAGGCCGAAAGCGACCCCGGTGAAAATCACAGCGGCGCAAAGAAAGGTGAGGACAGCAAGGTTAGCGTGGGCATCGCGCAAGAAAGGCGTAAACGCCAGCAGCGTGTCCGGTATCGCAGAGATAAGCAGGGAAGTCCCCCACTCCGCAAGGAGCAAGCCTAAAATGCCTCCCGCGGCGGCAAGCATCATGCTTTCCACTAGGAGCTGCGAAATCAAGCGGCCGCGGCCGGCGCGAGCGCGGCGCGGATCCTGAATTCCCTTCGCCGGCCTGCGGCGCGGACCAGAAATAGGTTTGTGACGTTAGCGCAGGCAATCAGCAAAACAAATCCGACGGCTCCAAAGAGAATGAGGAGAAGGGGCTGCACCTGACCCACGATGCGGTCTCGCAGCGGAACCATCACCGCTCGAATCGCGCCGTTTTCTTGTTGAAAGGCTGCCGCAAGGCCCGCCGTGATGGAATTCAATTCCGCCTGAGCTTGCTGTTGTGTGACGCCCGGGGCCAGGCGACCGATAACCGGCATCCAACGTAAGCTGCGGCGGGTGACCAAATCTTTTTCAATGTGGAGGGGTACCCAAATTTCTGCGTTCCCCCGTGGCGCGAATTCAAACTCTCTCGGAAGCACCCCGATGATGCTGACGCTCTTGTCATCGAGCCGTATCGAGCGGCCAATGACATTCGGGTCGCCGCCGAAGCGCCGTATCCAGGAGCCATAACTGAGGATGGCGACCTTTGGACCGGCGGCGATGTCTTCGCCAACAGCGAAATCGCGGCCTAGAAATGGCTTAACGCCGAGAGTGGAAAAGAAATTGACTGTCGTTTGGGCCCCAAAGACGGGTTCACCCCCTCCATAAAGCATGAAAGCGTCGCCGCTAAAACCGGCAAGCGCCTGGAAGGATTTGGATTGCCGGGTCCAATCAACGTAGTCGGGGTAGGCGGTGACCCAATTTCGTTTTTCCACTTCGGTGGACTCTCCTTCTCGGGGGCGCACTTCGCTGAGGGTTATCAGACGGTTTGGTTCCGTGTATGGGAGCGGACGAATCAGCGCGGCGTAAACAACAGAAAAGATAGCCGTGTTCGCGCCGATGCCCAGAGCCAACGTGAGGATAGCAACGATGGAGAAGCCCGGATTGTTTCTGAGCATCCGGAGGCCATATCGGACGTCCATGACAAGATTCTCGATGGAAGGCCATCGCCATACGTCGCGCCCGTATTCTTGCAATAGAGTCACATTCCCAAACTCACGGCGGGCGGCAGACTCGGCTGCTTTCCTGGACATGCCGTTCCTAACCAGTTCTTCCACCTTTTCTTCGAGGTGCTCCCGAATCTCTTCGGAGAGATCGCCATAAATGCGGCGCCGAGAAAGGAGTTGTTTGAGCCAGTTCATGATTCACCCCGCGCCAGGACTCGCGTAACCCCTTCGAGCATGCGTTCGAACCTTGAGACCTCGCGCTCCAAATGCTTTGCGCCTGCCGCCGTCACTTTATAGATTCGGACACGCCGGTTTGTAGAGGAAATGCCCCATTCGGCTTTGACGAGGCCTTCTTTCAGAAGGCGCTGGAGAGCTGGATAAAGCGATCCCTCTTCGATCTGCAGCAGATCGTTGGACGTTCGCTTGATATGTTGGGCGAGTGCGTATCCGTGGAGCGGCTGGCGCTTCAAGGTGCGCAGAATCATCATTTCCAAAGCACCTGGAAACAGGTCGCGGTTCCCGTCGGTTTTCATTCAGAGAGTTCCCGTAGGCTGTGTTTCTCTAGGCCTAGAGCAAAATAGTATGATTAACGGCCGGAGTCAAGCGTTTATGCTGCTTGGTCCGGCGCTGATGTGCAGGCGAAGGGAATCAGCCGCGGGTGCGCTGGAATTCGCGCATAAATGCAGTCAGAGCTTCTACAGCTTCCTGTGGCACGGCGTTGTAGAGCGAGATGCGCATGCCACCAACAGAGCGGTGGCCGGGGGTACCTGCGAGGCCAGCAGCGGCTGCTTCTTTCACAAATTGCTTTTCGACGACTTCGTCACCGCCGGCCACTCTGAAAACAACATTCATCTTCGAGCGTGAGCTATCTTCGACGGGGCAACGGTAAAAGCCTCCGCCGGCCTCGATCGTGTCGTAAAGGAGCTTGGCCTTGGCTTCGTTGCGTTTTTGAATGCCGGCTATTCCCCCGAGCGATTCAATCCACTCCAGCACGAGTCCGACGACGTAAACGGAGAAAGTCGGTGGCGTATGGTAGAGCGACCTGTCTTTGATGTGCGTGCGGTATTGGAGAAGCGTGGGGAGGCTTTTGTCCGCGCGCTCGGCGAGGTCCCTGCGGACGATGAGGATGGTCACGCCGGAGGGGCCAAGGTTTTTTTGCGCACCGGCAAAGATCAGGCCGAATTTCCTCACGTCGATTGGACGCGAAGCGATGTCGGAAGACATGTCGGCAACGAGCGGGATGTTGCGAGTATCTGGTACGTTGGTCCACTGCGTCCCCTCAATGGTGTTATTGGTGCAGAGGTAAACGTAGGATGCGTCAGCGGAAAGATTGATTTCGTTGGTGCGAGGCAACCGTGCGAATTTCTCAGACTCTGTCGAGGCGGCGATGTTGTACTGGAATCCTTTTTCGAGTTCGCCAATGGCCTTGGAAGTCCAAACGCCCGTGTGCAAAACATCCACAGGTTTCCCCGACACGCAAAGATTCATGGGGACCATGCTGAACTGAAGGCTGCCTCCGCCTTGAAGGAACATCACCGCATAGTCGTCTTGAATCGCGAGAAGACTTCGCAGCTTTTGCTCGGTGGAAGCATTGATGCTTTCGTATTCCGGCGAGCGGTGACTCATTTCCATGACCGACATCCCGCAGCCGCGCCAGTCGAGCAGCTCTTCGCGGATGCGCTCAAGTACGGGAAGGGGCAGCGCGGCAGGACCGGCGTTGAAATTGAAAACACGTTTTGTGGTTGGTAGGGAGACAGTCGTCGAACTCACAGTAACTGGATCCTCTCGAACGGATTGCGCCTCGCTGGAGCGGGCCGCGCGGCGTCTGTAGGTCTTCAGAATAGCAGAAGTTCTTAGCGCCATTACATCGGGCGAATGCCCCAATGAGAGGACTTGCACTAACCGCGGCAAGTAGACTGCGGACCGCGTAGAACGTCAGGAGTTCTCAATCAGGGCGAATTCTACACGTTTGCGCATGGGATCGATGCGATCGGCGCGCACGCCCACGCGGTCGCCAAGGTGCCATTCGAGCGGACGCGGTTTTGCGCCGCGATTGCCCCGCGAACCTTTCGTTCCATGGCGTCCTTCGCCGCCACGCAAAGCGACGATGGCGTGGTCCCGCTCGCGATAGACGCAGCGTGTATTCGCGGCTTCTTCCAGCGCGCCGATGGGCAGCAACCCTTCCACAAACACTTCGAAAAGCTCGACGAAGCAGCCAAACTTCTGCACCGAGACGATCAGGCCTTTGTATTCTTCGCCGAGATGCTCTTCCATGAACTGTGCGGTCTTCCAATCCATCAGCTCGCGCTCGGCGCCGTCGGCCCTACGCTCGGCCTCGGAGGTTTCCGATGCGATTTCATCGAGACTTCTGTAAGAATACACCGCCGCTTCTGATCCGCTCGGCGTGGGTGGCAGCGCCTTTAAAGAGGTTGGAGTTTGCGTTGGGTGCGCGAGCGCCCATTTCAAAATGCGGTGAACAATGAGGTCCGGATAGCGTCGGATGGGCGAAGTGAAATGCGCATATTCGTCGAAGCCGAGCGCGAAATGGCCGTGAGAATCTGCGGCATAGCGCGCCTGCTTCAGCGAACGCAGCATGAGGTAAGAAAGAATGCGTTCTTCTGGCTTGCCAGCAATCCTTCGAATGAGCCGCTGATAATGCTGCGGAGTGATGCGCAGATCGCCGCCAGGAAGCGCGACGCGCATTCCGCGCTCACGGCCTTTGCCATAGGAATTGGGACGGCCGGCCTTCGCGGGCGCTGGGACACGCCCGTGACGCACGGCGATTTCCCGCTGACGCAAATCCTCGACGCCCAGCGAGTAGCCGAAAGCACGAGCCAGCTCTTCGAATTCGAGAACTTTGCGGCCGTCCGGCTTTTCGTGCACGCGATGGAGTGACTCGATGCCGCGCTTCAGGAGGTAGCTGGCCACAGCTCGGTTCGCAGCCAGCATGAATTCTTCAATAAGGCGGTGCGCGATGTTGCGCTCGCTTCGCGTGATGTTGGTCATGCGCTGTTTTTCGTCGAATTCAATTACGCGCTCGGGCAAATCGAAATCAATGGAGCCATGCTCGCTGCGGCGCGCGTTGAGCAGCAGGGCTAATTCTTTCATGGCGTGGAAATGATGCGCGAGCGCAGCATAGCGCTTGCTCATTTCCGCGTCGCCTTCCAGGACCTTGTTGACATCGGTATAAGTCATGCGCTCCGCGGAACGGATGACGCCGGAAGTCATGCGTGCGGATTGCAGACGCCCGGCGGTGTCGAAGTCCATGAGCACGCTCATAACCAGACGGTCTTCGCGCGGCTTTAGCGAACACATGCCATTTGAGAGCGCTTCGGGCAGCATGGGCACAGCGCGATCGGGAAAATAAACCGAAGTGCCGCGCAGGCGCGCTTCCTGATCAAGAGCGCCGCTGGTTCGAACGTAATGCGCCACGTCGGCAATGTGCACTTGGAGATGCCAGTGGCCGTTGGGGCGGCGCTCCACATAAACCGCATCATCGAAGTCGCGGGCGGTCTCTCCGTCAATCGTAACGATTGGCAGGCGGCGAAAATCCTCGCGGCCTGCGCGCTCGGCATCCCCGGTGGGCTTGGCGCGCTGTTCCGCTTCCTGCATGACTTCTGCTGAGAAAAAATGTGGCAAGTGATGCTTGCGAATGATGATTTCCGTGTCTACCCCGAGCTCTCCGGGGCGGCCCAGAATTTCGATAACACGGCCAACGGGCGAAGCGCCGCTTCTCGGATAGCGAGTCAGCTCGACATTGACCACGGCGCCATCGAGTTCGGCCAATCGCGGAATGCGCCGTCCACGGAGGCTGCGCTCATCAATGCCGCTAAACCCGAGTTTCTTTGCGAGCCCAGGCGTGAGTTCGTGTCCGGGTGGGATTTCCACCTCGTGCTGGACCCGCGTGTCGTAAGGCAACACGACGTTTCCGCGCGCGCCATAGCGAAACAAACCGACGAGAGTGGGGTGTGCACGGTCCAGGATTCGCAGAATGCGGCCCTCGGCACGCTGCGCACCTGTTACGCCGCCGCGCCGTTGAATCTTGACAAGGACGTGGTCGCCGTGCATTGCGTCCTCGATCGCGCCTCGTCCGATATACACATCACCGTCGAGCTGGGGTACAGGCATATCCGGAACCACAAACCCGTAGCCGTCGGGATGTAAGATCAGGCGTCCCTTGATTTCATCTCGATTGGCGAGACCTGGCTGTGGGTGCTGAGAGGGGACGGAGGGTCGAAGCGACCGCTGCTCGCGAGATTCCTTGTCGGATTTGCGCCCCGCCAACCGATACCGACCGTCAGGCAACTCCTCGATGCCCCGACGTCTTTTCAGTTTAGCGAGCATTTTGAACAGAGGCCGAGTGTCCGATTTCTTAAGGCCAAGGCCCTTGGCAAGGTCGGAGGGCGAGGCGGGCTCGCTCCTAAGTTGTAGAAAACGCAATATGTTATCGGGGCTGAGGCTCGAAGCGCTAGGCATGAGGTTGGCGCCATCCTATGAGGCGCAAGTTTCGACACCGCAGATTGTAGATTCTTTTTTCGTCCGACCGGAACTTTTTTCTAACTTTCGGGATCATATGAGTAGGCCAACACACGACCGGCTAGTCGCCCTCCGTCAGACTAGCTGGATTCCCCGAGAGGGGAAAAGAAGGAGGCGGGAAGACCTGGCCCGCCTCCTTTTTCATTCTGACGCCACGTTGGCGCTGGCAGTTATCCCTTTACGCAAACGACCTGGCGTAGTGTGTGGACGATCTCTACCAAGTCGCTCTGCGCGGCCATCACCGCTTCAATCGGTTTATAAGCCGCAGGCGTCTCGTCGATCACGTCAGCGTCCTTGCGGCATTCCACTCCCTCAGTCATGCGCTTGTGGTCTTCGATCGTGAAGCGGCGCTTCGCTTCCGCGCGAGACATCGCGCGACCCGCTCCGTGGCTGCAGCTCATGAAGCTTTCCGAATTGCCTTTGCCACGCACGATATAGGAACGCGCTCCCATACTGCCCGGGATGATGCCCATGTCGCCTTCGCGGGCGCGTACTGCGCCCTTGCGCGTAACCAGAATATTCTGGCCATAGTGGCTCTCGCAAGCCACATAGTTGTGGTGGCAATTGATGGCCTTCAACTCGGCCGTAAACGGACGAACCTCGCTGGATTCGCGCACCGCTTTGACGATCTGTTCCATCATCAGGTCGCGATTGCACCGGGCAAAGTCCTGCGCCCACTCGACGGCTTCCACGTAATCGCCGAAATGTTCGGTGCCCTCCGAAAAGTAAGCCAGATCCTTGTCGGGCAGATTGATGAAAAACTTCTGCATGTCCTTGCGCGCCAGCTCGATGAAATAGCTGCCCATGCGATTGCCGACGCCGCGCGAACCGCTGTGCAGCATGAACCAGACTTTGTCTGCTTCATCGAGGCAAACTTCGATGAAGTGATTGCCGGTGCCGAGCGTGCCCAGGTGGTTCGCTTGATTGCCCCGATCCAGCTTCGCGTGCTTTTCGAGAATGGCGTCGTAGCGCGGCTTCAGCGTCTGCCAGACTTCGGCGTTGCGCGCGGGAACTTGATGCCACGCACCAACGTCGCCCTTGCCACCGTGATTCGTGCGTCCATGCGGCACGGCTTTTTCGATGGCGCTTCGAATGCCCTTTAAATTGTCGGGAAGATCGCCCGCATTCAGGTCGCTCTGAACGGCCATCATGCCGCAGCCGATGTCCACGCCTACGGCCGCCGGAATAATCGCACCCTTGGTGGGAATGACGCTTCCGACCGTCGCGCCGATCCCCCAGTGCACGTCAGGCATGGCCGCGACCCACTTGAAAATAAAGGGAAGCTGAGCGACGTTCAGAAGCTGCGCGCGGGCTTGGTCTTCGAGCGGCACGCCCTTAGTCCACGCTTTAATGGGCACGCCCTTTTCGGTTGTAATGACGTTGTAGCTTTTTTCCTCCGCCATAGCGGAACTCCAGGAATTTTATCGCGCGACAGTGCTAAGAAACGGGTAGTGACTGGCCGCGGCCATGAAGAACAGCATCGGGAAGGACAGCCAGAACGACGTACGCGCGGTCAGGTAATTCCAGCGCATCAGGCGCTCCGCTTCCGGAGGAATGGGCGTTCCCTGGTCGGCGCTTGCGCGGCTCCAAGCGATCAATCGCTTCTGAACGCGCCACACCACTCCCCAAGTGTTCAATAACATGATCAGGCCGAGCCCGCCGCCTACGCTAATGGCCAAATGCGGGTTGGAAACTGTAGCTCCGCCATTTAAGGCAAGAATCAGCCAGGAGGCCGCTACCACCACAACGGAAACTCCAATGGTGCGAACCCAGGGGCTATCCAAGATTCCTTTTGCCGGTAGTTGCAATCCATATATGAGTGCGTAAGCCACAAGCCACACCAGAAACCACCAGCCAAACCATTTGCCCACCAACGAAGGGTCTCCGGCGTTTCTTGCATCTGCGCTGAGATGGATCGAGTAGTAGCGCAATCCCACAAACACCGTCACTAGCGCCGACCACCGAAACCAGCTCATCGCTCCGGGCATCAACTCGGGATAAATCTTGATTCGCAACTTGGGATCGCACTGTTTCATCGCCGGAGTCAGCACCAAATTGAAAACGTAAAGCAAGCCGATCCAGATAATCCCGAAAATGATGTGCAACCATCGCAGCACAATCATTTCATTGGCCTGTGCTCCGGCCGGGAAAGAAAAGTGCGGCTGCCACTCAGGAAGGGCGAGCAAAAGGGAATGCGGAACCATGACGACCTCGAAAAGTGCCTGCAAATGTCTTCGGGAAACACGGTAGCGGATTTCGCGCCGAAAAACCAATGAGTCCGGATTGAAAAATGGAAGATTTTGGTGCCCGAGAGAGGACTCGAACCTCCACGACCTTGCGATCACTAGCTCCTGAAGCTAGCGCGTCTGCCAGTTCCGCCACTCGGGCACCGGAGCTAACTCACTCATTATACAGGCTTACGGGCATTCTCCTCTCTTTTTTCTAACTGCGTTTCAGACTCGCGGATGTAATCCCCGCTCGCGCCAGTGTAGCCAACCCAAAAGATTGCGGCTCCCTGGCATGCTGAAAATCGAGCCTGTTCGTGGCTGATTTCGCCTCGCATTTCTGCTTCACGCACCCACTGACTCCAATGGACCACATCCTCAATGGTCCGCACATAAATCGTTTCGGCTATACTCATGGTCAATCCTTTGCTTGCTGTCTCAAAAACTCGGAAACGCTCAGGCCCGCCCTTTTCGCTCTGGCAGCCAGTTTCGCGTACTCGGCCTTTGACATCCTTACCGGGACGAGCTTGGAAAGCCGCTTTGATTCTGGCTTTGGCGGACGGCCCATGCGTTTAGCG
>DATEGO010000149.1:0-6502 GCA_035280065.1 Candidatus Acidiferrum sp.
AAAACGGGCACGTCCAGTCGCAAGGTTGCAAGGGTGCGAAACAACAGGGCATCGTTCCACGCGTTGAATAGTGATTCGGACAGCAAGCGGGCCTTCCGGATTGATGGATGCCATTCGCGCCAATCCTTCGGAATGTCTTCCAGGCGGGGGTACTGAGCGAACGTAAGAGCCGCAGCCTTTAGGCCCCATCCAGGCAAACCTGGGAAGCCATCCGCACTGTCACCGACCACCGCCAGATAGTCCGGGATCGATTGGGGCTTCACCCCGAACTTGGCTACAACGCCGGCCTCATCGCGCAGGATATCGCGTCTGCGGTCCAGTTGAACGACTCGTGTGCCTACCACACACTGACTGAGATCTTTGTCCGGCGTACAAATGAGCACCTGCCTCACACGCTCGTCCTTGGCTGCTTTAGCGGCGGCAGATGCGAGTGCATCATCCGCCTCATAGGTGACCATTGGCCATACCACCACTCCCATTGCCTCCAGCGCTTCCTCGAGAATCGGAAACTGCGAGAGCAACTCCGGGGGCACGCCTTCGCTGGTCTTGTACCCAGGATAGAGGTCGTTCCGAAAAGACTCGACGACGTGATCAGTTGCAACTCCGATGTGGGTTGCACCACCCTCGATCATAGACAAAACGGAAGTAAGGACACCACGGACTGCGCCAATCTCTTGGCCGCTCACATCTGCCGCAGCGGGAACACCGAAAAAATGCCGGAACAATTCATAGGTCCCGTCGATTAAGTGCACGTTCATGCGTCTGCGGCCCGCCCCGCACGCGATCTTATAACGATCCACTAGGCGATTCGGGGGATTCTTCTCTTGCGGCAAAATCCGAAAATTATCAGACAGTTTCCTGTCTCCGGTTGCCGACCAACTACCAAAGAACCGCGAAAAGCCAGTGTCGTGAGTGCTGCCCCAAGCTACAATTTTCTACGTGACTAAAGAACGTTGGGCTCAGATAGGAATTACGACTGAATTTCTCATCGTCGTCAGGACTCTGGGTGAGTTCTTCCGGCTCAGCCACGTCCATGGCACAAACTTCTCGACCCCAGTGGCTGCGCTCTATGTCGGCGGGGCTTTGATCGCGGCTTGCTCCTGCTGGGCGGGCGTGACCTTCTACTTCTTCCGACGCTATACGGTGTCCGCCTGGATCACGCTAGCGACCGTACCCGTTCTGCTGGTGTACAAAATTGCCGTGATCGGCTGGTACTAGCAGCTCGCTCTGATAACCAGTCGACAATCGACGATTACAGTCATCGGCTCCCGGATACGGGCAAATCTACCTGGCCGAAAAACTCTAACCGGACGAGTTCGTGTCGGAGCCTGAGGATCAGCTGGGAGTTTAAGTATGTGATATACACTTTCAGCCAGACTCAAAGGACTTACAACTTCGCAGACGATCATGCGTTCCGTCATTCAAGTTTCCGGAGTGCGCAAGACCTACGGTCCAACGGTGGCTGTCGACGAGGTATCGTTCGAGGTTAACGATGGTGAGATATTTGGGCTGATTGGTCCTAACGGGGCGGGGAAGACCACAACGATGGAGTGTATCGAAGGTCTACGGACACCCGACTGTGGCAGCATCTCAGTCCTGGGTCTCGATCCGTTTCGTGAAGTCTATAAGTTGCAGGACCGCATCGGGGTTCAGCTCCAGCAGGCGCAACTTCAGAAGCGAATTAAGGTTTGGGAAGCCGTAGATCTTTGGGCGTCACTTTATAGGAAAAAAGCAACTGACGCCGAACATTTGCTCGGACAGCTCGGCCTCACCGATAAGCGGAACGCATGGTTCATGAACCTCTCCGGAGGCCAGAAGCAAAGGCTGTTTATTGCCCTTGCGCTGATCAACGATCCGGAGGTGGTGTTTCTCGACGAACTGACCACTGGCCTGGATCCGCAGGCACGGCGGGCTATTTGGGAGCTGGTGCGCGGCATCCGCGAACGCGGCAAGACCGTCTTTTTAACCACTCATTTGATGGAAGAGGCCGAACGGTTGTGCGACCGGGTGGCAATCATCGAACGCGGACGGATTATTGAAATAGATGGCCCGGAAAAGCTAGTAACGCGGCACTGTCCTGAACGTACAGTCGTTTTGTCAACCAGCGATCCGAGCGCGGAAGAACTTTTTCGGGCGATCCAGGGCGTTGAGCATGTGATCCGCTCGCACTCCCGCTTCACCATTCGCGGCCGAGGCGACGACCTGGTGACGGAAGTGATTCATTGTCTGTCCGAACATCGAATCCGGGTAACGGATTTCCGAACGATTCTCCCCAACCTTGAGGACGTTTTCCTCAAACTTACTGGTCACTCGATCCGGGAGTAAACTGCAAATGACGCTACGCGGGCTCTGGAAACTGACTTGGATCGAGATCAAGATATTCCTGCGCGAACCCCTCGGAGCGTTCGGCAGCATTGGCATCCCGGTTCTGGTTTTCCTTGTAACTGGTCGACTCCTTGGCCGCGGGCTCCCGCCGAGTTCACTCGCGACGAGCAGTTTTATCCGCGTCGGTCTTCCGGTTTTCGCTTCAATTCTGATCGCCATCAGTGCGGTGCTGTCCTTGGTCACAATTGTTTCCATTTACCGCGAGGGCGGCATCCTGAAGCGACTCCGCGCCACGCCGCTGCGCCCGCAGACCATCCTCACCGCCCACGTGATCGTCAAGCTCATCCTCACCGCGGCCACGCTGGCGTTAATGGTTTTGGCGGGGAAACGCTATTACCCGATTGGTGTTCGTGTGCCTTTCTTCTCGTTTACGCTTGCTCTGCTCATCAGCACCTCGAGCATCCTGTCGATCGGCTTTCTGATCGCCAGCATCGTTCCCACGGCGCGCTTTGCGCAGCCGATAGGAGCCGTCATTCTCTATCCGATGATTGGTATCTCAGGACTGTTTCTGCCGGTCGATTCGCTGTCCCCAGTGCTTCACGCGGTGGCGCGAGTGCTACCGCTTACCTACGCCGTGTCTCTACTTCAAGGCATATGGAGCGGCGATCCGTGGTCCGCGCACCGCGGCGACGTAGCTACACTGATAGTAGTCTTTGTCATTTGTACGGCGCTCTCCGCGAAGGTGTTTCGGTGGGAGTGATCCCGATGACGGCAACATGGCTGATTAGAGCGCTATCCGCTGAATTAAATCGGCGGCAAAGGATGCGACTCCGATGCCCGCATTCCCGTCTACTCATCCAGGTGGCAGCGAACGACAATTTCCCAGTGGCCAACCATCCGTCCAATGGAATCGATTCGGTGGCGTAAGTTACCAAGACGCCTCTCTCGAACGGAGTTTTAGCTGAGCGAAGATCGACATAGTGTGATACACTTTTTGTGCGCTTAATCCATCGGTTGAGTTGTGCGGTCCCTCTGGTTTAAAGACCTAATCTGAGAACACCCGCCCTTCGTTTCCTCCGTACGTTTTCAGCGTAATTCAAGAATTAAGACCGGCAACCCAGATTGCCGCGCTCGCCCGAATGTTTGCGTGCGTGCTGCGACCATCTCCGCCCGGCAAGAAAGCAAAATGCAAAGTTTTTCAGAACTCTCAGTATCCCCTTCCATGAAGGAGCGACTCAAAGCGGCAGAATTTTCAATACCAACACCAGTGCAGGAGGCAGCCATTCCGCAGGCCCTGGAGGGCAAGGATGTGATCGCCACGGCCCAGACAGGAACGGGCAAAACGCTGGCGTTTTTGATTCCTGTGATGGAAACACTGGCTGCACAAAGGGTGCCAGGAATCGCCGCGCTTGTCCTCGTACCAACGCGCGAACTAGCCATGCAAGTGGCGGCGCAGTACGACGCGCTCCGGAGCAAGCAGACGCATCCCGCAGCATTGGTGGTCGGCGGGCTACCGGAAGGAAGGCAGCTTAATGCGATTTGGCAAGGTGCGCCGTTCGTCGTGGCAACACCTGGCCGCCTCCAGGATTATATGGATCGCAAGTTGGTGTCTCTGGGTGGTGTGAAGACTCTCGTCCTCGACGAGGCAGATCGCATGCTGGACATGGGATTTCTACCTGCGATACGACGGATTATTTCAGTAATACCCATAGAACGCCAGACTCTGTGTTTTTCCGCAACCATGGACGGGGCAATAGCCCAGTTGGTGCGGGATTACACTAGAAACCCGGTTCGCCTATCATTTGGTTCGACGCTGAAACCCGCGGAGAACGTGCGGCTGCAGGCATTTGAAGTGGCGCATGCCGAAAAGCCTGACCTGCTCTACAGGCTATTAAGTAAGGAGAACGGGCGCTGCCTGATTTTCTCGCGTACTAAACGCGGCACAGAGCGGATTGCAAAGAGCCTGAACCGCCAGGGAATTAATGCGGCGATGATCCACGGTGACCGTTCGCAATCCCAGCGAACTGCGGCACTAGCTGGATTTCGGCGAGGGCAGTACCGCGTGCTCGTCGCGACGGATGTGGCCGCCCGCGGCATACATGTACAGGACATCGCCCAAGTCATTAACTATGACCTTCCCGAGGTAGCTGAAAACTTCATTCATCGTGTTGGCCGCACGGGACGAGCCGGGGAGCGTGGCGTTGCTTCGACGTTCTTCGTGAGAGAGCAGCGGACAGAGTTGTTCGAATTGGAACGCACACTTGGGATTCGGATGGAGCGAGTTCCCGCGAATGGTAGGTCGTTCGAGAAAGTCGCGCACTCACATCGATCCGACGTGGAGCGGCTCCCGGCGACACGCGGCCCCAGGATGATTCGCTTACCCGGGGAATTCCTCCAAGCACAGATGAAAAGCTAATTTCCGCCGGAAAATCGATTTGTGGTTTGTAAATGCTCGTATACGGAAGCAAATAAGTGTGTCATCATAGGTGTGCCGCGCGTGTTGCCCTTTCGAAACCTCTCGATGCTTAAAAGGGGCTCCTGAGTTCACAATTGAGACTGTTTCCCATGGGGAATGGCGGGTTTTTGTGAGTGATGCCGTTGTCCTACAGTACGTTGGGTTTGAGACCAAGGGAACGTTCCGTGAATACGCCTTTGCCCTTCGCGGACCCAAAGGCGAATCCACGGAGTATTTCGTGACCATTGCGAACGCTGCTTTTGTCGAGCATCGCGTGCGCTATCAGGATGGACCGGACGTCTGCTCCCTTCGCCTTCACCGGGAATTCACGACCCAGACGGACCATCCTCCCTCGACTTGCTTCTCTGTCACGGACACGGAACTGGCGGATTACAAGGACGCCCACGCCCCCAAATCGAAGCCCAGCACCGCTGCCCGTAGAGAAGGCGCTGAGTCGAGGCAGCCATGAGCTTGAGCCTCAAGGAGAAGATGGCCTCTGTGCTGAAAAAGCTCAGCCTTCGCGAGGAACGTATCATCCGCATGCGTTTTGGGTTCGAGGACGGGAATCAGCGCACCCTCGAAGAAGTCGGCCAGGTGTTTGCCGTTACGCGTGAGTGTATTCGCCAGATTGAGGCCAAAGCGCTGCGCAAACTGCGCCATCCATCGCGCTCCAGCCACGTCCGCACGTTTCTCGAAGGTTCTTTGTGATGCAGTTTCCTCTACTCAGGTTCCGCTCATTTCAATTTCTCGTACGCAGTAAGGAGATCTAAATGAAGAGTCTTTTTGTTGGTAACATCAGTTTTCAAACCAGGGAGGCCGATTTGACGGCACTCTTCCAGCCTTTTGGCCAGGTGGGGCGCGTTCATATTGTCACCGATCGCGAAACCGGCCGTGCCCGGGGCTTTGCTTTTGTGGAAATGCCCAATGACGCCGAGGCAGCGAAGGCGATTGCCGCTCTCGACGGAAAAGAAATGGAAGGCCGCAACCTCAAGGTCAACGAAGCGAGGCCCAAGGGCGAGCGACACCCGCGCAGCAACAGCGGCGGCGGACGCACCGGTGGTCGCGGTCGCGGTGGATTCTCGCATGAGGATTACCGCGAGTCCGCCCGCCAGCCGCGCGAACCACGCTGGTGACCCCGATACTCTCAATGAAGTTGGCATGTCAGACGTACACGTCTGAGGAGATCCATGAGCATCACGTTCAAAAAGCGCCAAAAAGAAATGAAGCGGCAGGAAAAGCAGCGGGCTAAGGCTGAACGGCGTGAGCAGAGAAAAATCGCCAAACGCGCTGCAAAAGAGGTGCAAGGCACGCCTACAACCCCGTCTTCGGACGCCGACCAGCAGCTTCAATCTGACAACAAACCGCGGGTCCGCCCGGATAACGGCCATTCGAAATTAGCACTGGAGAGGTCATAATTTCTGGGTTTTCGACCACTCGTCTGGAATATGCGGCGCACGAAAGGTTGGGACTATGCGAGCGAACGCGCAATCACCAGCGTGATGTCATCCTGCTGTTCTCCGGCGGTAAATTGCTGCACGGCCCCAACAACTGCTTCGAGAAGTGGTCCGACTGGAAGATGACAATGTCTCCGAAGGATGTCCAGTAAGCGGGACTCACCAAATTCTTCCCCCTGAGCGCTCCTCGCTTCCGTGATTCGTGAAATCCACTACCATGCGTTCGAGGGCGATCGGCAACACCCCCACAACTGTTCCCCAAAGAATC
>DATEGO010000150.1:0-11324 GCA_035280065.1 Candidatus Acidiferrum sp.
GTGCTTACATTCCGCTGTACCGATACATCGACACTCTCGTCCTTCGACTGGTAAGTCTCCCGCCAGCCTATGATCCGACCGTGATTATCCTTGGTGATTAGCATTCGCATTCTCCTTCAAGTTGATTTTGGCACCGCAAGCGGGGCAACGGGCGGGGACACCGTGGCTCCGAGAAGTCATGAGGGGTTGGCTTTCGCACACGAGGGCATACTGATCCGTCTTCTGACTGACGGCGGCAACGAAGTGGAGATAGGGCGTGGAGCGCCCCGGTTGCGAAACGAGAGTCTTTGCCGAGAACAGCGGCAGTGATAGCTTGCGAAGAGCCATCCAGCCTCCAATCAGGTTGTTTGGTCAGGGGCGTCGTCCGGGTGCGAACCGAACGGCGTCCCGTTTTCTACTTCTGGCGCTTCAGGAACTCGTCAATCGCCCTGCGGATCAGCCATGACGCTGGAACATCCTCACGAAGGGCGATCTTCTCCAGTTTCTCGACCTGTTCAGGTTTGAGCCGTATCGCAGTGAGCTTCTTTCTCACGTAAAACAACGTACCACACTGTGGTACGTTTTGTCAAACAGGAATGTTGTGTGGAAGAATGAACTAACTCTTGGTTCGAATCACGCCGATTCCAATCGCCTTGCGCTCACGCTCCGGGTACTTCTGGCGTTCCTTCTCCGCTTGTGCTTTCGTCTTGAGGACATATGGCAATAGGACGCAAGTACTGGCGAACTCCACAACTGTTTCAGAAGTCGGAGCGTGGATTGATTCAGGCAGATTTTAGCGGTTCGCTCGGCTTCGCAAACGGTCGGAGGGGGCTTGGAACAACTTCAAAACATTTGAGGGAGAAGATTAGCTCTTTTGCAACCCTAAGCGACGGCTAAACAACGACTTATGGATTTGAAATCGAACCTGTTAACCGAAGGGTTGCTAGTTCGAATCTAGCCCGGGGAGCCAACACAATTTCCAATCCCTCAATCAGTTAAGCGACTTTCTTCAACTTCGATTTTTGCTGTTTTGGTAGCCCAAGTAGCCCAATTGGACTTTCTAGCGCAGGCAACTCGAACCCCAGTCCTACTCTTTCTGCTTCCTGCTTGCGCCACTCAACGTCTTCTTTCAACTGCTCCGCATAACGGTCTGTGACATCTTTGTTGGCGTGACCAAGCCACAGCTTTTGCAGGTCCCACGGCACGCGGTTCTTTCGCAGGTGTGAAGTTCGGAAACGACGGAAAGAATGAAACGCTTTTCCGCCTTCCAGCTTCATGTCTCTGCGAATCTTGCCGAGGCCATCTCTAAGAACATTGCGCTGTGTCAACGGTCGGCGCGACTCCGTCTGAAATAGAAACCCTGACGTTCTGCCGCCTACACTGGCCTTCAAAAAGTGACGCGCTGCCGCCCCCTTCTACGGACCCTGCACATCGCCTCGCTAATCTACGCCATTGTCGTCGAGTCCGTTCCTTGGCTGCCGTGCCCTCTCACCTTGGCCGAAACGTGGCTTGATCGCACTGCTTCGCGGCCTCCATCGTGGCTGCCCGAGAACCTATGCCCGCACGCCTGCGGGTAGGCCGTTTCGCGTCAAGTTGGCAGGAGGTCGCAGCTTAAATATACGCGTGGAGTACCTCGTCGACTGCCGCGTCGCCGGTGGGATATTTGACGCCTTTCAGGGAACTTCCCGCCTCCAACAGCGCCTTGACCACTCGTGCGAACTCGCCCTCCGGGTGACGCTTCTCCACCAGGCAGTCGTACAGTGCGTACTCGAGAGGCGTCGCATCATACCTGGGATCGCGAATATCCACCGGATGCCCGCGCGAAATCAGTAGCTCCACCAGGTCACCCGAACCCTCCCACGCCGCATTGTGCAGCGGCGTGTAACCATGGCTGTGCTCCGGATGCGCGACCGGAAATCCCAAGTCGAGCATTAGCTTCACCGCGTCGTAATTCGTGTTTGTCTCCCAGCAATACTTCGCCACGAGTTCGCGATCCACATCCGGTAGTTCCTGCACGATCTCCGGATGCTCTTTCGCGATCGCGTGCGCCTCCGCGGACCGCGCCAACACGCAGTTCACCAACAATCGCGTCGCCACATCGCTCTCCGCGTACAGGAAATCGAACATCGCCTGGTGACCCTTCATCAGAGCAATTTGGTGCGAATAAGAATTGAAGCGCAGCGTCCACTGGTAGATCGTGCCGCCACGCCCTTCATGGCCCAGCGGTGGAAACTCCGGTGGTTTGCCGATCCGGTCCGCCAAGCAGCCCCGATTCTCCGTTACCAATCTCTCCGCCAGCGCCAGATCGCCTAGCGCCGCTGCCAAAAAGATGTCCGCTCTCGCGCCGCGTTCCAACAGGAATCGCGCTACGTCTGGCGACTCGCCGATACGCCATTGTACCGGGGTTGAATCGTGATCCTCGTCGCGGGCGTCAATTCGAGCCCCATGATCCAAGAGCAACGCCGCCACTGCCACCGTTCCCGCGCAATGCAGGGGAGTCCGCGCGTCCACCCCCTTCGCGTCGATCAGAGAAGGGTCCATGGCCAACATCTCCGCCAGTTTATCGGTCAGCCCTGCTCGCGCCGCCTTGTGTACCGCCTGGTCCGCATTTTGTTGCGCCATACCCCCAGTGTAGGCCGATTCCACTACAGTAGGAACATGGGAGCTGTCCCAAACATTGCGTTACCATCTCTGGCTTTCGCGTCGCTGCGTTCGCGCTCGTATCCGGCCCGCGTTCGCCGGAATAAAGCAAGAGGATGACGGACTACTCGGAAACGATTCATTTTTGCGCAGGTCGAGAAGAACCGAGTGTCATACCACTGTCATACGAATCATAATGAATGGCGACAAATCGTGAATAAGAACAGGAAAGAGAAGGTAAGTCTGACTACTCCCGTTTAGCTTGATCTTGCTGATTTCCCTCGATTTGTCTCGGCTCCGGCACAATTGTGATCAAATCAGGTACAAGGCTGTTAACCGAAGGGTTGCTAGTTCGAATCTAGCCCGGGGAGCCAAATTCTCCTTCTCTCTCAGTTACTTACAAAACCTCCTTTCTCAGCTTTTGTCATTGCACTGCGCGAGTGTCATGCAGGTGTCATGAAAAACGCCCTAATTGACCGAAAGCGCTCTCGCCGTACACCTGTTGATTCGCTTTCTCCATCGCTTCGCGAACCTGTTCGACCATGCCGAGCTGATACCGGCGCTTTGTCTCGGGGCTTGCGTGACGCATGGCCCGTTGAATCACAGCGTCTGGTGCTACCCAGCTTAGGCGAGTACAGAAAGCATGCCGCAAGTTGTAAATCGGAAAGTGCGGCACGCTTGCTCGCTTGAGAGTCGCTCGCCAAGCCGTCTTTACGCTTCGGATGGGGCGTCCCGGCTTGCGCGGGCTCGGAAAGATGAACGGCGAATCCGACTTCGATTCCTCTTTCCATTTGCGCAAGACTCGAAATGCCAGATCCGTGAGCGGAAGGGGCTCCGAGGAACCCGGCGTTTTTACGTCGTTGCCGAATCGAATGAGTCGGTTTCCCAATCGATCTGGTCCCAACGCAACTGGAAACCCTCGGTATAGGTTCTTCCGCCCGTTTGTACGAGCAGCACAATGCCTACGCGAAGATGAGGAGATGCCGCGTGCAGGATTCGGTTCTCCTGCTCCAGCGTGAGCATCTGCTTGACGGGCCGTTCGCGAAGCTCGTTAAAGTGCTTTACTGCACGAGCCGGATTCTCGGGGATGTACTCCCGGCGGACGGCGAGGTCCAGCAGACACGTGAGGCATTCAAGCTCGCGATTGACGGTCGCACCTTTTAGAGTGCGCCCCCTGTAGCGAATCGAAGGCTGTTGCCGGCGATGGTCGCGGTATTCCTCGACCAACTTCGAGGTGATTCTCGCCAGCATCAAACCTCCGACAAACGCCGTTAGGTGCTTGAGATAGGCCCGATAACCGGCGACCGTTCCTGCGGAAATCGCTGCAAAGTGCGATTGCGCGAACTCCTTGCACATTTCCTCGAACGCGATCCGTTCGCCGGGCCAACCCACCTTGAACTTATCGGTTATCGACATCGGCTGCTGGGTCGTAGCACTCCGCCGGTGGGCAGAATGTTCTCTTCACATCGGGGTTGTCGTCGAAGAGGGACAGGAAGACGGAGATACCTTCTACAATCGAAGTGCGGAGCTTGGGCTCGATGCGTTTCCAGTCATGATGAAACCAGCGTTTCACGGCTTCAGTTGTTCCCATTTACGGAACTCTCGATCGTTCGTTGACTCCGAACTGAACTGGAATGGGACCTTCTTGTTTCGCAGCATGTCGCACAGTTCGGTGACGGCCTTGGCGCGATAAACGCTGTTCGGTTTGTCGAGTTCGAAGGAGAACGTCTTGAGGTCACTTACCCATGCAGTGTAGGTCTCCGGTGTCACTGCGATATCGAACTTCGATAACTTCCTCTCCGCTTCCGCGATCCGCTTTTCGAGAACTTCGGGAGAGATCGCGCATTCGTACACGTCGAAAAGCGTTACGTAGTCGTAGGCGACTTTGTGAAGCAGGATGATGAACTTTACGAGGTTCGTGTAGGCCTGCTGCCAGAATGGCTCCTTGCCTTTGCCGAAGAGATTGTTCAGAAGAGCCGCGATGCTGTAGGCCAGGGCGTACGCGTCCAGATCGTTGTGCAGGGGATTGTAGCGGTACTCTGAGTGCAGACTGACTTCGATGTAGTCTTCGCCCCTCTCATACGTTTCCAGAATTCCTTTCACTTTGTGGCAGAAGTCGCCTTTGAAGTCGTAATCCTTCTTGAAGACGAGCCGGAGAGCCGAGGCAACAATATGTTCGCGGCTGCTCTGGATGAACTCCGCATAGCGGTCGAGGGTATCGAGGATGGGTTGTTCGATTTGGGCACTCTTGCTGCCCCTGTCTCGGCAATTTTTAGATACACAATACCTCAAATAAGTTGTAGTATTGTGTTGCGATGAAAGAACGTAAAGAAGCCGCGAAGCGGCTGTACGAGATCGCGGAAGGCCAACAAGGCTTCTTCACGACGAAGCAGGCCAAAGCCGCGGGGTTCGCGGAGAATACTCACCCGTACCACGTTCAGGCAGGGAACTGGATTCGTGAACATCGGGGAATCTATCGGCTGGCCAGCTTTCCGCGAGGCGAGCGCCCTGACCTGATGCTTTGGTCACTCTGGTCACGGAATCGCGGAGAGGCCGCACAGGGAGTGTACAGCCATCAAACCGCTCTGAGCCTTCACGATCTGTCGGACGTGATGCCAGCGAAGCTGCATATGACTGTGCCGAGAAGCTTCCGGCGAAACAGTGAAATCCCCCGCGTGCTCGTCCTGCATTTCGCTGATCTCCCCCAGAGCGACATCGGAACTGCTCATGGAGTGCGGGTAACAAAACCTATGCGAGCGATTCTTGATCTGCTGGAAGGCGGGGAGGTGCCGCCTGCGATTCTTCGGCAAGCACTCCGTGAAGGGCTACGGCGAGGGCTCGTTCGCAGAAGCGAAATTGCAGAGGCTAGGAAACGTCTCGTTGGCAGCAAGCAACTGCAAACCTTTTTTCAGAAGGTAGCTGCCTGATGAAGCCCAAGAAATACGCGACAGCCGCAGCCTTTCGAAGGGCGCTGGAGGACAGGCTTCAGGACATTGCCGGGAAGGAAAGCGTTGACTTGCAACGTCTGAGGCGGCAGGTCGCGTTCGACCGGCTCTTGGCGCGTCTGTTTCAGACAGCACAGCCTAGCGCGTCGCCTTGGGTACTGAAGGGCGGTTACGCAATGGAACTGCGAATCAAGGCTGCGCGCACGACGAAGGATATTGACCTGACAATGCGCAGCACTCCCAGTTCCGGCGGGAAGAAAGACGGCAAGAAGAGCCTGGCCGTGCTGGAAAAGCTACAAGAAGCCACAGCGTTCAGGGGTGAAGACTTCTTTGTTTACACGATAGGCGAGCCAATCTCTGATTTGGATGCTGCCCCGTATGGTGGCGCTAGGTTTCCGATCGAAGCTCGCCTCGATGGCCGCGTTTTCGTTGGATTTCACCTAGACGTAGGGATCGGTGATGCAGTGATGGAGCCACTTGAAGTCATCGAAGGTCGCGATTGGTTGGGCTTTGCTGGTATTGCGAGGCCGTCGTTGTACATGATCTCTCGCGAGCAACAGTTTGCCGAGAAGCTGCACGCCTATACTCTGCCCCGCCCCGGCGCGGTGAATAGCCGCGTGCGAGACCTCGTGGACATGGTTCTCTTGATTCAGTCCGGCGCGTTATCCGTTGACAAGGTTACCGAGGCAATTCGCGTCACGTTCGAGCGCCGCAAGACGCACTCGTTGCCAACCATTCTTCCAGTACCTCCCGCCGAGTGGCAGAAACCTTACCAGGCACTTGCTCACGAATGCGGTTTGTCCGGGCTAGTCAAAGATGCTTTCAGTATTCTGCGTGCTTTCACTGAGCTCATCGCTTTGTAGCCTGAGGCTACTCGCTTGCGACTAACCCGCGAGATGACACTGGCATGACACTGAAAGCAAGGCACTCGGTTTCGCCGAAGGTCTATCGCCGCGCGTAAGGTCTATTGCCGCGCGTCATGTAGGTGTCATGCAACTAGTGAGAAAACACGACAAACAGCGAACAAAAACTGAAAAGAGAAGGTGAACCTGACTTATCCCGTTTTGTCAGAACTTGCTGAATCCCCTCGATTTGTCTCGGCTCCGGCAAATTATGATTAAGTTATGTTCGAGGCTGTTAACCGAAATGTTGGAGGTTCGAATCCTCCCCGGGGAGCCAAACTCCTTTTCGTTCAACTAGTGCTTCTCCAACTTATATAACCAAATATGCACTATCCTGACTATCTAAGGAGAACAGGATGGCACGACGAACCTCCCATTGGGCGACGGCTGGATTTTAGCAGTTCTTTCGACGGAGTTTTGTGACCGTCACGGTCACAATTCACGCAGTGCATTTCCGAAGGAGGGAAACACATGCCAGAGGTTCACGTCACGATCAAAAATATCGATGGCTCCGCCAATCAAGTAACCTTCCACTCGCCAAAGGGAGAAAGACGCGAGCCATGAGCTGGTTTTCGATTGGGGACGTGCCAGCGTTTGCTGACATCGATGACGTGGATTCGCTCTATCGGTTGATTATGAACCTACGCGAAAAAAAGTCGGCCGGTCTGGGATGGCTTCAACTCAGTAGGTCAATGGCTAGGCAACGGCGCGCGCATGAGATGAATGTCGTTAATCCATACCGTTCCTTTTCCCTGGACCACCAAGTTGAGACGGATCAAATCCGGCTTTTGTCCGGCCTGCAGAAAAAATGGTGTAACAATCGTCATCCAGGTCGTGGTGCCAGTTATGGGGCGGTCCAGGCCGCGCGAGAAATATTCTCCCTTGCCAGGAAGGCGGACCCACATTTCGAGGAATGCTTTACCGTCAAGCTTTTGAGACTGCAAGCTTGCTTGGTAAATGAGAACCGCATTTTCGATGCTGACGTCGCTCACTTCAAATAGCGGGACAATCATCGGCTCCGCAGCGTCAACGCGTATCGAACCCTTGCCGTCTGACGAGATCTGCCGGTCAAAGCTGACTCCCGTGGTCGCGCGTACGTCATCGACGCTATTCAGAGCAAAATGCTTTAACTCCACCGGGGGCGTCTGCGATTGGGAATTTGTACAGGCGATTATCAAGAGGGAGAAAAAGACAAGTAGGAATCCCTGTTTCATGTCCACTCCTTAGGGCTGCGTGGGCGCCTCGCAATTCTCTAGCCCTTGAACTCATGTTAACGGGGATTCTTTCTACTCAAGCGCATATCTCTATCGCAGTTATGTCAAAGTTACTTCGAAACAACCCGCGTGGGTACTAGAGGAACACCCTTCCGGTAACCCCCCATCTAATCGGATATGTGTAACACAAGGTCCTGAACCTAACTCGCGCTCTTGGGTATGCCAGGTTGCCAAACTGCCACGTCGAAGCCTAGGATGTCCGTCAGTTATCTATGAACCCGGAACTGCAACGCGCCCTCGAACGACACACGCAATGGTTCGGTTCCTATAAGGCATCCGGCGAACTAAAGAAAATACAGGTGTGGCTAGTTGTAAATGACGGCCAGATTGAATTCCTCACTCCGGCGGATTCTTATAAAGTGAAACGGGTACGAAGGAATCCACATGTCATCTGTTATGTGGGGAGCCAGGACGGTCCCACGATTTCCGGAACGGCCAAGATAATTGCCGACCGAATCGAAGTGGCGCGGGTCTATCGAAAATACTGGAAGGTCCACGCGGTCCGGATGACGATTGTCATTGGACTTCTCATTTGGGTCGAGATGCTGCTGAACAAGCGAGTGGTCGTTCGAGTCCAGCCTGACGCTCCGAATCCCTTGGCCGGCCTCACGGATCCTGCCAACTGAAGGGAAGGCGATTTCCAGACGCTCCAAACCCCCGATACACGAGCAAACGGAGGGGAAATGCTCGGGTAGGCCTGCGTAGCCGCATTGGCCGCTCCTGCCTTCACTCGATACAGCTGTAATTTCTTCCAGTTGCGGAGCTGTGCAAAGCAGCTATGCTTCCGGCTCGCTGGAGAGAGTCGCAGGAGGCCGTTGCATGAAATTCGTTACCCTCAAGCATGAAGTGGTTTTGGCCTGCTTGTTTTTTAATTGTTTGACTGCTTCTGGACAAAAGGTATCCACCATAAACGAGCCTAGCTTCGATTTCTCAAAACATAAGCGATACGCTTGGCTGGAAAATCGATTGATGACCCGTCAGCACCCCGACACCAACGAAACGATGAATCTCAAGATCGTTAGGGCGGTGGATCAGACTCTTAAGGCGAAAGGCTTTGTAGAAGACAAGCAGAATCCGGATTTCTATCTAAACTACGATGGAGGTGGAGAATCAAACTTGGCTCTGTCGCCGACAGCACAGGTAAACTCAGCACCTAAATTGTCCAATGACCCTACCCCCACCTACGGCTTGGGAAATGGGCCCGCCATGGCCCCAGCTGCGTGGCTGAAAGTAGATGGGCGTATTTCCTTTCGGATGATCGATGCGGTGTCGAAGAAGCAGGTTTGGGCGGCGACCTATGTGAAGACCTTTCGCGATCCAGACAAAGCCCTACGAAGGATGGATAAGGAGGTCGACGAGCTCGTGACGAAGAGCTTCAAAAACTTTCCACCGAAACAACCGTAAGGGGCGAAGTGTTTGCAACACCGGCAGACGAGCGTCAACGCGCTGAGAGCTGCCCTCTATTGGTTAAGGGCAACAGGAGGTCCTCCGATACGGGTGCCCTTGAGCTCAACCGTGACTTCGACGCGGTCGGCGATCTTAATATAAAGGGAATGGTCCTATTCATTCCGTATTTTTCGATCAAAAGCCATCGTCCCATTGATCGTGCCAGAACCACCCCCCTCGCCAAAATCTCATCCGTGCCAGAAATAGTTTGATTCCGTTATTGCCTTTGTGAATATTTCGAACATTTGGATCACAACGGAGACTTGAATTCTCGGCGGAGTGCCCAGATCCCTCCGACTGCAGCCCATGTATATAAAGGATCGAATGCTCCGACCCCGCTTGCGCAACGGCAACATTGAATCAATTAGGCGGCCCGATCGTAGCGATGGTGCAGCCCTCCAAGTCGTGGGCGAGTCACGACCCGACCGGAAGCCGCGGAGGGAGTTCTGCCAGCCGGTGTTTGCTTCGCAAGGCCAAGGTGCGTGCGGTCTTCGTGGTGGTAGCGGACGTACAAAGAGAGCAGGCGTTTCAGATGCCGTTCATTGAGCGCGATGACATGATTCAGCAGGTCGCGGCGGCAGCTTCCCATTCTGCCAGGGGCTTTCGAAGGAAGTGCGAACCGGATGGATGCTCAAGGAGCGAACAGCGACCGGGACTTCCAATCCGTACTTGGCATCGCGATCGAAGAGCAGAAACCTGGAAGTGGAATCAAAGGGAAAGGCTTCCCGCAATTGCTGGACGATCCAGAGGCTCGTGGGGTGTTTGGTGATGTTGAAGTGCAGAATGCGTCGGCGTTCGTGGCTGATGACGAAGAAGCAATAGAGTACGCCGAACGCGGCGACCATTTGGAAGATCAGATCTCGAACTTCTCTCGCTATTGGCGTTCTTCCGGTGGGTTTCCTGACTTTCGAAATCAACTTCCAGTACCAGCGGAATCCAGCGCGGTGCCACCGGACCACGGTTTCGGGTGTGACAACCAAGAGTGCCTGCCTCCATCCAGACCAGCACCGGCGAGCGAGCAGCCAGAAGAGCCGGTCGATGAAATCAAGTCTTGGGCGTGGATGACGCCGTTTCAGCACAGAAAGCTGCTGGCGTAAGGCCAGATACTCAAGTAGCAGACTCTTCTGCGAGCAAGACAGGCGAATGAGGGTTGCGAAGCCGACCCCGAAGAATCGAAACATGGCGAAGAGTTATACCAGAACGCTGGTGGAGGCTACGGCCGCTATGTCATTGATTCCGGAGCCAGCCGGAGTTTTGGCGAACCACAGGACCTCAGGCTGCTGTCACATTTTCCATTTTTGCCAATAACCCGTTTTTGACGCGGCTAAGGTTAGCGGCCTGCGCTGAAGCTCGCGTGGCGGCTGATTGCAATCTATACTTTTTCAGGCACTACGTATGGATCGCGATAGCCGCGGTCGCCCTCTCGGATCAGTTCCATCGCTTCTTTATCTCCGTTGATCTCCTGGGTGTCGGGCTTGAAGTGAATTGTGCGTCCGAGGCGATAAGAGATATTTGCCAGGTGAATTAACGTGCAGGAAATGTGCCCCTCTTCGATGGGCGCATGTAGATCTTCTTTCTTCCGGCTGTGCACGCAATCAATGAAATTGGCATAGTGATCGCCGGCGCCATGCCCGCCGGGCCCGGGTTCCATTTCCTTGCCCAACCAACTCTTGTAAGAGTCGTAGTCGCCCATGGCCATGTAGCCCTTGGAGCCATAGAAGAGATTCCCGATTACATTGTGCGAGCCCGCATCCGCTCCGGTCTTAGGCTTGGCTGCCGCGCTTTTCGTGTCAGTCGGCGGCGCTGCGGCTAATCCTGCCGCGGGGACGCCTTCGCTGCCGAATGCCTTCGTTCCGATCATGGCTTCGCTATTCGTGACCCAGTGGCGAACCTCGAACTCCAGCATCTTGCGCTTGCCGTCCGGGGTGACAAATTCGAACGCGGCGTTCAACGTGTTTGGAGTCTGTTGGTCATCATCAAACAGGAAGTGCCCGCCAATGGCTGAAACCTTCGTCGGATACTTCACTCCGAGTCCCCATCGAGCCTTGTCCATCTCATGAACGCCCTGATTGCCGATGTCGCCGTTGCCGGTGTCCCAAATCCAGTGCCAGTTGTAATGGAACCGATTTCGCGTGAAT